>CAYRBH010000001.1:0-77252 GCA_964422585.1 uncultured Gammaproteobacteria bacterium
GAATAAAATTTCCACAAAAATTGTCCTCTTACGTAGATTACTCCGTAAGGTGGACTATCTGCTGCTCGGGGGAGCGCTCGCGAACAATGTGCTCGCGGCTTTTGACTATGGTGTGGGTAAGTCGAAGATAGAAACTGATATGCTCGCTTGGAGCAAGAGCCTGATGAGCAATAAGCTGAAACTGCCAGTAGATGCACAGGTCTCTTCGTCTTTGACCGCGCGTGCCCGGGTCTCTGCAGTCGGGAACGTGAAAAAGAATGAGATGATATTAGACTTAGGACCAGATACCATAGAGCTCTATGAACAGGTCATCAAAAAAGCTCGTACGGTCATTTGGAATGGACCCTTGGGTTATTTTGAGGATCCGCGCTATGCCAAGGCCACGCATGCGCTTGTGAAGATACTGATGCATGCGCGCGCTCAAGCCTATGTTGGCGGCGGTGAGACTGTGAAGGCGGTGCTTATGGCGAAAGCAGAAGAGAAGATACATTTCGTGTCGACCGGTGGGGGAGCGATGCTTTCCTTCCTGCAGGGAAAGCCGTGTCCTGCGCTCAGACCATTATTAAAAAAATAATATGTCAAAAAGAATAAAAAAAATCACTGCGTTAGAGATACTTGACTCTCGAGGAGAACCGACTGTTGAGGTGACAGTCGAGCTTGAGAATGGCATGAAGGCTTCGGCTGCGGTTCCGTCAGGAGCCTCGACAGGGGCATTCGAAGCGTTCGAACTGCGCGATAACGATCCGAAGCGCTACGGCGGGAAAGGCGTTCTGAAAGCCGTGGCGAATGTGAATACTGAGATAGCTAAGCTGCTGGAGGGTATGTATGTGAACGATCAGGAGCGGATCGACCAGCTGATGATAGGCCTGGACGGCACGCCAAATAAGCAGCGCTTGGGAGCGAATGCTATTCTCGGGGTTTCGCTTGCCTGTGCTAGAGTTGCTGCCATGGCATTCGGCGTGCCTTTGTATCACTATATTCGTTCCCTGAGCTCGATGGCTGATGAGAAAGTCTATACGCTCCCGATACCCTTGATTAATATCATCAATGGCGGGAAGCATGCGAGCTCAAACCTTGATATACAGGAGTTTTGGATCATTCCTCATCATGCGCATCAGACCTTTGCCGAACGTCTTCGTCTCGGCAGCGAGGTATTCCACGCCCTGGGCAAGCTGCTCATCGCTCAAGGCATGGATACCGACCTAGGTAATGAGGGCGGCTATGCACCGAATTTCCCGAACCATCGCCAGGTCTTCGAGGTGCTGGTCCAGGCGATCAAGGAAGCTTCCTATAGCCCTGGCCATGATCTGCTGCTCGGTATCGATGCTGGCTCATCGGTGTTTTATAGTGTTGACAAGAAAGTGTATGATCTGAAATTGGAGCATGAGGAATACACTGCCGATGGCCTCGCTGACTACTATCAACAGTTATTGAAACAGTATCCCATAGGCGCCCTGGAAGATCCATTCGCAGAGGAGGATTGGCTTGGCTGGCAGCGTTGGACCAAACTCTGTAATGAGCACTATCCCGAGGTGAAGCTCATCGGTGACGACCTTTTCGTGACGAATACGAAGCGTTTTCAGAAAGGCATAGATCTAGGTGTCGGGAATAGCATCTTGATAAAACTAAATCAGATTGGGACCTTGAGCGAGACCTTGGCATGTATCGCGCTCGCGAAGAAGAATGCCTATAGTACTGTCATCTCACATCGTAGCGGCGAAACGTCCGACACCTTTATCGCGGATCTTTCGGTAGCGGTGAATGCCGACTATATCAAGACCGGATCGACCGCGCGTGGTGAGCGCATATCGAAATATAATAGGTTACTAGAGATAGAGAAGGAGCTCAATGGTTAGTACACGAAAACCAACCGTACTCATCATCCTGGACGGCTGGGGAGTCGGTCCTCATGATGAGAGTAATGCGATCTATCAGGCCAAGACGCCCAACATGAACGCTTATGCAAGGAAATATGCCTATACAGAACTGAAGGCCTCATCAACGGCAGTGGGTTTGCCGAGCGGTCAGGATGGCAACTCCGAGGCAGGGCATATAAATATCGGGGCAGGGCGTATCGTGGAGCAGGATAGCGTTATGATCTCACGCGCGATCTCTGACGGTACGTTTTTCAAGAATCCGGCGTTCTTACAGGCGGCCAAGCATGCTCGGAAGTATAACTCGAACGTGCATTTGATGGGTCTTCTGTCAAATGGTCAGAGCGCTCATTCGCAGCCGGATCATTTGATCGCGCTCATCACCTTTTTCCGATATCAGAAAGTAAAGAACATCTATTTGCATTTGTTCACTGACGGACGCGATAGCTCTCGATTCTCGGCGATACGACTACTCCGCAAATATCAGAATCTCTTTAACTCCCAATGTACTATCGCGACCATTATCGGGCGTGCCTATGCTATGGACCGCAAGAAGGACTGGAAGCATACCCATATTGCGTATGATGCGATGGTCCGCGGTGTGGCTCCACAGTATGCCAGCTCTGCCGAGGATGCAGTTCTGCATGCTTATAATCGTGGCGAGACGGATGAATTCATTTTGCCAACGGTGATAACCGCCAACGGCAAGCCAGTCGGCAAGATAAGTGATAAGGACAGCGTTATCTTCTTCAATTTACGGTCCGATCGCGCTCGGCAGCTTTCCAAGCCATTTACTCAGAATGATTTCGAGAAGGTCAATACGCACGCTTTCAAACGTCTGAAGATATTGAAGCAGCTCTTCTTTGTTGCCATGACGGATTTCGGTCCGGATCTGGAGAGCATACTGACTGCGTATCCCAGCCGCGACATCGTTGATACCCTGCCGATAGTCCTCAACCACTTCCACCAGCTCTATATCGCAGAGAGCGAGAAATATGCCCACATGACCTACTTCTTCAATGGTGGCTATGCGAAACCGATAGCCGGAGAGAAGCGTATACTTGTAGCCTCGCCGGATGTTCTCTCGTACAAAAAAACTCCTAGAATGGGCCTGCCTGCTATAACGACACAACTACTGCGAGCGCTTGACTCGAACAGCTATGATTTCATCGGCGTGAATATCTCGAATGCAGATATGCTGGGACATACCGGTAGCGTCCCGGCGACCATCAAAGCGGTCGAGTATGTAGATCACTGTCTCGGAAAGATCGTCCCGGCGGTCCTGGCGCGCAATGGCATTGTCTGCATCACCGCAGATCACGGGAATGCTGAGGAGCTGGTGAATCGAGAAACCGGCGAAATAGACACTGAGCACTCGAAGAATCTGGTGCCCTGTATCATTATTAAGAAAGGTCCGAAGCTGCGCTTGAAGAAGAAGGGTATACTTGCCGATATCGCGCCTACGCTACTTGAGTTAGTACATGTTAAGAAACCTCAGGCTATGACCGGGTCAAGCCTTTTAGTGCACAGTTAAAGCTATGGCAGCGATCGCAGCTTCATCCACCAGACCTCGGCCGCTCGTGCTCATCGTACTTGATGGCTGGGGCATCGCTCCGCCATCACGCGCGAATGCGATAAGTCTCGCGAAGACGCCGAATATGGATTCCTATCTGACGAACTATCCGGCGATGTCGATACAGGCCGCGGGAGAGTCGGTCGGCTTATCCTGGGGCGAGGTCGGTAATTCTGAGGTCGGACACTTGAGCCTGGGCTCAGGACGTGTCTTATATCAGAGTTTGACGCGCATCTCCAAAGCAATTGCCGACGGATCGTTCTTCCTGAATACAGAGTTGCTGGAAGTATGTAAGACCGTGAAGAAGCGCGCTAGCGCTTTACATATCATGGGTCTCGTAAGCTCAGGCGGCGTGCATAGCTACAATGAACATCTCTATGCGCTCTTGGAGCTTGCTGCTCAGCAGAAAATGGAGCGGGTCTATGTGCATTGTTTCCTTGATGGCCGAGATACCCCGCTGAACAGCGGACTGACCTTCGTTAATAAACTGCAGGATGTCTTGAAGAAGCTTGGTGTCGGCAAGATCGCGACCTTGAGTGGGAGATTTTACGCTATGGACCGTGATAATCGGTGGGAGCGGATCGAAAAGACCTATAGAGCTATCGCGCAAGGCATCTCAGATAAAAAAGCAGAGGATCCGCTGAAAGCTATACAAGCCTCCTATGATGCCGGAGTCTATGATGAACAGCTCGAGCCGACCGTTATCACCGACCATGGTAAGCCCATCGCTACGGTCGCGAATGGTGACGCGGTAATCTTTTTCAATTTTAGGGCTGATCGCGCGCGGCAATTGACCAAAGCGTTCGTCTTGCCGGGCTTCAATAAATTCGAGCGTGTCTATATGCAAGATCTTACCTTCGTGACCATGACCGAGTATGAGAAAGATTTGCCGGTGCACATAGCCTTTCCGCCACAGGCAGTGACCACACCGCTGGCTAAGGTAATCAGCGATGCTGGCCTCACGCAGCTACATATCGCCGAGACAGAGAAGTATGCCCATGTGACCTATTTCTTCAATGGCGGCCAAGAAAAAAAGTATCCCGGAGAAGAACATGTGCTCATTCCGTCGGTGAAGTCAGCCTCCTATGATCAGAAGCCCGCTATGAGCGCTCGAGAAATAACGACCCGTCTCATCTCTGAGATACGCGAGTCCAAATATGATTTTATCGTGGTGAATTTTGCCAATGCGGATATGGTGGGCCACACGGGTAATTTACAGGCAACTATTGAAGCTATAGAGATACTCGATGAATGTATCGGGCAGATTACGGAAACTGTCCTTGCCTATGATGGCGCGGTTTTGATCACAGCTGACCATGGCAATGCCGAGAGTCTCTTCAACCTGCAGACGGGTGTTATCGACAAGATGCATTCGAATAACCCGGTGCCCTTTATCATCATTGGGAAGCCTTGGTATGGAAAGAATGTGACCTTCGGTGTACGCGGCCACGATCTGAGCCTGGCGACTTCGGCTGGCATCTTGCCGGATATTACGGCTACCATTCTGAAGATCATGGGGTTAAAAAAACCCGACGAAATCATCGGGATACCACTGCTGTGATGTTTAGATGAAGTGTATCGCGATCATGCTCAGCACGATCCCGACGATCAGGCCGACGGTGACCTCCAGCGGCGTATGTCCGAGACGTTCAGAGAGTACGGGGAATTGATACTCCTTAGTGGCAGGGAGTTCTTTGATGAGCTTGTTCAGTATCTTGCCATGTATACCTAATTGCCAGCGGAATCCCATAGCGTCGCGTAATACTATGATAAGCAGCACGAGCGATACGGCGAAAGCTGGGCTATTCAACCCTTGGAAGTGCCACAGCATATAGGACAGCGATGCGACGAAAGCCGCATGGGACGAGGGCATACCGCCATAGCTATTCACGTGACTCCAACTGAAAGTGCCCTCATAGTATTCCAGGGACAGCTTAATGCCCTGGGTGATCAGCATGACTACGAGTGGTATGATGAAGAGATACATAGCAATTATAAGTATAGCATATCTTGCGGTAGCGCTCCTAATGGAGGCCGAGAGTAGTTTTTTTCTGAGCTTTTTGTTACAGTATAGTATATGAAATACGTTATTCGAGCAGGAGGGATCGGTACACGCCTGTGGCCGCTCAGCAGAACTGATAATCCAAAGCAATTCCAGAAACTCGTCGGTGACAAAACGATGATCCGAACGACCTATGAACGGCTTATACCGCTCATTCGGACGCCGGAGGACGTTTTCGTATCCGTGAATGAACGCTTCGTTAATCGTTTAGGTGAGGAGCTACCTGAGCTTCCGGCCTCGAATAGGATCATAGAAACCGATACGCGCAATACTGGCCCCGCTATGTGCCTGGAGGTCTGCTATCTCGCCGAGTTCGTTGATCGGGGTGAGATAGTGGCCTCTGTACCCTCAGATGACCATATCGCGGATGCGGAAGCTTTTCGTGACCTGCTACGCATGAGCGAGCAGTTCATCAAATCTCACCATGACTATATCCTGACGCCGGCGGTCACCCCGGGATATCCTGATACTGGCTATAGCTACTTTAAGGCAGGACAGAATTTGCAGCAGGTCGGTACTGAGGGCATCTTCGAGATTGATGATATCATTGAGAAGCCTGAGGCAGATTTTTTGCGCGATCTGTTGAAGACAGGCCTGTACTATGCACACACGGGTATGTATGTGTGGCGATTAGGGAATGTCTTGGATCTCTTCGAGAAATTCCAGCCCGCGATGTTCGCGACATGCCGTGAGATAGCGAAGATCATGGTGCATGACATGCGAGATGAGCGTATTAGGTCACGGTATGCTGAGCTTGAGAAGATGACCATCGAGACCGCCTTGACCGAGCATGTTGAAAAAATAGCCATGAGCGTCTCGAATCGAATAGGCTGGAGCGATCTGGGGAAGTGGCATATCGTGAAACGTATGGCTGAGGCTGAGGATTCCGAAAATGTCACGAAGGGTACCGTCGTCCATGCGAATGCCACCAACAATCTTTTATACTCGACGGTCGGCAAGAAGGTCATGGTGGCTAATGATGTGCATGACTTGGTTGTCGTTGATACGCCGGATGCGCTCTTCATCTCCTCATTGAAGCAATCAGCTGATGTCAAAGGGCTTATCGAGAAGCTGAAGGAAATGGGACTCGAGGATCACCTCTAGCTCTATGCGCAAAAGTATTATTTTTGTGTCGCTACTCGTAGGCTGTGGGCTTGTTTGGCTTGCGCTGCTCTTGCGGCCAGTATCTTCTGACACAGCGCAACAGGCGTTCAGGATTGAGTCGGGCCAAAGCGTGTTTACCATAAGCCGCAATTTGCGTGATCAGAATCTCATTCGCAGCTCTTCTGCCTTTGAGTTCTTGGTCAGGGCGACGCATGCTGAGAGTAAGGTCCACGCAGGGGTCTACACGCTGTCTCCTCATGATAATCTGCTGCAGATTATCAGTGTGCTGACCTCGGGTACTTTCGCGAATAGCAGTACAGTTACCTTGATAGAGGGTTGGGATTTGAAGGAGTATCGCTCGTATCTGGTCAAGCAGGGTTTTTCAGGAGATGCTTTCGATGCCGCTACGCAGGACATCGCTTCATGGAAAGAGCAGTATCCGTTCCTGCAATCCCTCGGAACTGGCCGGACAGTGGAGGGGTATGCATTTCCTGACACCTATGCTGTTGATGCGAATAGGGACGCGAAACTGCTTATCCGTAAGATGTTGGATACATTCAACTTGAAGGTGTCGCAGGAACTGCGTGACGAGATCGTGCGGCAAGGCAGAAGCATTGATAACGTTGTCATCCTTGCTTCTATTATTGAGAAGGAGGTCGCCGCCAGCAAGGATCGGGCCCTGGTCGCTGATATTTTCCTGAAGCGCCTCAAAGAAGGTATCCCTTTGCAATCTGATGCGACCGTGAACTACATCACCGGAAGCGGACGTACGAAGTCGACAGCAAAGGATCTGGAGGTCAATTCACCCTACAATACCTATAAGTACAAAGGCCTGCCGCCGGCGCCTATTGACAACCCAAGCCTTGACGCCATTAAAGCGGTTATTTACCCTGAGTCAAATCCTTACTATTATTTCTTGACCGATTCGAATGGAGTAGCGCATTATGCCAAGACCTACGCTGAACAGCAAAAAAATAAAGAAAAGTATCTCTAGTGTATTGGCGGCCGCACCAGTGTGATTCGCGCGGCTGCGGAACTCGCCTTTCGGGCTCGAACAGTCCTCGCCATCGCTCATCACACTGGTGCGGCCGTGATACAGATTGATTATAGCGCGGACACCTGTGCTGAACACCCTACAGAGCGGGCCCGGGTGTGAAGTGCAGGTGTCCGCGATTAAAGTATGGGATCAAAAGTAAATAAGAAAATTCTCGTTGGTCTTTCTGGTGGAGTGGACTCTGCTGTTTCCGCCTATCTCTTGAAAAAACAGGGTTATGATGTCTATGCGGTATTCATGAAGAATTTTTCTTTGCCAATGAAAGGTGTTGATTGTCCCTGGAAAGAGGATTTACGGGAAGCGAGGAAGGTTGCGAAGTTTCTGCGCATTCCTTTTGAAACATGGAATTTCGAACGAGAATATCACGCGCAGGTGTTTGACTATATGGTCTATGAGTACCGAAGCGGCAGAACCCCGAATCCTGACATCATGTGCAATACACAGATCAAGTTCGGTGTCTTCTTGGACCGAGCACGGAATGAAGGTTTTGATTTGATCGCAACTGGCCACTATGCCGGAGTGAAGAAAACCAAAGATGGTATCTATCATTTACTCAAAGGAAAAGACAAGAACAAGGATCAGTCGTACTTTCTCGCAGGACTTGGGGCACAGCAATTATCCCATGTCGTATTTCCTTTGGCAGACCTGACCAAGCCGCAGGTACGCACTTTAGCGAAGAAGATCAATTTACCGAATGCTGAACGGCCGGACAGTCAGGGTGTTTGTTTTGTCGGGAATATCGATATGGATGATTTCCTGAAAGAGTGGATCAAACCGAAGAAGGGGGATATCGTCGATACTTCTGGTAAGGTACTCGGTCAGCATCAAGGGGTATATTACTACACTATCGGCCAACGGCGCGGTATCCATATCGGCGGAGGACCGGCGCTTTATGTCATTGATAAAGATCTAAAGAAGAATCGCCTCATTGTCGGCACTGAACATGAGCTAGAGCTTTTCAAAAAAGAAATTACGGTTTCAGATTGGCATTGGGTGACAAAGCCTCAGAAATTTCCATTGCGAGTCAAAGCAAAGATACGGTATCGGCAGGAGGATCAAGTTGTTGTAGTAGAGAAACTCTCAGGAAAGAAAGTACGGGCTCGCCACGGTAGAAGCGGGAAGCCGCTCTACGTGGCTCGTTTTAGCCGACCGCAACGTGCAGTATCCCCGGGGCAGACTTTCGCTGCTTATAGAGGCCGGGAACTTGTCGGGAGTGGGGTCATTCAATAGCGATAGGTAATACAAAAGCGGGAGACGCTCGCAGTCATCCGGTTGGTTCCGGACAAACTGTGATCGTCTCCCGCTGACTGTTACGCAGCTTACTTCTTCGGAGGGAAGTATCGAGCCATCACGCTCTGAATTCTTTTCGGAACGCTTTGGCCTTCAGGAACCCTCTCGACACGAAGCTCTCGCGGGCTGAAGTAGCAGAAGGCCCCGATAGAGCTGCTGAAGGCCTCATGTTTGCTCATGTGTTCGCTGTCGTCCCAAGTGAGGGAGCAGTGGAGGTCGATGTAGCCGACGGCCCAGGTTATGGTCTTGTCGATCAGCAGCCTCACGGTCTCTGGGGGTTCGCTGCTCAGAACGCATCGTGCCCTGAAGTTGGCGAAGGGCGGCCCTTGCGCGCTAAATGTGCGCACTGCTGCGCCGATCTCAACGCAGCGGATATCTTTGTCGTCAGGGCCGCTGCGACCGAAATTGGTGGCGGCGTGTTGGAGCCAGACGAACGAATCGACATCAAGTTCTTGAGCCAGAACTGCGAGCGTGGCGCGTACCATTTCGATGGCTATCGCCGTTGAGGTGTAGACTTCGATCTGCTTGTCTGCCATTCTTCTCCTCTTGAGGAGAGCATATGAGCCTATTCTCATATGGTCGCCCTGTAGCAACGATGTAGTGAAAAGATCTATTTCAGCACATCGCTGCCACAGGTTTTTTTAAAGAACAGTATAGATTGCAATATATTTTTGTTTTTGTCAATCTATTCAATAGTTTACTTGTTTTGTTAGTTTTTTTCCCGTATAGTAATCCTCATGACAACTCGTCAGCTTAAAAATCTCTATTTTAACTTCTTCCGCTCAAAGGGCCATGAGATTGTGCCGTCGGCTTCTTTAATTCCGGAAAATGATCCGACGGTTTTGTTCACGACCGCTGGTATGCACCCGTTAACGCCATTCCTCATGGGCGGCACACATCCATCAGGAGTTCGCCTGGCCAATGCGCAGAAGTGCATCCGTACGGTTGATATCGATAACGTAGGCGATGGCACGCATCTGACCTTTTTTGAAATGCTCGGCAATTGGTCATTAGGCGACTATTTCAAAGCGGATTCCATAGCCTGGAGCTTCGAATTTTTGACTGACAAGAGATATCTTGGTATTCCTTTGGAAAAGCTCGCGTTCAGCGTATTCGAAGGAGACCCAAAAGATACTATTCCGCGCGATGAAGAGTCCGCTGAACTCTGGAAGCTTCGCGGTGTTTCGCCAGATCGTATTGTCTATCTTGGTCGCGCAGATAATTTCTGGGGCCCGGTTGGTAGTACCGGACCATGTGGACCAGATACAGAGATTTTCTATTGGAATTCGACAGAAGCTGCACCGAAAAAATTTGATCCGAAAGATAAGCGCTGGGTTGAGATTTGGAATAATGTTTTCATGGAATATGAACGTCAAAAGGACGGATCCTATGCTCCGCTGAAACAGAAAAACGTAGATACGGGCATGGGGCTGGAGCGAACGGTCGCCATGCTCGACGGGCAGGACAGTGTCTATGGTATTGATACCGTAGAACCGCTGATGGCCTATGTGAAAAAATATGCCAAGAACGCAGCAGGCAATGATCGGGCCGTTCGTATCATCGTGGATCATATGCGAGCCATTGTCTTTTTGCTCGCGGATGAACGACACGTGAGGCCATCGAATGTTGACCAGGGCTATGTATTGCGCAGACTTATCCGTCGCATGATCAGATATGCCAAGATTATTGGTCTAGATGCCAAAGAATTCGATGTTCTGATTCAGATGATCACGCGTGAATATCACAATGACTACCCTGAGCTGGGACGTAATCATGACGCGGTTGTAGAGGAGTTGCATAAAGAGCAAGAGAAATTTTCGAAGACTTTGGATCAAGGGACCAAGGCTTTTGAGAAATATGCGAAAGCTGGAGCTATTTCTGGCGAGGACGCATTTATACTTTTCTCAAGCTATGGTTTCCCGCTGGAGATGGTGCAGGAACTGGCTCATGAGAAAAACATCTCAGTTGACGTACATGCTTTTAATGCTTTAATGAAAGAACATCAAGACAAATCTCGTACAGCTTCCGCCGGCAAGTTCAAAGGTGGTCTTGCTGATCATAGTGAGCAGACCGTGAAGTATCATACGGCGAACCATATGATGTTGGAAGCCATGAAGCGCGTCCTAGGAAGAGAGGATGTTAATCAACGCGGCAGTAATATCACCGCAGAACGCTTACGGTTTGATTTTACCTTTCCACGAAAGCTCGAAGAGTATGAGCTACGAAAAATAGAGGAAATGGTGAACGACGAAATCGCGAAGAATCACAAGGTCCATTTCGAAGAAATGTCAGTTGCTGATGCCAAGAAAATTGGAGCAACCGGTGTTTTCGAACATAAGTATGGAGACGCAGTGAAAGTATACTTTGTAGGTGACTTCAGCAAAGAGATCTGTGGCGGTCCGCATGTAGAAAATACGAAGGATATGGGCAAGTTGAAGATTCAGAAAGAAGAAGCGAGCTCGGCTGGAGTCAGGCGTATCAAGGCAATCTTAGAGTAAAAGAAGAGGGACGGTTCGCGACAGCGCGAACCGTCCCCTGGACCCGTGGTGCGTCATGCACCTGTCCGTCTTGCCGGCGCCGCCGATCAGCCGATCGGGATGGTCGCCGCGCCGCCCGCGCCGTGGTCGTTCGTCGTCCTGGTCATCGCCATGAAGAAGTTCGATTTGGCCGTGGTCGCCACGCTGCGTTTCAGTCGCTCGGGCAAGGGACACCTCCTGTTTGGTTTTTGGACCGTCTGTTCAGAATCTGTCTTAGAGACGATAGTGCAAATATAATACACTATAGTATATTTTTTGTCAAGAGATATTAAAAGGCTAATGTTAGGCAATTAAAGCATATGAAGCAATGGGCGCCCCTTTTCTAACGAACTTTAGCCGCATATTCTTGACATACAAAAGAAAAACTGTATAATTATCTGCAGTTTATTTTCAGGCTCAGAAGCTTGATTAGACTTTTTGTTTAACTAAGGCTAATGCCACAGGATAGCCAAGATACTTCCAAAGGATTCATAGAAATGGAGGGTGTGGTCGACGAGTTACTTCCGAGCGCCACATTCAAAGTTACCTTGGATAATGGCCATGAGATTTTGTGTCATTTGTCAGGAAAAATGCGGATGAACAAGATCCGTCTTATCCCAGGGGACAGAGTGCGGGTTGAAATAAGCCCCTATGATCTCACTAAAGGACGCATCACCTATCGTAAATAATGCCACATGAAGGTTCGCGCATCAGTCAAAGAAATTTGTTCAAAATGCCAGAAGATCCGTCGAAAGGGTCGATTGGTTGTTATTTGTGAGAACCCGAAGCATAAGCAGCGACAAGGATAATCTATGGCAACCACAGCAAGAATAGCCGGAGTCACTATTCCAGTCGAGAAGCGCGTCGAGGTAGCGCTTACCTATATCTATGGTATTGGTCTGACCACTTCTCAGAAGATCCTCGCGCAACTGAAGATCAATCCTGATACCCGAGTGAAGAATCTGTCAGAAACAGAAGTGAACAATTTGCGCCGCATCATCGAAGATACCCATACAGTCGAGGGTGATCTGCGACGTGAAGTGTTGACGAATATCAAGCGCTTGAAGGAGATCGGCAGCTATCGAGGGAGTCGCCACGCTAAGCATTTGCCGGTTCGTGGCCAGCGCACCAAAACCAATACCCGAACTGTTCGGGGTAATGTGCGTAAGACCATGGGTTCTGGCCGTAAGGCAGCAGCTCAGAAGACATAATTAGCTCAACGTATGGAAGAAACAAAGCCAGTAGCAGCTACAGAAAGCGCCGGGCCGAAAGTAAAGGCTCGGAAGAAGAAAAAGCAGATCGTGCCACGCGGTCGAGCGTATGTGCAGGCTACGTATAATAATACGATAGTTACCATCACCGATCCGCAGGGTAATGTCTTGGCCTGGTCTTCTGCCGGTAAGAATGGATTCAAAGGGCCTAAGAAATCAACGCCCTATGCGGCAGGCATCATTTCACGCGCAGCCGTAGAGAAGGCTCGGGAATACAATCTCCGCGAAGTCGACGTCTTCGTCAAAGGCGTTGGTCAAGGACGTGAATCAGCAGTGCGCGCGTTGCATGGTGCAGGGCTAGAGGTACTCTCTATCAAGGACACAACCCCGATCCCGCATAATGGCGTTCGTGCTAAGAAAGCTCGAAGGGTATAAACCACTATGGCTCGTAAAATAGGACCAAAGCATAAACTCTGTCGTCGCGAAGGCATCAAGCTGTGCGATAGTTTCAAGTGTCCAGTCACCAAACGTAACTATCCGCCAGGACAGCATGGGCAGAAGAAAACACGCGGCAAGCTGTCTGATTATGGCAAGCAGCTTCGTGAGAAGCAGAAGGCTAAGTTTATCTATGGCTTGCTGGAGCGTCAGTTCAGAAATACTTTTGAAAAAGCCAAGGCATTACCAGGCAGCGCTGGAGTGAATCTCATGACCCTGCTTGAGAAGCGTCTGGACAATGTGGTATTCCGTGCCGGTCTTGCGACAACGAAGCAATTGGCTCGCCAGCTCGTCAATCACGGGCATTTCGAAGTGAATGGCAAGCCGCTGGACATCCCGTCCTATACCGTGAAAGTTGGTCAGGTCATCAAGGTGCGGGCAACCAAGACTAAGGCCCCGTATTGGAAGAATGTGATGGAGACTATGAAGAAAGCTGATGTGCCAGGTTGGCTGTCTGTCAATCCGAAAGATCTCTCGATCACGATTACCGCTGAACCAAAACCAGAGGAGCTACCGCAAAATATCGAGACCTACCTGATCGTTGAGTTCTATTCACGTTAACATATTTTTTAAAAACTAACAGAGCGAAACTATGTCGAGCGCAATCCCAACACCAACAACGGTGAAGTATACCGCAGGCAAGAACAATCAGACCGATGTCGTGATCGAGCCTTGCTATCCTGGTTATGGCACGACGGTCGGTAATGCACTTCGACGCGTTTTGTTGTCTTCTTTACCCGGCGCCGCAGTGTGTGCTATCAAGGTGAATGGCGTGCAGCATGAGTATGATACTCTCGAGCATGTGAAGGAAGACATCGTGCAGGTCATGATGAATTTGAAGAAGCTGCGGGTCATCTGCCACAGCGATGAACCAGTCACTCTGGAACTGCATGCGAAGGGAGAAAAGGAAGTAACAGCTGCTGATATCAAGAAGAACGCTGATGTCGAAGTCGTGAACACTGATCTGGTCATTGCTACGCTCACCGATAAGAAAGCCGAGCTTTCAATGGAGATCATGGTGAAGAAAGGTATCGGCTATGAGCCGGTCGAGGAGCGCGTTGTAGACAAGAAAGACATCGGCTTGATGCAGATCGATTCTATTTTCAGTCCCATCGCTAATGTCGGTTTTAGTATCGAGCATACCCGCGTCGGCCAGCGTACTGATTATGAAAAAGTAGTGCTTTCCGTCACGACCGATGGCACGATGAGCGCTGAGGATGCGGTACAGAAATGCGTCGCTATTTTGCAGGAGCAGTTCGCAGCTATTGCTGGCGCTGAGCCAGTGAAAGAATCCAAGAAGAAAGCAAAGGCAGAAAAAGCCGAGAAAGCAGAGAAGACTGCAGAAGCGGAAGCTAGTGAGTAATACCTATGCGTCACCAGAAGAAAGTATTTAAATTTGGCAGAAAGACAGGACCTCGCAAGGCCATGCTTTCGAATTTGGCGACGAGTGTCATTTTGTATGAAAAGGTAACCACGACTGCTACCAAGGCTCGAGCAATCCGGCCAGTGGTCGAGCGCCTGGTGACGAAAGGAAAAGTAAAGTCATTGCATGCGAAACAAGAGCTAGGGAAATATCTGCCAGAGAAGAAGGCGGTAAAGAAGATTTTGGAAGTATTAGGACCTCGCTATAAGGAGCGACCAGGCGGCTACCTGCGCATCACGAAACTGGGTCAGCGACAGGGTGACGCGGCGCCGATGGTTCGCATTGAATTTGTATAAAACTATGGCTATCGTACGAGAAAAACATAGCATTGATGCTGCCGGTAAGATCGGTGGAAGACTCGCAAGTCAGATCGCGACCTGGCTGCAGGGCAAGCATAAGGTGAGTTTCCAACCGCATATCGATGCTGGTGATTTTGTTGCTGTCGAAAATGTGGCGCAGATGAAGTTTACTGGTAAGAAATTGACTACTAAGAAGTATCATCGTTTCACTGGCTATCCGGGCGGTATTATGACGAAGAGTCTGGGCGAGCGGATGATACAGCATCCAGAAGAGCTCCTTCGTAAGATGGTCTATGCTATGCTCCCGAAGAATAAGCTTCGTCCTGTCATGATCAAACGTTTAACTTTTACCAAAGTAAAGAAGGCGAACTAATTGTATGGTAACCAAGAAGAAAGACTATATCGCAACCGTTGGACGCCGTAAATCGGCTATCGCTCGCGTACGCCTGCATACAAAGGCAGGCAGTGGTCTTGCTATGACCGTGAATGACCGCAAGTATACTGAGTATTTCAATTATCCGCAGTGGCAGGAAGTGGTCATGAGCCCTTTGAAGCTGACCGGTAATGAGCAGTATCCGGTGACCATCAAGGTTTTGGGTGGCGGCATTAACTCGCAGGCAGAGGCTATCCGCTTGGGTATTGCTCGCGCTCTGATCATCATGAATGAAGAGTACCGCGCTACCTTGAAGAAAAATGGCATGTTGACCCGTGATCCTCGGGTCAAAGAGCGTAAGAAGCCTGGATTAAAGAAAGCGCGCAGAGCGCCGCAGTGGAGTAAGCGTTAATTTTACTTTTGACTAGTTTCAAGGACCCGTCATAGGGTCCTTTGTTTATTGTCTAAAGGCCCTATAACTTGGTATACTTAGCACTATGCCGAATGCCGTTACGGGTACAACCATAGCGAAAAATGCAACGTTCTATGCGGCAGCGCTGACCTTACAAAAAGCGCTTTCTTTTGTTTATTTCACCATACTTGCTCGGAGTCTCGGTGTTGATCTTACGGGTAAGTACTTTTTTGCATTATCATTCGCGGGTATTGTCATGGGGATCGTCGATATTGGTCTGACGCCGGCATTAACGAGAGAGGTGGCCAAAGATACGTCTCGAGCGGCCTCATTCCTTTTTCATACCTTGAGCATCAAAGTCTGTATCGCTATTATTATGGCGAGCGCCGGTATTGCCGTAAGTACGCTGTTCCATGATCCCGTGCAGCAAGGATTGCTCGTTATAGCTATGGTCATAGCTTTCCTTGATAGCATCGCGCTCTCTATATTCGCGACGATACGCGCGCATCAGAATTTACTCTATGAAAGTGTATCAGCCGTATTGTTCCAGGCGATTGTCATAAGTACTGGTACGGTTGCTTTATTTTTCCATGCCGATGTACGCATCGTCATCTGCGCGCTACTCGTGGGCAGCACAGTCAATCTGGGTTTTGGTGCCCTGATGCTCTATGGCAAATTGAAAGTACCTACCGTCGTGCAGTATGAAGCCAAGATGTTCCAGCGATTAGCGATACTCGCAGCACCTTTTGCCATTGCGGCGATTTGTATCAAAGCAAATGCCTACACTGATACGGTCTTGGTCAAGCTGTTCCTGACGGATCACGCGGTTGGTCTGTATAGCGTCGCCTATAAAGTAACCTTTGCTTTTCAGTTCATACCAATGGCATTCGTGGCAGCCTTGTATCCTGCCTTCGCTTATTTCTGGCAGCATGACCGGGTTCGGCTTGCCGGAGCATTCACGGGAGCGTATAAGTATCTGCTTATGTTCTCAGTGCCTATTGTCGCAGGGATCGCGGCCTTGGCAGATAAGATCATACCGTTCGTGTATACGCCGGCCTATCTTGAGTCGGTTGCTCCGCTCATCATTCTGATGCTCTCCCTGCCGCTCCTCTTCATTAATTTTCCTATAGGCTCTTTGTTGAATGCGGTTGGGCGCCAGAATCGGCAAACTACGCACCTTGCGATAGGCGTTGTGGTGACTATTTTTTTCAACCTATCCCTTATCCCGATCCTAGGTATTACCGGCGCTGCATTGGCTTCCACCCTGAGCACAGTCATGGTATTCATCCTGGGCATCTATGTAGCACATACCATCATCAGATTTGATATCAAAGCGCTACTCTTGCAGACACTGAACATTGCTTGCGCTGGACTATTGTGTTTTTTGATCGCGCGCGGCATGTCAGCAGTGATGCCGTGGTATATGTCCGTTGCTCCGGCAGCTATCGGCTATCTAGCCATACTGTGGTTCACGAAGCTCATAGACCGCTCAGTGTTTTCTCAATTGCGTAGTATGGTACGACGATGAAAAAGACATTGTTATTGACACATGAGTATTACCCTTATCACGGCGGTGTCGCTCGGTATTGCTATAATCTATTCGAGTATCTACCTTCCGCCCGTTACCTGGTTCTGAGCGATCAGAAGCTCACCGATCGGCGGGTACCGATCATGACGCAGAAGCTGCTCTCCTCATTTATGCGCCCGAGTTGGCTCAAAGGCGTCTCGATCGTCAAGAAGATAGTTCGCGAGCAGGGGATAGAGTGTATCATGACGCCAAATATCTTGCCGCTAGGCACTATAGCTCAAGCCGTTGGCAAGTCGCTGAAGATACCATATATCGTTTCTCTGCACGGACTTGATATTAATCTGGGGCTGGCGAATAAGAAGGCGATGACCATCAGCATCCTGAAAGGAGCACAGCATGTCATCGTCAATAGCGTTACTACGAAGAAGACCCTTGATCCGTTGAAGCTGGCAACGCCGGTGACCGTCATTACGCCCTATCTTGATACCGAGAAGCTGGCAGTCGACCCTACGGTGACAACGGCTCTGGTGAAACGCTATGGCAAGAAAAAAATCATTTTGACCGTCGGGCGCCTGGTCAAGCGCAAGGGCCAGGATATGGTCATTAAGGCAATGCCTGAGGTACTCCGGAAGGTTCCTGATGCGCAGTACTGTATCGTAGGCAATGGCCCGGATAAAGGATATCTGGAAGAATGTATCGCTGAAGCGCATGTCGAGCGAGCAGTTGATATCATAACCGATGTCCCTGATGGTAAACTAGGGGCATACTATAGCTGGGCTTCTCTTTTTGCTATGCCAACGCGGACCATTGGAGCTGATAGGGAAGGGTTCGGTATTGTGTATCTTGAGGCGGCTCATTTCAGTCTGCCGATCCTTGCTGGCCGTTCCGCTGCAGAAGCTGAGGCTGTCGGCGGCGATGACGGCGGTGTATTCGCTGATGGCGATAACCTTGAGGATATTACTGAGGCTCTGATTCATTTGCTCCAAGACAGGGAATTGGCCTTGTTCCTGGGTAAGAATACGCATGAGCATTTGAAGGCTATCCCGACCTGGAAGGATCAGGCAAAGCTCTTGGAAGGAATACTGTCATAAGATATGAAAAAAATAGATATTATCATGTTCAATATGTCGGGCTATGCCGAGTGGCAGCGCGGCGTGAGCAATAGGAATTACCATATTCTAAAGAACCTTTTACAATCCGAACAGGTGGGTAAGATCTTAGCTATTGATTATCCGCCGCTGACCATTAAACGGGCGCTCAGAAATCATAAGGAAAATGTGCTGCCACCCTTACAGGGCGGTACGGTACTATCTTGGTCAGTATATGATAAGTTAACGAAACTGACTGACCGGCTCTATGTGTATTCAAATAGCGAATTTTGCATTCGGCCGAAGCATTTCGTCGAGCGCGTGAAGGCTGTTGCTGCGAAATTAGACTTCCAGGAGTATATCGTCTGGTCGTATTTCCCGCCGGTCATGGAGTACCTGAGGCCGCTCACTCCGAAGCTCACGGTGTTTGACGCCGTCGATAATTGGACCGAACACGCTTCCTACGCTCATTTCAAAGAACGTTTGAAGCAGAACTATACACTCATCAAGAATACTGCCGATGTGATATTCACGGTCGCGGACGATCTCCAGAAGCTTTTTGATAATCAGCCGAATGTATTTTGGATACCTAATGGCGTCGACCTTGCCCATTATCAGACGCCACAGGTGTTACTAAATCGCGATATTGCCGATCTGCCTAAACCCATTATTGGTTATATCGGGGTGGTACAGGATCGAGTCGATATTGACCTTATTACGTTTTTGGCCTCGAAGAATCCGACCAAGTCATTCGCCATCGTTGGTCCGGTCTGGCATGACACAGATATGCAAGCATTGCAAGCTCTGCCGAATATACATTTGCTCGGCTATAAGTCATATGCAGAAGCCCCAATGTATATACAGCAATTCGATGTTGGTCTCATTCCGCATAAGGCATCAGCATTCGTCACCTCGACTAACCCTATGAAGCTGTATGAGTATCTTGCCTGTGGCAAACCAGTGCTCGCGACCGCGAGCTCAGGTGTGGACGCTTTGAAGGAGTATGTCTATATCGCTGATACTCAGGAAGATGCGAATCGGAAGTTGTTCGTGGCGCTGCAGGAGGATACTGAGGAGTTGCATCGCGCTCGGGCCAAAGCAGTCGAGGACTATTCTTGGGTCACGAGCGCTCGGCAGATGCTCGATATTATCGATAAGAAAATGAGCGTCTAGCACTGAGATACTCTATGGTCGACTGCTCCATCATCATCGTTAGTTGGAATGTGCGAGAGTATCTGCGCAAGTGTCTTGCTTCCCTGCCACGACATCCTGCGGGCTTCAGTGTTGAAGTGCTAGTCGTCGATAACGCGTCGACCGATGGGAGCCTGGAGATGATCCGTGAAGAATTCCCCTGGGTGACGATACTACCCTTGAAGTCGAATAGGGGATTTGCCCGAGCGAATAATGCTGCCTTATCGAAAGCGCAGGGCAAGTATGTGTTCATACTAAATCCAGATACTGAGCTTAAGGCTGGTGCATTGGAAACGCTTATTCGGTATATGGATACACACCCTGATCGCGCTTTGGTCGCGCCGAAGATTATCAACCCTGACGGCACCTTTCAACAAGGATCGATACGACGTGATCCGACCCTTGCTTCACAGCTGCTTATTTTATTGAAGTTGCAATACCTCTTCGCTCAGCAGCGGACGCTGCGGCGCTACTATGCGGCAGATTTCGATCCGGAGCGCGAACAAGAGGTGGAGCAGCCTATGGGCGCGGCACTATTCATCCGGAGATCAGCGCTTGATCGGATCGGTCATTTCGATGAGGGGTTTTTCCTGTGGTTCGAGGAGGTTGACTTGTGCAAACGTTTACGCTCCGCGGACGAGCAACTCTGGTATCTCCCTGCCGCGGTAGTCGTGCATTATGGTGGTAGAAGTTTTGCCCAAGCCCTGCCCTTGGCTAAGCAGCGCCTCTACAACAAAAGCGCCCTGCATTATTATGCCAAGCACTATGGGGCTATTGGTTTTTTCTCGATACTATTCACGATACCCTTGAACCTCGTGATGGTGGCCGTGTATCAACAAATACGAAAGTATGTTAAGTAATGGATCACTCTCACGGAAATGGGTAGTGCTGATCGTCTTTGGTTTCTTTGTATTCGACGTCTTGTCCCTGGCAGCGTATACATTTCCGGTATTCAACTGGTGTCTGCTGCCCTTCGTGATATTTTTCATTCTGTACTGCATAGCACGTGATGAGCGGAATTTGCTGGTCCTGCCACTAGCTGAACTCACCTGGGGTTCATTCGGTTCAGAGCTGCAGTGGCAGATGGGGAGCTTCCATCTTTCGCTGCGTATTTTGCTATTCATCTGTTGTGTCGGTTTCTGGGCATGGAAACGTTACCAGGGGCGTTTTGTTCCTTTGCATCCTTTCCAACGAGACGCCTTGCAGTATGTGCTGCTGGCTGCTCCTGCGGCATGGGCGGTACTGCGTGGAATCGCGCTGCACCATCCGCTCGGGACTATCTTTTTCGACGGTAATGCCTATCTCTATCTCTTGTATATCCCGTTATGGCATTTGGTCTATGACCGCAAGGCGATCCCGTCATTGCGGGCCTTGTTCATGGGCGCAGCCTTGGCCTTGTCGATCAAGACCTTATTGCTCATGAATATCTTCACTAATCAATATCAAGCCCTGAATGTAGAGTATTTGTATATCTGGATACGCGATACGAGAGTAGGGGAGATAACAGCTACTGGGAGCGCCATTTGGCGTATCTTCATCCAATCCCAGCTGTTCATAGGGATCGCTATCATGCATGCCTGTGTTGAAATAGTCCATGAACGCAAGATGAGTTGGCTTCGGATGACATATGTGGCTTTGCTGTTTGCTGGTCTTATCTCAAGCATGTCTCGGAGCTTTTGGATAGGATTATTCGTCGCCTTAAGTTTGGTCATGGTGCTTGCGGTAGTACGCAAAAGTCTTTCATTCATGCAAGCGATACAGTTGTCACTGCGTTTGTTCATGAGTATTCTCATTTCGCTATTCCTGATAGTCTTGTTTATATTCATTCCTTATGGCGGCAAAGATATACAAGGAGCTTTAAGTGATCGTTTATCTGCCAATGATGCTGCCGGCACTTCTCGCGCCCAGCTCTTGGGCCCGCTGATGCAAGCTATACGCCAGTCGCCGTTCATTGGGCAAGGTTTCGGAGCAACCGTTACCTATCATTCGAATGACCCGCGGATCAAGAACCCTAGTAATCCCACGGGGATCGTTACCACTGATGCATTTGAGTGGGGATATCTGGATCAATGGCTCAAATGGGGCCTGCTCGGGATGTTACTTTGGGCATTCGTTATCGCCCGGCAGTACTATCGGGGCATGAAGATATATAGAACAGACAGCCCGGACGCTCTATGGGCCGCGTCGCTCCTTGCCGGCCTCACCTTCATTTTGTTCGTACATGTCGTCAGCCCATACTTGAATCACCCCTTAGGGATCGGGTATGTGCTCTTGACGATGCTGGTGCTTCAGCATAGTGTAGAACCGCAGCGCCATGCCTAAACTTACTATCAGTCTCGTGACCTATAACAGCGAAAAGTATGTTCGCGATTTTTGTGATAGTTTACGGGAACAGACCTTCCATGATTGGGAGTTGATTGTTATCGATAATGCATCGTATGACCATTCGGCATCCGTCGTCACTGAGTGTATGCCGCATGCGAAGGTCATCAAGCAGAAAGAGAACCTTGGCTTTTCGAAAGCGCATAACTTGGCGATCGCTTGGTCAAAATCAGACTATGTGCTCGTGGTGAATCCTGATTTTATTTTTGAACCACAGTGCCTCGAGCGGCTGATCTCCTATGCTGATAGCAATTTGAGTATCGGAGCGGTCGGGCCGAAACTACTTTCCTGGGACCATGACGCCTATGCTCCGAACGGACTCATTGATAGTTGCGGGATCCTTATGTCAGGGCCATATCGTTCATCAGACTATTTACAAAGCCAACCTGATCAGGCGATCATGACGCAACGGGTATTTGGTTTGAGTGGCGCTTGCGTCATGTATCGTCGCTCCGCTATTGAAGACGTGAAACTGCCTCGCTTCGGATCGGCCGGCTTTGAATATTTTGATGAAGATTTTTTTCTCTACAAAGAAGATGTAGATATAGCGTGGCGTTTGAATCTGGCTGGTTTCGAGCAGTATATAGTAGCTGCTGCCGTGGCCTATCATCAGCGCGGCGTGAAAGAGGTTTCGAGCTCAAAGCAGTCGACCAGCGCATTCTCCTACCTTGGGCAACTTGCGGCCGCGACGCGCGCCGACCGTAAGAAGCGTTCGGCCTTGAATCGTTTTTCCTACCGCAACCACGCATTGATGGTCTATAAAAATCAGAAGTGGAACATGACCCTGCCTCGGATATTCTCTATACTATGGTTCGAGGGAGGAAAATTCGTCTACCTACTCTTCCTTGATGGATCAAGCCTTCGTGGGTGTATGGAGTTCATCAGGCTGCTTCCTAAGTTTCAGAAGAAACGAGCTTTAGTGCAACAGAATACCCGTATAGCCACGCGAGAATTGGCATCGCTGTTCCACTAAACTATGGATGTTTCAATCATCATCTTGAATTATAAGAGCAAGCTTCTCATCGCAGAGCAGCTGCGGCATTTTTTTTCACAAGCATGCGCTATTTCGACCGAGATTATTGTCATTGATAATGACTCGGCAGACGCTATTGGTAGTATGCTCGCAGAACAGTTTCCATTAGTTCGATTCATACAACGACCTGACAATAGGGGCTATGCTGCAGGCAATAATGCCGGTCTGCACGCGGCGACAGGTAGGTATAGCGTTATTGTGAATCCTGATACGGTTCTGACCGCTCGGCTCATCGAAGAACTGTATGGTTTCATGGAAGCGCATCCAAAGGCCGGTATCGCTGGTCCTATGATCAATAACCCTGATGGCAGTTTGCAATTTTCTTGTGGGCGCTTCCCGAATCCACTACTTCCCTTTTTCAGAAGGACATTCCTTGGTTCCACGAAACAGGGTGCGCGCTGGCTCGATTGGTACTTACTCCGGGATTGGGACCATGCCGCAGCACGCCGTGTTGATTGGCTCTTTGGCTCTTGCCTGATGATTCGCATGGCTGCACTCGAGCAGGTTGGTTTTCTTGATGAATCATTCTTTTTGTATCTTGAGGACACTGATTGGTGCCGCCGTTTCTGGGAGCAGGGATATGAAGTGTGGTATGTGCCGCAGGCGAAAGCGATACGTTTACGTGGCGGATCATCAGAGGGCAGCATCCTTTCGCTGTTGTTCAATAAAAGCACCCGGGCGCATAATATAAGTTATGTAAAGTATTTTATGAAGTACTGGGGCAAGAAGAACCCGCATATCGAATAACATATGGAAGCACATGGCATAGAACTAGTTTCACGCGCTCTCATCATTCAGAACGATGCGGTCCTTGTTTGTCAGGCCAGAGGCAAGGGAGCATATTATTTTTTCCCCGGCGGGCATATTGAACACGGCGAAACAGTTCAAGAATCGTTGATCAGGGAGCTGCACGAGGAGACTGGTCTTGATTTAACGGTTGGGCACTTCATAGGGGCTTTCGAGAATTTTTTCAGGCAGGATGGGGAGAAGCACCATGAGTATAATTTTGTTTTTACTGCTTCGTTGGGAACGACCACTGTCAGATCTCGGGAGAGTCATATCTCTTTTACCTGGATACCTCTTGGCGACTTTGCTCAGACTGAAATGCAGCCGAAGGGCTTGCATAGATGTGTCGTGCAGTGGCTTGATGACAAGGGTATTTTTTGGGATACTCAGGCTGAGAAGAAGTAGTATATGGAAAGCATCGAAGATATATTGAAAAATCGAGGTATCAGCGCCTCAAAGAAAACAAAACCGGTGTTGCCTTGGCAAGATTTGGCTGCCCAGATCTATGAGGAGCTACGAGGCGTCGATACTGAGAAAGCATCAGTATTCATGCTCTGCAAGGCTGATTATGCCGGTGCCTATGCTGCCTTCAAGGAATGCAAGGAGCGGGATAAAAATATACTGTATTGGTTTAAGATAATGAACAAGAAGAGGTGATTCCCTCTGAGCAGGGCAGGGGTGCCGGAAGTCTGTTTTTCATTGATTTTTCGAAATAATTTAGGTACTATTGAATGACGAGGGAAAAACCTTAGTCTTTTTATGTTTTGGGGATATAAACTACGAGATACAGCGAAAGCGCGATTTGCAGCAGAGATTGCTCAGGGCAAGCCTCTGATTATTCGTGATGAGAAAACAATGTCCGGCAGAACGCATGTTGGTTCTCTGCGGGGCGTAGTTATTCATGGGGTACTGTCAGAAGTCTTAACGCAAGCAGGCATCACGAACAAGTATCTTTTTGAAATGAATGACTTTGATGTTTTGGATGCTGCCCCGACATATCTTGATCAAGAGCTCTATGCGCCCTATATTGGCAGGCTGTTGTATGAAGTGCCATCGCCGGAAGCTTCAGCTCAAAATTACGCAGAGTATTGGGTTCAAGATTTCATATCTGCCATTGAGCATACTGGATTCCAGCCAGAGTACTATCGTTCAAGCACGCTCTACCTTGGCGGTACATATAATAATGCTATTCGGTTAGCACTTGATAATGCTGACAAGATCCGCGCTATCTATAAAGAAGTCTCTGGTTCAGACAAAGGGCCTGATTGGTTTCCGTTGCAGGTAGTTTGTGAAAAATGCCGTAAAGTAGGAACAACCAAGGTTACTGCCTGGGATAGTAAGCTCGTGACCTATCAATGCCTCCCTGATATGGTGAAATGGGCAGCTGGCTGCGGTCATCAGGGTACTATAGATCCCTTTGACGGCAGAGCGAAGCTGCCTTGGAAAGTAGAATGGGCCGCAAAATTCATGGTGCTGGGCGTGCATATGGAAGGCGCCGGCAAGGATCACTATACCAAAGGCGGTTCGCGGGATATCGCGCGACGGATATTGAAAGAGGTCTTTAACTTTCCAGAGCCTATCGATATTCCCTATAACTTTTTTACCCTTGGCGGAGCAAAGATGTCGTCCTCGAAAGGCAAGGGTTCTTCAGCAAAAGAAATTGCCGATCTCTTGCCAACGCAGATGCTTCGCTTTCTCATGATGAAAGAGCCGAAGCATGAGATTGATTTCGAACCCTATGGCGATACGATCCCGATACTCTATGATCACTATGATAAGATAGCGGGCGAGTATTTCACTAAGGCCGAGAGCGAGTGGTCCCAGGTCTTCCCGTTATTTCATCCGGCATCGAAGCGGACTAACCTTGTGCAGGGATTTTTGCCACGTTTCTCGCAGATAGCATATTTGGTGCAGATGCCGCACATCGATCTTGCTGATAAAGTCGCTTTGATGAAAGGCTCCGCATTGAATGAAGCTGATACGACTGAGTATCAAGAGCGCGCTACCTACGCGAAACAGTGGCTCGCGAAGTATAGTCCTGAGAAGTATAAGTTCGATGTGCAAGAGAGTGTCCCTGATGACAGTATGAAGTTTAGTACATTGCAGAAAGAGGCCTTGCGGCAGATCTATGCCTATATCCTCGAGAACGAAAATCTTATAGGAGAGCGGCTGCATACGCAAATACATGATATTAAAAAAACATTGAATATTCCTCCGGCAGATCTCTTCTCCGCATTGTATATCAGTTTCTTAGGTAAAGATTCTGGCCCGCAGGCAGGCTGGTTTTTATCAGCGCTGGATAGGGATTTCGTGCTTCGCAGGCTCGCAGAGGTTACTCACATTGTTGATGATGCTTCACAGCCCTCGAATGATCCTGAGGGATCTGATCAGAGCGGCGCTTCTAACTAAGTAAACAAATACTATGCTCGATATCGGCTATATTATAAAAAATGAGAAAAAGGTTCGCAAAGCTATAGTAGATAAACGTGTGAAACTTGACCTCGACGAGCTGCTGAAGGCTGACATCGAACGCAAGAAGGCGCTCCAAGAAGTTGAGATGCTTCAGAAGCAGCGTAATGAGAATACCGCCGTGATACAACAAGCTGGCGGCAAGCCGGATGCTCGATTGATAGCTGAGGGCAAATCCCTCAAGGAAAAAATCACCGAGACAGAGCCTCGCTTGAAAGCAGCAGAAGAGCGGTATCGTGCATTGATGCTCTTGGTGCCGAATATCCCATCGGAAGATACGCCGATCGGCGCCGATGACTCTGGCAATACAGAAGTACGGACCTGGGGTAAGCCACGCAGCTTCGATTTCCCGATGCGGGACCATATGCAGCTTGGCGAAGACTTGGATCTGATCGATACGGAACGCGGAGTGAAAGTGGCAGGCTTCAGGGGTTATTTCTTGAAGAATGAGCTGGTCATGCTGCAGTGGGCGCTTTTCACCCATTGTCTGAATAAAATGCAGCAGAAAGGCTTTCAGATACTCCTGACGCCCACTATGGTCAAGGAGTTCACGCTTATAGGTTCTGGGCATTTCCCAGCTGGCCGAGAAGAAATCTATACCGTGGACGATCGATTCCTAGTTGGAACCAGTGAAGCCGCGTCCCTTGCCTATCGCGCTGAAGAGTTGGTTGATATGGGCGAGTTTCCTCTCAAGTATTGTGCGGTATCTCCCTGCTATCGTCGTGAGATCGGCAGCTATGGTAAAGATACGAAAGGGCTGTATCGCGTCCATGAATTCTGGAAAGTAGAACAGGTGGTCATTTGTCAGAATGATCTGGAGGTCTCAATGAAACTGTTCAATGAAATGCTTGGCATCGCTGAGGAGCTTTTACAAGAGTTGGCCTTGCCGTATCGTGTCCTGAGCATTTGTACCGGCGATATGGGCGCTGGTAAATACAAAATGTATGATATTGAGACGTGGATGCCGTCACGCAATGCGTATGGTGAAACGCATAGCTGTTCACATCTCACTGACTGGCAGGCTCGTCGTGTAAATATGCGCTACAAAGATGCGGCTGGCCACACCCAGTATCCGCATACCATGAATAATACCGTTATCGCAAGCCCTCGTATCCTCATAGCACTCCTGGAGAATTATCAGAATGCTGATGGCAGCGTCACCATTCCCAAAGTGTTACAGCCGCTTATGGGTGGGATGACTATTATAGCCAAGCGGTAACTCGATATTCGTTGCTATGGAGCACCGCATTCCCCGAATCAATCGTAAGCTCTACCAAACGCCGCGCGCGCGTTTCACTGCTGGACAGGGTGGTAGGCAGCCACAGATAACTGGACGAGCAGGGTTGTATCAAGACCAATATGCTCGCAAAGACAGTGGCCGTTCATCTCGTTTCGCAAAGGTAGCTATTATAAGTATCGCCGCGCTACTGATTGTTCAGAGCATCTTCCAGGTCCCTTTTTTTAGGATTTCTGATATACAAATCGAGGGATTGAAGTATGTCCCGATTGAGCAGGTGCGTACATTCATTGATAATGAACTGCATCGTCGGAGATTCCTCATTTTCAGGAATGATAATTATTTTCTGTTCGCGAGAGCGAAGATGCAGAAACGTTTGCAGGACGCTTTTTATCTCGAAGTGCAACAGATGACCAAGAAGTTTCCGAATACCTTGATTATCAAAGTGCGCGAGCGCATTTCCGCGTTCGTGGTGCAGACGCCAGAGGGCTACTTTACGGTCGGGACCGATGGCAAGGCTATCGCTGATGTACCCAAGCCGCAGCCCAACCAAATACTGGTAGCCGATGAACGTTCAGTACGCGATCGCAGCATCCCGCTGAGCTATCTAGAGACCGCAACGACCATAGCAGAGGATTGGCAGCAGACTGTCGTCGGCGCAACGCTCACCGCATTTCATCTGACTGATGATGCTACCCAGGTAATTGTGTCAACTGATAAAGGATTCCAGGTATTCCTTGATCCTAAGAAGGATATTCATGCGCAATTGGCCAGACTATCGGTGTACTTGCAGGATAGGAATTTCCAAGCGCCTAAGCAGTATATCGACTTGCGCTACGATGATAATGTCTATTTCAAAAATTAATCGTTGCTTCATCATTAACAGGTATAGTATATGTTTAGATTTAAATTTCGGGCAGTAGTATTTAGCAGCAGTATGTTGCTGTGCCTCTGGTTCGCTCATGGGTCGCAAGCGTTTGCGGCGACCGATGCGACCACGACCGATCAGGGCCTTGATCAGTATCGTGGCTCATTCCTGGTAGAGGAGCAAAGTGGCACGCAGTACTATTGGTATGTCGATCCAGTCTCAGGAGAGCGCTACGCGTTCAATACGCCCACTGATTTTTCTCGTCTGTTGGAGCATGAAGGCCAACGGGTGAAGGCAAAAACATTGCGGGCATTGCCAGCGCCTGATGCTATCAAACGTCAGGTCTCGTATGACATGGTCCAGAAATTCAGAGGCGTCATTATGTTGCAAACCGACGCCGATGATAAGGCATGGTACCTCGATCCGTTGGATCTGAAGATGTACTATCTGCCGAATGGCAAGGATGGATTCGCTTTGGTGCAGGACTTGGCTTTGGATATTAGCCCAGATCGCCTCGCTAAGATCCCTTTGACCAGCGACTTCGGCTATAATGAAACACCGAGTGACAGCATACTCCCCAATGCTACTTCTACGATCGATACCAATGTCTATGGCCAAGTATTCTCGCTGCTGCAGACGGATCATTTGTATAAAAACACTTTCACCGCGCAAGATCTTTACTATGGATCCCTGAAGGGCATGGCGCAGGCTACGGGTGATCCCTATACCGAGTTCTACCCGCCAGATAAGAATCAGCAGCAGCATGACTACTTTACCGGAGATTCGTCCATTGAGGGGATCGGCGCCGCGCTTGATACATTGAATGGCACCGTGTATATCTCATGGCTTGTGAAAGGAGCTCCAGCAGAGGCAGTAGGCTTGAAGCCCAAAGATCAGATTGTGAGCATCAATGGCGTATCGGCAGCAGGGATCTCGGTCGATGCAGCGGTCGCCAGCATTAAGGGTCCTGCCGGCACGAAAGTGACTTTGACGATCTATCGTCCGAGTACGGGGGTGACAAGCGATTTCGTCATTGAGCGCGCGAAGATCGTCGTGCCTGATGTTGATGGCGAATTGCTTAATAATGGGACCATCGCTTACTTCAAATTCAGTCTATTCACGGAGGAGCTGATACCGGAATTTCAGAAATTGGTGGACAGCATGATCACGCCATCCATTCAGGGTATTGTGATTGATATGCGCGATAATATTGGCGGAATCACCGACTCGGCATCGAAGCTTGCGGATTATTGGCTGAGCGATGGGCAGCGCATCTATACTGAGCGGCGACCAGGCCAGGAGATTAACTATGTCGCAAGCGCCGGTCGCGACCTGCCGAATGTTCCTACGGTCGTGCTCACCAATGGTGAGACAGCCTCTGCAGCCGAGATCTTCACGGCCGCTCTCAAGTACTACCATGCAGCAACTGTTATTGGCACCAAGACTTTCGGTAAGGGTATTGGTCAGAATCTCTATGACTTTGAGGATGGCTCTGGTCTGAAGCTAACGACCTTCGAGTGGCTTACTCCGGACGGCAGTAGCATCAATAAAACAGGAATTCTGCCTGATATAGTCGTCGATCCTTCGGATAATGGTGATCCGCAGCTGGACAGGGCGGTGCAATTCATTAAGTACGGCTTCTAATATGAAAGTCACCGTCATTGGCACTGGCTATGTAGGCCTGACCGTAGGCGCATGTCTCGCGGAGACGGGGCATGAGATACGGTGTGTGGACGTTGATGCTCAGAAGATAGAGAACTTGCAGCGCGGTATTCTGCCGATCTATGAACCGGGTCTTGATGATCTAGTGCAGCGTAATGCTACAAGTGAACGCCTCCAGTTCACGACCGATATTGGGAAGAGCATTGCTTGGGCCGAGGTGGTATTCTCGGCAGTAGGAACGCCTCCTGACAAAGACTTCCGGGCTGATCTTACCGCGGTGAAACAAGTTGCTGCCTCATTCGGTCAGTATGCGAATGGCTATAAGCTCTTCGTGAATAAATCCACAGTGCCAGTCGGAACAGGTGCTCTGTGCAAAGAGATCATTACTGCTGAGTTCAAGAAACGTGCCGTGAGCTTCAACTATGATCAGGTATCAAACCCTGAGTTTTTGCGAGAAGGAGTAGCGGTTGCTGATTGTTTGAAGCCTGACCGCATCGTGGTAGGCGCTGAGTCAGAACGGGCATTCGAACTAATGAGGAAGCTCTACCTGCCAATCATAGATAAAGGTTCCGCGTTCTTCACGACGAATATTGCAAGTGCCGAGATCATCAAGTATGCATCGAATGCTTTGCTTGCGACCAAAATATCTTTCATGAACGAGATCGCCCAGCTCTGTGAACGTGTCGGCGCTGATATCATCGCGGTAGAGCGGGGAGTGGGGCTTGATGATCGCATCGGCAGACGTTTTTTGCATGCTGGCATCGGCTTTGGTGGTAGCTGCTTTCCGAAAGATGTGGATGCTTTGATACTGACCGGTCGGGATAAACAGTATGAGTTCAAGATTATACAGGCTGTGCAAGAGGTGAATCGCCTGCAGAAGCATGTGCCTTTTGAGAAGTTGCAGAAGGCTATCCCTGATTTGAAGGGTACGAAGATAGCCCTTTGGGGCTTGGCGTTCAAGCCGAAAACCGATGATATGCGTGAGGCGCCTTCCCTGGTCCTTATCAAGGAGCTGCTGGGTGCTGGTGCCCTTGTTTCAGCTTTTGATCCGGTCGCGATGGAGGTTAGTAAGAAATATTATCCTGACATTGAGTATGCGCCTCATGCGCTTGATGCCGTGAAAGGCGCTGCCGCGCTGATCTTAGTGACTGAGTGGGATGAGTTCAGAAGCGTCGATTTTCGTGTCCTTGCAGGGCTTATGAGCCGAAAAGTGATCATAGATGGCAGGAATATCTGGCAGCCTGCTGAACTGCGAGCGCTAGGATTCGAGTATCATTCGATTGGCAGGCTTTAGTCTATGTGTACAAGTGTTAGATGCGTGAAAGGCCTAGTATGCTATACTTAGTCCACTTAGTACTAATTTTTTATCATGGATGAACAGCAGCCGATAGCCCCTCAACAGCAGCCGCAGCAGACTATGCCGGTGACAACCATGCCCGTGGTCCCGCAGCCGCTGAGTCCCTATACACCTAAGAAAGCCTCATGGGTCGTGCTCGTGGTCATACTGTTCGTCATCTTCGTCGGCTCCTATGCTGGAGCCGCTTTTTATTTTCAACTATGGCCTTTCCAGGGAGCAGGTCCCTTGAGTAAGCAACTCGCATTCGCAAATCTTTTTTCGAAGATACAGATGATCAATTCGGCTACCTATGAGGCACAAGTCGGCATACAGGCTGAGGCACGAGAGGCGGGAGCAACCGCTTTTGAACCAGTGACCTTTCCTGAGTTCGAGGCAGAAACAAAAATGTACCAGAACGATCAAAATAGAGTCCGCGACTTACAAGAGATACAGGCTGCACTCGCTGAGTATCATAAGCTTTCCCTGGTCTATCCGGCGCAATTGTCCTCACTAGCATCTCTGACCCCTGCGCATACGACCGATTTTACCTATACCCCAAAGCCAGAAGCGGATAACTATATACTCACCGTTACTTTCGAGACCGATGATGCTGTTAAGGCAGTCAATTATAGCACCGTGAAGGATGCTACGAAAGTGGATGGCAAGACTGTCGCATTCTCGAAAGGCAGCGGTACCTATTTTTACTTTTACGGTGAGCCTCAGAAGCCTTATTGGGTAACTGCTCTAGAGGATGGAGGAGATAGCTATCTGGAGTATGCTCCTTCAGATTTTACTCTCAACCTGACTGTGGGAGGCACCTCACAGAAGAATCAGGACAAAGCCGCTGATGCAAATTTCCATCTCGGTGGCGCCGCTACATTCGGCGATTTTAATGTCGCGGCAGATGTAGAGGTTCGCAAAAAAGCTGATGTCTACTATGGGGAGATTACCAAATTTCCATCACTATTCCTTGACCTTTCGGCCATTAAGAATACATGGGTCAAAGTCACGCCTGATGACCTGATCAACTATGGTGATCTGCCCTATGTTGCTACCTTTGTAGGTGATAAGCAAAAGAAGAACAGCAGGGCGCTGGAGCAGATCCAGACTATTTTTAAGACCATGGATGAAGACAAGGTTTTGTCGGTAGATTTTAGTCTCCCTGATGAGATGATAGGGAAGGATCCCGAGTATGTCTATGCGGTGACCTATGATGAGACCAAAGTTGTTCCGTGGTATGAACACCTGTCTAAGGTGATGAAGGACACCTATGGTGATGACGCAATGATTAAGCTTGACGAGACATCATTGAAGTACATGAAGAGTGATTCCTTCCAGAAGTATTTGGCCTATATCAAGAATAACACGACGATGCACATCGTCGTCGATAAGAAGTCCGGTTTCCCAATCAAGATTGAGTATCGATTCCGCGTTGTGCCAAGCGATAAGGTTACGAAGCTTAAGGATAAGCAATTTAGCCTGAATCTAGGTCTTACGTTGAGCAATATCAATACGCCGATCGTAGTCGAAGAGCCGAAAAATGCCATCAGCTTTGAAGATGCCCAGCTTGCGCTGACGGGCCAGACACATGAGGAGTATCAGTTTAACAAGCAGCGCACCAACATCGAGACCATTCAAAGCTCATTGGCCGGCTACCATGAGTATACTGGCGTATATCCTGATACCTTGGATCAATTAACCACACCCCGAGGTCAGCTGCAGAAAGCTCCTCCGAAACCAAGTTCGTCCGGCGGAGTATCGATAGATTTCCCCGCAAGCTTTTCTGGTTTCAGTGATTCCGGTAACTCTGAGTATGAGACACAGTTAGCACTACAACCATTCCTCAAGACCGTGCCAAAGGACATATTCACTTCAGCAGCCTATACGTATGCAAAGAATGCTGATGGCAAGGACTATACGCTGCGGTATAGTATGACTATTCCAAAAAAGAGCAAGACAGCATCTGCTGCCAGTGGAGGAGGGATCCTTGGCTCATATCAAAGTTTCGGCGTGAATGATGCTGTTTCCTTTGTGAATGGCACTAACACTGCCTCAGCAAAAGTACTTTCAACTGAGGCGCAGGCCGCATTAAAGATTGACACCGATAAGGACGGCTTGCCTGATATTGTTGAGGCATACTATGGTTCTGATCCCAATAAGAAAGACTCGGATGGAGATGGCTATACTGATGGCGATGAAGTCAAGAAAGGCTATGACCCGGCAGGTCCGGGTAAGCTGGATTACAATGATATCTGGTACTCATCATACTCTTCATCTCCGGATTATCCTTCGTATATACAGTAAGCGGAGTACTATACCATTTATTTTATGACGCATACTACCATGCTTTATCATAGAGCATGGTAGAGTGGGAGATGAGCACAACATTGGCTGGTATCGGTTGGTCTTGTCTAATGAGGCTATTGAGACGCCTAGGACGGTTTTCCTACAGAATGCTATACAGGAGTCAGATTGTGACCAGAGGCATTTCATACTTGATCTTAAAGGTATGTAGATACGTCTCAGTGTTGTTTTGGCAGATGTCTTCAAGAAATAATAATAGATTCTATGTACTTCATCATGCATGAAGCGCTCTGTAAAGGCATAACTATGACGGTGGAGTTGGCTATAAGGCCCTCGACAGGCATTGTATAGTGGTATATACTAACTGAGTATAATATCCCAAACACTCGGTTTAAATCATGCTATAATCACTCAAGCCTATGCCTGACTCCCCACTTCCGAAAAAAGAGACCTTCTTGCGGTTTTTGCAGAGCAACAACTATTCTGCGGAGACTCTATTGAATTATGAACGTGATCTTACGACGTTCGAGAATTTTTTACAGTATCAGAAGACCAGATTTGCATCGATGAAAAAGTCGACTATCGAAGACTATAAGGCCTACCTCTACTCTATCAATAGGCGTACCGCCAAAGGACTCAAAGTGCATAGCAAGCTTTCCAGTTTTTCTGTGAACCGAATGCTCTCTTCCTTGCGGAACTATCTCAAGTTCATGATCGATATGGATGAGAAAGTACCGCTAGCGCCTGAGGCCATTAAATTGATCCGCACCGATAAGAAACATGGGCGTGTTGCCGAGCTTGAGGAACTTATCAAGCTTATCGAGGCGCCTGAAACATTGGAAAAAGATAAAACAGTTGGCATCCGTAATCGCGCTATGCTTGAGATGCTCTTTGCCACAGGGATGCGTATTTCAGAGCTCTTAAGCCTGAAGCGCGATCAGATTGATTATAGGTCTGGTAAGATCTTTATCAAGGGCAAGGGCAAGAAGGAGCGCTTCGTATATCTCACAGAACGCGCTTTACAACAGGTCGATAGGTATTTGAGAGAACGTAAGGATCGATTACCCCATCTCTGGATTCCTCTACGTGGTAGAAATACTGGCAGTAACTTTAAAGGGATCTCTTCAAATTATCTGCAAGCAAAAATCAAAGAGTATCGCGAGGTGCTCAATATTAATGTACCAACCAGCGCGCATAGCTTACGCCACGGCTTCGCTACCTATTTAGCTGAGTCAGGTGCGAACCCTGCGGCTATCCAGGTACTGCTCGGTCACGAATCGCTTGATACCACGACACGCTATGTACATGCGTCTGATAGATATGCCGAGGCAGAACATCAAAAGTTCCACCCCTTGAAGAAGTAGAACTCACAACGGCTTAGTCAGTACATGGAATGAGGCAGGAAGTGCGCGATTGTTTGCGCCCATTCTCCCTGCCTCAAGTCGGATGTTTGCGGGACAAATCGTCTCCTTTCCCGCTCCCTCCGTCCTTCTGGACGGATAGGCCGCTCGGAGTTGAGCTTCCAGATCCGACTTGACCTCAACTTACCCTTGTTGAGAAAAATAAGTCAAGTAGTTCTGTCAAAACAATAAGATACTATAACTTTTATTGGCCTTTGTGCTATACTTTTCTTCAAAAGTAAGGATTCCGTTAGGTGCTTCGTCATGTATTCTGCAGCGATTGGTCGATTCCTGCAGTAAGCTTCATTAATATATATAATCTAACAACTATATGAGGAATAAAATCATTGGTTTACTCTCTTTCGTGGCTGTTATTAGTAGCTTCGTCCTTGCGCCGATCAGTGCTACTCAAGCTCAGGTTTCTATCGATTATCCTTCGATGAACACCAATACCCATAAGCCAACCGTAACAACAGTCGATCTGGTATGTATGCAAAATGCGGTTGATAAGCGAGATACTGCTATTATGAGCGCTCTGGACACCTATACAGCAGCGGCAAAGACTGCTCTGCAGACGCGCAAAGATGAGTTGAAGGCCGGGTGGGCCCTCACCGATGTCAAGGCAAGGAATGCCGCATTGAAAGCTGCTTGGAAAAAGTATCGTGATGCCATCCGTGTAGCTCGTAAGACCTTTAGGGATGCGAAGCGTGCTGACTGGAGGCAGTTCACGACCGATCGCAAAGCATGCAGAAGTACAGCAAGCTCAGATGATAGCGCTGGCCAAGGAGTTGACGAAACCTTGTAATTGGAAGTGGTCACACTAACAATCCAGCCCCGCACTGCGGGGCTGGATTGTTTTGTTGCTGATAGCTATTTAATGCTCAGAAGCTCTATATCGAAGAGTAAGGTCGCTTTTGGCGGGATAACAGGCGGATAGCCGGTGTCACCATAGCCGAGGCTTGAAGGAATAGTCAACTTACGCTCCTCGCCTACTTTCATACCAAGCACGCCCTGCTCCCATCCTTGAATAACTTTGTTTTCACCTAAGGTGAATGAAAAGGGAGTTCCACGATCACGGCTAGAATCAAACTTTGTTCCATCAGTCAGTGTCCCGGTGTAGTGGACAGTAGCTGTGTCGCCCGTTTTTGCAGCAGGTCCGCTCCCCTGCTTGATGGTTTCAATACCTAGCGTATCCATAGATGGTTGGTTATCACTTGGTTGATTAGTGTCAGCCGTTGGCTGGTTAGTAGCAGGCTGTTGATCTGTAGTAGTGAGGGCGGCATTTGAATTAGAGTTTGTGCTTGCTGGCGATTGCATGAGAAATACTAGCAGTACAATGACGACGACTGCAAGTACGCCGACGATGATCATTATTTTCTTTTGCTGATGCATATGGTTTGCGTTTGTTTAGTTGCTAGCTGTGAGAGTATAACATTTTCAAGGGTAAAATCAAGAATACTAGCTAGCCTGGGAGAAGTCCGGCACTGGTATAGCGGTTCGATGCATTCCAGAGCGTCCAACCATCCGTATATTTTGACTCCTCGATGGCTTTGATCTGCGCGCGGATCTTATCAGCGTCATAGATAGCTCCAAGGTTGAAGGCTTGTACCCAGGGGCGGAGTTTCGAATGAGTAGCGGCCGCCATGATACTCTCAGATTTGGTCAAGCCATTATGCACGACGTCATATGGATGATCAGCCGGATTCTCGAACTGCATATACCCCTTCGGATAATGCGATGGGTACGTCATAGGACAAATATAGTCGACAGTATCGACGGCAGAAGTTAGTTTCTGTCCGATGTTCATATCAAAATCATGGGTTTCAAGAGTCAGTCCAAACAGGTCGAATGAGGTATAGGCAGGTTCGTCCTGCAGCTGCTGATGTACATAGTGATAGAAATTATACATTGTCGTAGCCTTGTCTTTCTGCAGATTAGCATAGACAGCTGCTTTAATGTTGCCATCACTGGGGAAACGCACATAGTCAAAATTAATCTCATCAAAGCCAAGCTGTATTGCTTCTTTGGCGATTGACATGTTGTATTTCCAGATACCGGTAACCGTCGGGTCGACCCAGGATAAACCCTTATAATCCTTCCAGAGCCCTCCTCCCGCTGTTTTTATCGCCCAGTCGGGTTTTGCTTTCGCGAGTACAGGGTCTTGGAAAACTGTCTGCCGCGCGATGACATAGATGCCAGCATTCCTGAATTCATCGATGACCGAACGCATATCTTTGATGATCGGATTATTCGTTTTGAGCGTCCGTACGAGCGGAATGTTACTTCTATAGAGCACATAGCCGCTATAGTCCTTGATGTCTATAACGACGGCATTGAGCTCTGTTTTTTTGATAAGGTCGATGATCTCGGCTCGCTTCTTAGGTGACGCAGCTGAATAGGCGGTGAGGTACAGACCTTTCACGAGTACAGGTTCGGGTTTCTCGAGGCGTTGTGGTGGGGGCACCACTTCCCTGGTTTGAGCTAAGGCGGTGTGATAGCTATCTAATTCATTGATAATGGCCCTGCTGTATAAGCTAATGGAAGCGCAGACTATAATGCCAATAGTTGTAATAAGAAGCAGATAGAGCTTGGTATTCCCTTGGGACATACTGCTATACAGGGTACTTGAAAGCAAACTAGTTGTAAATTAGCCTATATTGACATTTTAATTAATTTGATGTATAATATAAATATAGTGAAGTTCATCTTTTTTCAAGGGAGGGCACACAATGACCCATTGGCAGCTTGCTCGCTGGATCGAAGCTTGGGCCATTGAAGAACTTGGGCCCGATTGCGGGATAACCGCAAAGGCACTGAAGGAGGGATTCTCGAGGGATCTGCTCTACTCTGACTGGGTCAGATGCAATGCTGACCATACCTACATTCCTGTTTCTATCAGGAGCCTGCGGCGAGGACAAGCTCGGAGTCAACCGGCGGTCGTGGTAGATCGCATGAGGCTCGCGGCGAATGACCGTGACTAGAGGCGATTTCGCCTTCAGATGACACAACGGCCCGAATGGGAAACCATCGGGTCGTTTTTCGTTGCGTAAGATTATTGTGGGAGATAGTTCAACGGATTGACCGGGATACCGTTCAGTCGGACTTCGAAATGCAGATGCGGTCCAGTAGTGAAAGGTCCAGCTCCGGGCGTACCTGGTGTCGCGCCTGACTTTCCTATGATCTGTCCTTGGGTCACGAATGTGCCCTCAGTGACATCAATCTCACTGACATGGCCATACACCGTTGATATGCCATTGTCGTGAATGAGCATGATGTAGCTGTATCCCATGCCCCCATCTTTAGCCCGGGCAACATACCCTGATGCCGCAGCTGCGATTGGTGTTCCTTGCGGCGTTGCTATATCGATAGCAGGATGCTCGAACACATTGCGAAAAGGATAATCAGGGTCATGGAAATAGGCAGTGATCCTTCGTGAGGCGATAGGCCAGATCATAGGGCCTGCGCCCAGATCTTTGATCGTACCCGCTTGTATCTGGCGGTTGAGCTTCTCTCGTGCGACCTGCTCGAGACTCACGATATCATTGTTCGTTCGTTCTTGCTGGTCTTTGAGGTCTTGTAATAAGGACTGATATTTACCTTCCTGACCTTTGGTCTCATCGATCAGGTCTGATTTTGCAGCCTTTTGACTTTCGAGCATATCTGTTTTCGAGGCTAGGTCGTCCTGGAGATTATTGAGGTCAGTCTTATTGCTATCCAGACTGCTTTGTTCATTAACAAGAGCCATCTTGAGCGTTCCAAGTGAATCGATACCATTGAGAACGCCGCCTTGGATGCTCTGGAGATGCTGTAATTGTGACAGATAGTCGCTCAGATCATTATTGGTGGCCAGGATCATGACCAGATTATCCTGCCGATCATTCTGGTACAAAGCACGCACGAGTTCGGCCAGATGACCTTTCTGTTCATTGACCTGCTCTTCCGTGGCTTGGATCTTCAATTTATTATTTTCGATGCGCAGATTGATCTCATCGACCTCAGCTTCCAGAGCTTGTTTTTCGAGTGATATCTTCGTTATGGTCTCATTGAGTGTCGAGATTTGGTAGTTCAGAGAAGCGACCTGCCGCTGTTTCGAGGCGAGGCTCTTTTGGTATAGATCTGCTTGCTGCTTCAGAGAATCAGCTTCTTTGCGTTTATCATTGATTTGTTGGTTCAGTTGCCATATTTCCTGATCATAATTGGCATTGAGGTTAAGTTCGACTGCGGCATAGGCGCCGGATATCATATATAAAAAAATCCCTAAGAATACGCCCAGGGATATCCGCGATAAGTATTTTTTTGTTTGTATATTAGCCAAAAGCATAGAGTGTCCTGACTCTAGTATAGCACACAAAGCTTTTATTTGGAAGATTAGTTCAAGCAATTTTCTTTGCTTTTTCAATTGCTTGCTGCAGTCGAGCTAAGGTCTCAGGCTTTCCTAGGAAAGCTGCTATCTCTGTCGGCGCAGGACTCGCAGTAAGCCCTGAGAGTGCCACACGAAGTGGCCAGAATACATCACCAGGTTGTAACCCCGCCTCTTCCGTTGCCTTCTTTAAGGCAAGTTCTAGATTGATATGAGTCCATTCTTGTGTGAAGTCTTCGAGGATCGTGCGAGCGAGCATCAGACCTTGTCGGGTCATATCGGGCGTACTTTTTTTGAAAACTAAAAGTTTTGGATCATAGTGCGGCAGCTTCCAGAGGAAATGAGCGAGCACTGGCAGCTCGGCCAGATGCGTTATGCGCTCAAAGAACAGGTTAAAGACCGCCACTTGCTGATCAGGCGCTATACCCGGCAGGAATGGGGCGAGCTCCTTTTGCAGTTCTTTTGGCGACTTTGGTGCTAGAATGTTCTTGATATACCAGCTATTGTACCAATGCAGCTTATCGATGCTAAAAATAGCACCAGCAGAATGTATCTTGGTCAGTTCGAATGCCTGGATCAATTCATCCAGTGAAAATATTTCTCTATCATCGCCAGGGTTCCATCCCAAGAAAGCAACATAGTTTAGTATCGCTTCCTTCAGATACCCCTTGGTGAGGTACTGTTCGACCGCGACATCACCTTGGCGTTTAGAAAGCTTCGATCGGTCAGGATTCAAGATCAGTGGTAGATGACAGAAGTGCGGGAGATCGAATCCAAAGTATTCATACAGCAGGATATGCAGCGGGAATGAAGGTATCCACTCCTCGCCTCGGATCACATGCGTGATATGCATCAGGTGATCATCGACCACATTCGCTAAATGGTACGTTGGTATACCATCTGACTTGAGAAGTACCGCGTCATTCAAAGTTGCGCTGTCGAATGTAAGTGCGCCGTGCACGCTGTCCTCAGCCGTAATGGTCCGTGGTTGTTCTGGTAAGGCGATACGTACTACATGTGGCAGATTATCCGCGAGGTTTTTTTGTATTATTTCTTCAGGGAGTGTTCGACAGTGACCGTCATAGCGCGGCGGAAGCTTGCGTGCTTGCTGCGATTCTCGTAGCTCAGTGAGCCGCTTTTCGGTGCAGAAGCAGTAGTAGGCTTTTTTCTTAGCTAGTAAGCGCTGTGCATGTTCACGGTAGACGCCAGTCTTGGCATGGTCAGATTGTATAACGATGTCCCCATCAGGGCGCATCCCGAACATCGACAGAGTGTCGATCAATGCTTGCGTCGCTCCGGGCACTTCTCGCTTCTGATCAGTATCCTCAATGCGCAATAAAAAGCTGCCGTTATGCTTCTTCGCCCAGAGATAACTGAACAAGGCAGTGCGGAGGCTGCCGATATGAAGGTAACCAGTGGGAGAGGGAGCAAATCTAGTCAATATTTTTTTCATCGTAATTCTTCGTGACTACTAGGTAGGGGAAGATGATAAGTGCGCGTACTATGCGCGGTAAGCGTTTCGGTTCTAGGCTGAGGCGCCAGAGCCATTCAAGGCCTATGTTCCTGATGTATTGCGGCGCACGTTGTATTGTACCAGAAATAAAATCGAATGTCCCACCAACGCCGAGCGCGATGCTGAGGCCAGGAATTCTCGCTCTCTGCTCCTCTATCCAGAAGTCCTGCGCAGGGGATCCAAAGCTTACGAAAAGGATACGAGGCTTGGCCTTCGCGATACTTTCCACACTGATAGGTTCCTGAAAAATAGATGTTCGAAGGCGCGGGTACAGCTCTCGGATTTTCTCTGCAAGCTGTTGCGGACTCGTGATACTATTACTTTTCAGAAGTATAGCGACCGGGTAGTTAGTGCGTTCGGCTAGAGCCAGGAGTTCTTGGGTAAGTTCTACGCCTGGTAGACGGTCAGAGAATCGTGCTGCTACACCCTGCAGGCGAGCTGCCAAGATCAGGCCGGTGCCATCAGCGGTCGCTAGATCGGCGGAAGCTAGGAGGGCTTGATATCGTGCGTCTCGGTTCGCCGCCACAATGAACTCTGGATTCACGGTGACGATCTGATGTACCTGGCCATCCTGCAAAAAATCTTCTATAACTCCTCGCAACTCTGCACGACCGAGTAGTGCTATAGGAATGCCGCTGAGGTAGAATGTTCTCATGCGAGTTGTGTTGAAGTGAGCGTGGTATACAGAGGGCCTTGCGGGCGTAATATACTTTCAATTAAAAGCACCTGTTCTGCATTGCATGAGATGCCGGCGCAGGGCCAGGCAAGCACGCTCATCTGCTCTTCCTGGCTCAGGATGCCGTCGATGCGTGCTACGGTGATATGTGGGTTGAAGCGGCGGCGATCTTGATCAGCAAGGCCACGCTCTGAAAGAGCTGTAACTATGTCATCATAGAGTCGCTGTAGCTGCTCAGACGCTATAATGCGAGCTCCGATAGTTCGAGGTTTCTGTGCCGGTAATAGGATTCCGCCGCCGAGTTCAATGTCAAAAATAGAAGTAGCTGGCACAACTGCTTCTAAGCATTCGATGATAGCTGGTATGTGACTATCATCGGTCTCGCCGAGGAACTTCAAGGTGCAATGCATATCGGGAGGTAGCACAGGACGCATGCGTACTGAGGTCAGTGTAAACCGCTCCAGCTGCCCGCTGAGGGTTTTCTGTACCTTCGAAGGTATCTGCAATGCTATGAATAATCTGCTGCTTTTCATAGTTTGGATTGTAGCGGAGGGGCCCAAAAAAGCAATGAGAAAGAGTTGAATACTCAGGGTATCTATGGTATACTTTGGCTGCAGATATATGAATAAGTATTCATATTTTTTATTTTATTGAAGGCATGAACTCAGTGTGTCGTTCAACTTTAGTGATCGCTGTCGTGGCCCCAATGCTTCTACTCCAGCCATTGGCAGCCTTGGGGCAGTCAGAGAGCGTCATTGATTATAATTACATCATTTCAGACGAAGAGATGGCAGCATACCAGACCATGAGTCAGCAAGATATACAGGACTTTCTGCAGAGCAAGAATAGTTATCTCTCCAATCTCTCAGCTACGCTTGATACCGGCGAGCGCGTGTCGATCTCAGATATCATTTTCAGAGCATCGCAAGACCATCAGATTAATCCCCAGTTTTTGCTGGTACTCTTGCAGCGTGAGCAAAGCTTGATCGAGGATCCCTCCCCGACGCAGGACCAGTTAGATTGGGCCACTGGATACAGTTGTCTTGATGGTCAAGCATGCAGTGATCGTTGGCGTGGTATTCAGAAGCAGATCTATAGTGCTGCCGAGCAGTTCCGTTACTACTATGATCATCCGGAAGAGTATACTTTTCAGCCAGGGAAAACTTCCACCGTCGATGGGGTTTCAGTAACCCCGAAGAATAACGTGACCGCAGCGCTCTATAACTATACGCCGCATCTTTCAGGGAATGCCTTATTCCAGACTTTGTGGCAGCGCTACTTCACCTCCCTGCTCCCTGATAGCACCTTGGTGCAGGTTCCAGGTCAATCTGCGGTCTGGCTCCTCAACGATTCAGTGCGTCACGCGTTTACTTCGATGGTCGCTCTGGTCTCTCGCTACAATCCAAATCTCATCGTGCCGATAACTGAGGCGGACCTTGAGAAGTATCCGGAAGCCGCAACGATTGATTTCCCGGCCTACTCAGTGGTTAGAACTAAAACGGCAGGTATCATGTATCTTTTGACCGTGGATCAGAAACGGCTCATCACATCTCCCGATGTCTTCAAGACGCTTGGTTTTAATCCAGAAGAAGTTGAAGATATCGCGGACTCAGCTGCCGCCCTGATCCCTGATGGCAGGCCGATAGGTCTGACAGATGCCTACCCTACCGGCGCTCTATTGCAGGACGAAAAAAGTAAAGATATTTTTTACGTTGAGTCAGATAGAAGATACCCCGTACTCGATGCTGCCATCATGAAGGTCAACTTTCCTACTATCACGCCAACTGTTGTAGCCCCTGCTATTTTGGATAAGTATGCAAGCGGTTTCCCGATCCTGATGCGCGATGGTGTCTTGGTGAAAGGATCGACACCTGAGGTATATGTGATATCCAATGGTAAGAAGCGCCATATCACTTCAGAGAAGGTATTCACGACCATTGGGTATAAATGGAGCAATATCATCACCACGACCGACGCGGTCCTTGATCTACATCCTACGGGTGATCCTATCATTGTGAATTAATATCTATGCTTGTTTTTACGGCTTATACCCCACATCCTTTGATCGCGGTTCCTGATATTGGGAAAGAGCATCTGTCGAAGATACGCGGTACTATGAAGTCCTTTCGGGAAATATCTCAAGAACTATATGCCGCGAAGGTTGATACTATCATCATTATCTCCCCGCATGCCTTGCCGGTCGAAGGGGCTATTACTATCAATCAGCGCCCTGAACTACGGATCGCATTCACCTCATTTGGTAATTTGTCAGATATGATACCGGTTACGAATGATATCGGCCTTGGCTATTCGATCAAAGAATCGGTCGAGACTGCATTGCCAATCGTTCTGATTGAGAATGAGGAGCTTGACTATGGGACTTCTATACCCCTGTTTCATATTCTTCGTGGCATTGCTTCTGATGGAATGCGAATTGTTTCTCTAGGAACCTGCGCTTCGCTCGACCTGCAGAAGCATTATGATCTTGGCGTTGCCATTAATAGGAAGATCAATACAACCACGAAACGGATAGCAGTATTTGCCTCGGGGGACTTATCCCATGGAGCTACTAAGCACGCTCCAGGAGGTTCTATACCTGCGGCCGTTCCGTTCAATAATCTCATTCGTGATATACTTGAGCGTCAACCTATGAAAGCCCTGCTCACGATCCCTTTGGAAAAATATCAAGGCATTTCTGAGTGCTGCCTGCGTCCATTGGCGATGCTTGCAGGCATACTTGATGAGCGTCAGTATCATTCACGGATCCTTAGCTTTGAAACAGCATTAGGAGTCGGCTATCTGACCGCTCAGCTGCAGGAATCTTAAGTTTGTATCGAAACTAGTTATGGAGTTATCACTCACACTGCACCCGACCAGGAGTCTATATACACCTTCGGCACCAGTCACCATGTTTGATGGCGCGCTCACTGAGCTTGTGGCTGCTATGAATGAGGCTATGATCCGGGAGAACGGCATCGGTCTTGCTGCGCCACAGATCGGAAAGAACATTCAGGTGATTATTGTGAAGGTTGGTGATGAAGGCAGTGAGTACAAGGCCTATGTGAATCCGCGGATTACTTTTGCCAGCCCGAAAACAATAGCTATCGAAGAAGGGTGTCTCTCTGTTCCGGGTCTGTATGGTTATGTGCGGCGAAAAGCGAAGATACGTGTGTCCTATCAGGATCTTACTGGTGCGAAGCGGATTGAAAAGGCAAGCGGCATGGAAGCGATCGTCCTGCAGCATGAGATAGACCATATCAATGGCCTTCTTATTATCAGCCACCCGATTGAGGTAACTAAAGGTACACTCCCAAAGGGTGCTCCTGTGCTCGCTGCAAAAAAGTCACGTCGATGAAAAAGCAGATCATTTTCTGGGGTACTCCCCTGTTCGCGGTCCCGATCCTCTCACAGCTCATTAACCTTGGGGTTGTGAGCGCGGTAGTCACGCAGCCGGATCGTTTACAGGGTCGGGGTAGGAAGACCCGCTTGTCATCACCGGTCAAGCAGCTCGCAGAGCAGGCCGGCCTGCCAGTGCTTGCCCCGGAGAAACTTTCCGAGCCTGGCTTCAGACAAGCATTAGAAGCATTAGGGTCGAATGTATTCGTGGTCGCGGCCTATGGAAAGATTATTCCTCAGAGCATCCTTGACCTTTCAGCGCCCCGTGCGATAAATGTGCATCCTTCTCTGCTGCCAAAGTATCGCGGCCCTTCACCGATACAAGCAGCTCTCTTGGCTCAAGACAAGGTTACGGGCGTTACCTTGATACAACTTGATGATCAGATGGACCATGGTCCGATCATAGCGCAGGAACAGGTAGAGATTTCCCCGGAGGATACCGCCGTTGTATTGTCAGAAGCATTATCTTTGCTCGCTGCCAAGATGCTAGCTACTACGCTCCCCAGCTATCTAGCAGGTCAGATTGAACTTAAAGTCCAAGATCATGCGCAAGCTACCTATTGCAAGCTTATACAGCCAGAAGACGCGGCGCTAGATCTTTCTAAAACAGTGGCTGAGTTGTATGCGCATATTCGAGCCATGCAGCCATGGCCTGGTAGTTATGTTCAGTGGAATGCCTTACGGTTGAAAATACACGGCGCTAAGCCTCTGCCTGGTATACGGCCTACAGCGCTCTTTACTCGCAGCCAGGCTGGAAATCTCCTTATACGCGCTTCTGACGGTGCTATAGAGGCTTTAACGGTCCAATTAGAGGGTAAACCTAGTATGCCATCAGTTTCCTTTTTAAACGGCTATCCAGCTATTCTAGACGCCAGTACTCGTTAGTTGCGGTGTTTCTCAGTAACCCAAAAGTCAAGGTAGTTTCCGAGCATCAGGCGTGTCTGGGCATCGATAGCTGGGATGGCTCCGAAGAGTATCATGGTGATAGGAAAGAGCGCCCATTGCAGCACCATCACTGAGTACTGGACGAGCTTATTCAATCCTTTTAGAGGCCTTCGAGGAAGTATGACCGTACTCAAGATTGCTATGACGATAACCCCCCAGATGGCAAGCGTCATAATGAAGCTGAGGATCAGTGGTGCCTGCTGTATGATCACTGAGTTGTCATGATTGATATCGGTAATAAGTAGTGGGAGGCGGCCAGCTATGAACATAATGATGGGCGCCGTAGCCCAGGAATATACCCCTTCGGTTTGATTCCAAAGATAGGTTACCTTTTTTTTCAAGGGTATCTTTTTATTTTGAGCGAAGTGCCAGACCATATACGGGAAATGTTCTACGCCATAAGCCCAGCGCCGCATTTGTTTGTACTGGTTAATGAGGCTCCGTTTCAGATTGCCGACGAAGACCGTGTTCATGGATACCGTGATATACATCGGGAATACCTGGTAATCACCATTATAGCGGATAAGACATTGTAGGAAGATGCGCGAGTCTTCGGTAACGATATTATTCTGCCAAAAGCCAACATCGACCAATGCCTGCCAGCTCATGCTATGCGAAGAAAAAGTAAATAACCTGTCCGATCGAGCGAGATCTGTCAAAAGCCAGAAGGTTGTTGAGTTGGCGACTAAACGGGTTATCAGATCCGACTCCCAGATATTATTGTGGTAGAAGGTCAGTGGCTGGAAACTCGCATGATACGGATTCGGATGATCCAGGAATTGATAGGTCAGGTATGAAAAATATTGCGGATGTGCGATGGTGTCAATGTCAAAAGTTGATACTATAATTTTCCGGTAGTCGATGCCAAGACTATCAATATATTTTTTAGCCTCATGGCCAGCATGGTAGAGATTTGAGCCTTTACCGGGAAGCTCCCCTGGTAGGTTCTTCGGATGCAGCGTGGTGAGTATAGTGTTGAAGTGGGCGCCATACTGCTCGACTGCCTGTTGGGCGACATCTTTGAAATGCGCAGCGTCTCGCTCCTCTCCCGCAAGGACGAGCATCATATGCTTCTTATGAGTATAGGTCGACTCCGCAATACCTTTCAGTGTCGCGTCGATAATAGCATAGGGCTCTTTATAGGTTGGCAGGAATATGACATGCCAGTACGTTTCCCAGTCTTTGGTTTTGCCTGACCCGAAATCATCGTTAAGCTTGGCGTTCCAGTCGATCTTCCTAGTCGCACGAAAACGTGACCAGGAAATGAATACATAGAGCATGAGATAGGATACCCGCAGAAGCCAGTACAGATCGAAAAGGATAATGAAGTAAATTGCCAGTATTGGTCGTAGTACTGACAGCACTATGAGAACAGCAAAAGTTGCCCAGACGAGTGTGCCCGGTATAATTTCAAGTATACGATAGTAGAGGTATTTTTTCTTCTCAGCTGACATGCTGGGCTGGGTGGGGGCAGGCTTGCTTAGTAGCTTTCCATGAAATTAATGCCTTTCGCCAGAGTATAGCGATTCATTCCGCGAGCCGCAAGACCAAGTGCCCCAGCATAGTACATCTCTTGGGAGTTGGTCATAGAACTCGAGCCAAGCTGTCCCTTGGTTGTATGCATATCGCTGAACCAGGGTGTCCCTCGTTTGGTCGGAACGCCAAGAGTATGTTCGGTTGCTGTACGAATACCTCGTAGGCGAGCTCCTCCGCCGGTGATGATGATCTTGGTAATGACCTGTCCAAAATCAGCCAGTGAGGCAGACAGTTGAGCGAGCAGCGCCCCTATCTCTTTTTTCAATACTGTATGCAACTCCTGAGTCCCCGATCCGGTCAGGCCAACATGTATTTTTAATCGTTCAGCCTCATCGAAGCTGGTATGCGTTGCTGCAGCGACTAGCTTGGTGAGATCAAGTCCCCCCTGATCTATCGTATGCGAATAACGCAAGCCACTGCGATCAGTCACCGATACCGTCGTCATGCGGTAGCCAAAGTCAATGATCGCAATCAATTCACCTGTATGCATCTGTTTAATGAGTGAGCGTTGTAATGCGAGCGATTCCATCTCGACTGCTACCAGTGTAATGCCGGCTTTCTTGAAAAAAAGTTCCCACTGCTTGACATGATCTTTGCTGGTGGTGAACAGCGTAAGTTCCCCTGTTGTATCAGGTAGTTCACGGTAGCTCCAGCGTAGAAGAGGGTTAGGGATGCGGTAGTGCATTCTGCGATATAGTATCTCAGCGCTGCGGTGCAGGCTATCGTATGACGGCATTGGTCCGGTATGTGGGAGCGGTAGTATTTTTGTAAGTATTTGAGCGTCGGGTAACGCGGTGCACACTGCTGTCGTTTGAGGGTCAATGGCAGTTTTCTCCAGCAGCTCGCCCAGCGCCTCTGTCAGCAGAACAGGGTCTTGGATGCGACCATGCACGATAGCATGTTCGGGTAGTATTACTCGAGCGAATTCTGTGAGAACAGGAAGCCCATCGCGTCGTTCTTGTACATTAGCAAGCTCGAGACTACCATCCGAGATATCAATACCGATAGCATGGGTGATGAGTTCTCGTTTCATGCGTCAGTCTTCTTTTCAGGTTCTCGAAGCCATATCGTTGCTTTATTCCTGGTGGAGAAGAATTTCATCGCATCATAACCTGACGTATTGATGATAAAGAAAGAAACGGCTTTCATAAGCGGCGATTCCCCAAACAGCGCTATTTTTTTGATATTATGCCGATTTGATTGCAATGCGTTGATGATGATCTGGCGTTGCAAAGAATTCGGACGCTGCGCTCTCGTCAGATCGACCAACACTGCGATTGGGCCATGCTCTTCAAGGAGTCCGGTAAGGACATTGACGGAAAGGCTAGTGCCCTCGACATCGCCCGTTGTATTTCCAGGTATCCAATTGAGTATGCCGTCATTATCGACAAAGACTCTATCCTTCATAGGGATGATGCGTTACTGTCTCTATAGTATACCACATTGCTCCCCTGCTCGCTAAAAGACCAGTTCAATGCCAATCGGACAATGATCGGATCCTTGCACTTTTGGGTAGATAGCGGCACCTTTGATATTCTTTTGTAAGTTTTCTGAAATGAAAAAATAGTCAATACGCCAGCCCACATTTCGTTCTCTGGCCTTTGTTTTGTAGTCCCACCAGGTATAGTTCTTAGGTTTCTTATTGAACAGCCTGAACGTATCTATGAATCCAGCCTTAATGAAGGTGTCGATCCAGGCGCGCTCCTTGGGCAGGAAGCCGGTAACGGTTGCGTTCTCTTTTGGGCGGGCAAGGTCGATCTCGGTATGGGCCGTATTCACATCACCACAAACAATTATTTTTTTCCCGGCTTTCTTGAGTTTATTTACCTGAGTTAAGAATGCGTCGTAGTATGCCATTTTATACTGTATACGATGCTCTCCCTGTCCCCCATTGGGGAAATAGACATTGAACAATAGGAACTCTCCGAAGTCGGCCATCATGGTTCGTCCCTCCGCGTCGAGTAACGGTTGTCCGAAAGAGACTTTGAGATCTCGCGGCTCTTGTTTCGTATACAGAGCAACGCCGCTATAACCCTTGCGCTCCCCTAAATGCCAGTATGAGAAATAACCCTCCGGGTTCAAGAGCTCTTTGGACAGCTGGCTTGGATGTGCTTTTGTTTCCTGGATCGCGAGTATGTCAGGTTTGGTTTTTTTCAGCCAGGCTAGGAAACCTTTATTTGAAACAGCACGAATGCCGTTCACATTCCAAGATAGGATTGATATTTTTTTCATAGTGTCTCCTACAGACAGTCTAGCACTCCTAGGAGGCTATGTCAGTAACAGAGAGTAGTTTCGCTATGACTACATAGCGCTGTTTGGTCGAGAAAAGCGGATGGCACGTGAACAAGGTCAGCTTGTCTTCATTCTGGTCCAGAATGTGCACATCAGTCGGATCAACAACTTTCGTTTCCGTTACTTGGTAGGTATAGCGTTTTTTATCAAAGTTATAGTAGACAGGGTCCCCTATTTTGACTTCATCAATGCGATAGAAAGTGACAGGGTTTGGTGGCCTATAGAGCCAGCGGTGGCTCGAGACCACAATATTGCCATGCTGTCCGGGCACCGCAGAACCAGGTATATGCCAGAAACCTTTATTCAAGGCGGATTGAGTGTCACTGAGGATGACCGGGCCATTAACACCTATCGTAGGTATGATCAGATGGCCATCTGCATTCTCATTGGGCGGCATCAGGTCAAGTGTCGATGTCGGCGTATTAGTGCTGACATTGAAATCTATTCCAGAGAGTATTTCTTGGGGAGTTTCTGTTTTTTGGACAATGGCAGGCACTCGGCGCGGAAGCATTTCAGTGAACTTGACATAGGAGTCAATAACAAATCCTGGCCATATAAGCGTTGCCGCGAATATGGCCAGGGTAGTAAGCGTCAGGAATGTGTATCGTGTTCGCAACTGCATTCCTCTGGTAGTTCTTTAGGAGTTAGCAGCTGAACGCTTCCGGTAGCTTACATAGAGTCCGCCCAAAATGAGTGCGAATAGTAAGCTGGTAGTTACATAGTAGTCGGTCAAGCTACCACCGGTATTCGGAAGAAGCTCGAAACCAAGTACTGAGGGATTATCGGCTGGCGCAGAGGTACTGAAGCCTTTAACTTGTGGATTATCCTGTGGTCCAGTTGGTTGGTTCGGGAAATCCGGGATGCCGCCTCCGCCACCATGGCTGCCACCACCGCCACCACCTGAGGTCGTGATAGGTCCGCCACCACTGCCAGAGTCAACACATTGGCCGTCATTGTTGAGGATCATGCCATCTGGGATCGAAGCCTGAATTCCATCGATGTTCGGACAGAGATCAGTTATCAGCACGCACTGTCCATCATTATTGACGGTGTAGCCATCGGGAAGCGACGATTGAATCCCATCAAGATTTGGACAGACGTCAGGCACGCATTGGCCATCGCTATTGATGGCATAGCCCTGTGGTACCTCAGCCTGATCGCCTTCGATGTTCGGGCAGAGATCTGTCGGAGGTGTCACCTTCGGCGCATTGAACGCTACGCAGTAGTAGGTATTACCGGCAGTTGGATTATCAACGCTGTCATAGTTATCATAGTGATTGGTGTCAGTATGACAGTAGATTTCAGCAGTGACATTGTTCTCATTCGGACCCTGAGGTGGGTAGGTAAATGGGATATAACCATCCTGTAGTACTTCACGTACCCAGAGCTGGTTAGCGCCCTGCATATCGGTTATGTCTACTGAGGTCGTGCCATCAGAGCCAGTCGGCCCAAAGGTTTTCCAGTCACTGTAGCCAGTACCGGTATTGGTGTTCGGTCCGCACCATGGAGCAGAGCACATACCAGTGGTATCAGTACCATCAGCTTCACCTACGAAGGCGCCAGGGAGCTTGTCGACTCCTTCTTGGCCATCCTTATCTCCGAAACCCCATTGGAATTTCCAATCAGACTGGAGGTGGCAGGTTGGGTGTGTTGCTAAGAAATCTGCTGACGTTGAGGCAGTAATGTCTGGCATACCAGTCTCTCCCCAGTTTGGAAGATCTGATTCATTCTGACAGACGATCTTGGTAGCGACTACTTTGACTGCCTTCGGCGCATTGAACGCTACGCAGTAGTAGGTATTACCGGCAGTTGGATTATCAACGCTGTCATAGTTATCATAGTGATTGGTGTCAGTATGACAGTAGATTTCAGCAGTGACATTGTTCTCATTCGGACCCTGAGGTGGGTAGGTAAATGGGATATAACCATCCTGTAGTACTTCACGTACCCAGAGCTGGTTAGCGCCCTGCATATCGGTTATGTCTACTGAGGTCGTGCCATCAGAGCCAGTCGGCCCAAAGGTTTTCCAGTCACTGTAGCCAGTACCGGTATTGGTGTTCGGTCCGCACCATGGAGCAGAGCACATACCAGTGGTATCAGTACCATCAGCTTCACCTACGAAGGCGCCAGGGAGCTTGTCGACTCCTTCTTGGCCATCCTTATCTCCGAAACCCCATTGGAATTTCCAATCAGACTGGAGGTGGCAGGTTGGGTGTGTTGCTAAGAAATCTGCTGACGTTGAGGCAGTAATGTCTGGCATACCAGTCTCTCCCCAGTTTGGAAGATCTGATTCATTCTGACAGACGATCTTGGTAGCGACTACTTTGATCGATGAGGAAGGTGTTTCGATCTGGCATTGTGAGTTGCAGCCGTCACCATTCACGGTATTGCCATCGTCACAAGTTTCTCCAGATTCGATGACACCATTACCACATTGTGGTCCTTGCTGTGGGACTTCGATCTGACATTGTGAACTGCAACCATCGCCGCTTACAGTGTTACCGTCATCGCAGGTTTCGCCTGTTTCGATAATGCCATTGCCACACTGTGGTGCGGCTGGTTGACCATTCACCTGGTAATTATCATGCTTGTCGCCATAGGTCGCTTTATATTCACCTGAGTCGTCAGCCTGGATCGTATATGCGTCGAAGCATACTGCGCCACTGTCATCGGTTAGCTGACTGCCGCTGGCAACAGCTGTATTTGGATCACCAGAACTTGGCTGGCCAGTGATGTCCCAGCTATAGGGTGTATCTGCATCAAAGCCACTTGCATTTATAAATACATGATCTCCAACGTTATAATGGTTGGAGTTCTGTGGGCTGCCACAGCTTCCAGTTGTCGTCCAGATTGAGCCGGACGCAGCTTGTGCTACCGGGATGCTTAAGTTTAGGCTACCGTAGTTGCCTAAGATTGTGCTGACCATTACGAATATGTACAGGCCAGTACGCACCCCTCCTTTGGTATGTAACTGTTTAAACATATGTTTCTAAGTTATATTATTAAGTTCAGTACTTAGGTGTTAAGCCCAAGTAAGGTCAAATTGTTAGTCTCGTTTTGCTCTCAGTATGCTCAGTTTTAATTAAGCACATTGTCCAGCTTATAGCGCCTTTTGTCAATAGAACAAATGAGCATAGTATAAGGGTATTATTTTGTCAAGGGGACTTTCGCATAGCCCATAGTTATGGTCTAAAAAATCTACAAGGGCCTTGAAACAGGCCCTTGTATGCAAGGTGAAGATGTTTTAATGCAGAAGGCAGATGCTGCTACTGTTGTGCCTCTTCCAGGGTGACCGTTATCGTTTTCTCCGCACCTCGGTGGATGATTTTGAGAGTTATAGTATCGCCTACAGCTTTATTTGCGACCAAAGTTGCTAATGAGTGTGTATCATCCAATTTGGTGCCATCTGCTTCGAGGATGATATCATTCTCTTGCAAACCTGCTTTGTCAGCGGGGCTTCCCGGGATGACTGCGAGCTGATCTGGTGTTGATCCGCGCTGGATAAGGACACCATAGTTAACTGAAAGCTTATTAGCATCCTGTACTTCTTGAGTGATGGGCAAGTAGCGTACTCCGAGATATGGTCGAACTATCTTCCCTGTTTTCTCAACTGAGTCAACGACTTTTTTTGCGACATTACTTGGGATGGCGAATCCAACGCTCTGTGATCCTTGGGCTATCGCCACATTCACTCCGACTACTTGGCCACTGGTGTCCAAGAGAGGGCCACCAGAGTTGCCCGGGTTGATAGCGGCATCAGTCTGTATGATACCTTCAAGTGATTCTGATTGCCCGCTAGTATCACCTGCAGTGATAGAGCGTGACAGCCCTGAGATGACCCCTACTGATACGGTGTTTCTGTATTCCCCGAGAGCGTTACCGATGGCAATGGCAGTTTGTCCTACTTGTATGGAGTCAGAGTTACCGAACTGAAGGAAAGGGAAAGTAGCTCCTGTGACCTTGATGACAGCAAGGTCATTAATCGGATCGCGGGCTATGACATGGGCATCATACTTTTTCCCGTCATTTGTCAGTACCGTATACTGAGCGTCAGTTTGGTCAACGACATGCTTATTTGTTACTATGAGACCATCAGAGGACACGAAGAATCCTGAGCCGCCTCCAACCTCCTGCTTCTGAGTCCCGTTCTGCCGATACTGTGGTACCTGAAAGTTAAAGAAATCCCCGAACGGATCGTTCGGATTGGACGGTTGAGTATCATAGTACTGTTGCATGATTGGCACATCTTGGCTGATGATGATGGACACTACCGCAGGATTAGTTTTCTTAACGGCTGAGGTAACGGAATTTTCATCCCCTGGGTTTGCAGTTGCTACTGATACAGCAGGCTGTTTCGAGCCTCCTACCATTTGTTTAAATGAATCCAGTGCCGGAAAAGCGAACAGGTGTTGGTTTTGAGCGACACTAAAGGTCAGTACTAGGACAATGAGTGCTCCTGCACCTCCTGCTACGATGCTGACCAGGCTATTGGTCAATAAATCTGTTTTGCGCATAGGTTTTTGATTAGTGTAAGAAATTGGGCTAACTATAAGTCACTATCATATACTACAAATGAGGCTGTACGACTATTTCAATGAGTTTTCTTGCAAGAAGAGGACGAATAAGGCGATCGGTTCTTTCAGGATGATCTGATGTAATTGAGTATCAAAAATGCCACATCGTGGCATGCTTTGGTTCGGGGACAGGGTTTCGAACCCCGATTCTCAGGTCCAGAACCTGATGTCCTACCGTTAGACGATCCCCGAATGACACTACACTAGCTCTCCTCCGATAATAGTCAGTACGTCAGCTACTTCCGGTTCAGCTCCGCCATTAAAAATTTTATGGTTCTCAGTATACTGAGGATCGACAATACCGTCAATGCGTATGGCCCGTTTCAGGGTAGCGCTGAGAGCTTTTTCAGCAGCCTGTCTATTCTTGGAGTCACGCACTGTATTGGCATGAAAATCATATTTGAAGCCTAATACAACTCGCTGCGGTTCGATCAGTATCGGGTGGGCGCTTTTCAAGAATACTGACAGCGAGTGGTTATACTCTTTTAAGCTTATCAGTATCGCAGGCCATTCTTTTTTAAGAAGTGCATAGTCAGCATGCGTGCTTAGTGATGTGCTCTTTTCAGGGGCAGAGTTGGATGGTGAAGTGGTTTCCAGAGGAGAGACAGCGAAAGTGTCTTGGCAAAAGGCAATACAGACTAGCTCAAGCGGTAACTGCTGTATGATGGCAGAGCGCATACGCATAGTTTCACGCATGAAAAGCTCAAGCAGCTTTTGTATATCGGATGTGGGGATAGTTTCTGCGTGCCTGCGAAGAGACTTTTTGATATTTTCATCAGTGTCAGGCTCATAACCCGATCCTATGGCTCCTATGAGAAGTGCTTGTCTCAGGTATTCGATAGCGTCAACCATGAAGAGCTCGAGGTCAACTCCTTCGTTCACTAGAGCATGCACCAACTGTAATGATGCAGCTAGGTCATGAGCAGCAAGTGTATCAATGAGTGTCCCGACCTGCTGCCAGTTGCTGGGAGGCAGGATGAGCTCAGCAGTGGTCAGCGGAACTGATCCTTTTTCAGCAAGGCTGAGTACTTGCCCAAACAGCGACTCAGCATCGCGGAGGCATCCTTCCGATTTGCGGGCGATGGCAGCGATGATAACATCAGGGACTTTGATCTTTTCTTTCTTTGCTATATCGATTAAGCGGTCTATGATGAGTTTCTGGGGGATTTTTTTGAAGTCAAAACGCTGACAGCGTGAAATGATGGTGACAGGCACCTTGTGCGCATCGGTAGTGGCTAAGATGAAAATAACGTTCGATGGCGGCTCCTCTATCGTTTTAAGTAGCGCGTTAAAGGCATGCTTCGAAAGCATATGTACTTCATCGATGATGAAAACCTTATAGCCATTTAGTTTCAAGGCAGGGATTCGTGCGCTGGCGATGATATTGTCGCGTACATTGTCTACTTGTGTATGGGTTGCGGCATCGACCTCTATGATGTCTAAGCATTGATCTTTTAGGATCAGCGTGCAGGTTGGGCAGGTATTGCAGGGTTCTGCTGAACCTGGTTCCCGCTTTTCACAGTTGATGGCACGAGCCATAAGGCGCGCAAGGGTGGTTTTCCCGGTGCCACGAGGTCCGACGAATAGATAGGCGTGTGCTAAGCGATTCTCCGCAATTTCATGCGCAAGAGTAGTTTTGATATGCTGTTGTCCTACGACATCAGCGAAACGCTTGGGGCGATACTGTTGGTAGATGACGGACATAGATAGTACAAAAAACGATTCTGATGCTAGACGCCTTCAGATCGCACAATAGTCTTACTCGATTCCCAAAGGCTCGGCCTCCTCTGCATGGTCAACGCTTCGTGCTCGAACCCCTTGTTCATGGTTAGTAAAGATAGATTTTTTTATGATATTTTCTACTGCTCCCCAGGTGGAATCGGCATCTTTTGGTACTAGGATGACCACCTCATCGTTCTCAGAACCTTTGTAGTAGGTAATGCTAGCGAGCAGTACTTTGAACATCTTATCTCCCGCGAGCACCACATATTCTCCGCGATCCCTATCCTTCACGAGGGTTCCTATCAAGCGTTTGCGTTCTATCGGGCCGATCTGTTTATAAATGAAATTTCCTTGACGGTCGATCGTAAGTTTCAAAATGTCACCTTCAACTAGTTTTGACTTCGAAGCGTAATTCGCAGGCACCGAATATTTCTTGCCATCCGGACCGATCATGCCTTGTCCGTCGAAGACACCTTCGATGATGAGGCCTTCATCAGATTCACGTTCGGTGCCTACCTCTGAAGCTTTAATAACATAATCAACAGCTTGGCTCGAGCTTTTACCTTTGAGCTCCTCCAAGACTATTTTCATCTTTTTGAGCTCAAGTTCCTGCTTGACAATAAAATCCTCGAGCTCGCTTATTTTTTTTGTATTCGCCATTTTCTTTTTGTATTGAACCCTCTCGGAAGCCTTTATTTTTTGTTTTTTCGCACTAAAATGTATGCGCTTAGTATACAATACTCAGGCTATGGGAGGCAAGGGGGCTACATTCGGATAGGCTATCTTGGTCCTCTGCAGTATCTCCTTTTCTATGATATCCCGTGGTCGCCCATAGGTCGTACGGGACATTTCCCGCAGCGCATGGGCCCGTCTTGGATCGCCATGCGCTAGGTTGATAGGCGCACAGCTGAACGGCGGCGGATTCTGATTGTCGATAAGCAGCCGGACATAGCAATTATATTTTTCAATATTGATGAGGTCATAGGCGTCGAACACGGGTGCGAATTGATGCTTGAGTACCTCCGCGTCATCTGCTCCTACGCGGAAAGCGATCATAGTACCGACATTCCCGAAGACCGCATCACGGACCGACGTGTTATTATTTTTTACCAGCTGATTGATATACTGATGTGCCATGACCAAATTCAGCTTATACTTACGTGCCTCAGAGAGTATGATCGCGATGCTGTCGGTCACGAAATTCTGGAACTCATCGATATACAGATAGAAATCTTTCCGAGAATCTTCATCGATATCTACTCTGCTCAAAGCCCCCATGAGTATCTTGCCGACTATGACCATGCCCAAGAGGGCGCTATTCGTCTCGCCGACGCGCCCTTTGGAAAGATTTATCAGAAGTATCTTTTGTGTGTCCATGACCTCGCGGAAATTGAAGGAGCTGGTTTGCTGGCTGATGATAGGACGCATGATATCATTTGTGATGAATTGATTCAGTTTGCTGGTGATATAGGGGACCATATTCGCGAGGGCCGCGTCGCCGCCTGCTTTCTGAGCCTCTTTTTCCCAGAAATCTTTTACGACGGGATTCTGTGCTTTACTCAGTTTGAATTTACGGAACTTCTCATCAGTCAACACTTTCGGTATTTCGAGAAGCGTCGAGCCAGAGGCAGGATCCTCCATCATCAGCAGCATAGTATTGCGCATATACTGCTCGAACATCGGACCTCCTGTCTGTTTCAGATCATAGAGCTTATCAAAAATATTTATCATTTCGTTTACGACGAAAGTCTTCTGCTCCGGCGTGTGGAATTCGAGCATATTGAGCGCAAGGGGGCGGTCGGTATCCGATGGGTCAAAAACGATAACATCAGCGGCTCGTTCATCAGGTATCGTGGCGAGAATAGCGTCGATAAGATCACCATGCGGGTCGATCACGCAGACGCCTTTCCCCCGCTGTATGTCTTGTATCGCCATACTTCGCATCAGCACTGATTTACCGACACCTGTCTGACCAACAATATACATATGCCTACGTCGATCAGCATCTTTGATACGGACCTCAATGCTTTGTTCACGGTAGACAGATGTACCTATCATGATGCCTTCATGTGGCATATCGACGGGCGGCGGAGCCTTCTTTGCTTTGAGCCAATTGATATGAGGTGTTTGCAGACCTTCAGGCAGATGGAAGATGCTGGTAAGCTCCTCAGCATTCAAGAGCATAGATGCCTTTGGCTCGAAATAGCGATAAATGAATTGCTGGATTATCTTTTCTTGTTTGCCGCTATAGAAAGGTTTGAAGGCATTGCCATACTCATAGATGCTGTATTGTCCGAAGGCATTCATGATATTCCGCAAATGACTCTCAGCATGTTGAGAGTTCTGAGCCGCGACGATAATGCGCACATTCACTTCGAAAGCGCCTTTTGCGTTTTTTTCTTCGATGCTCTTGATCCCGAGTTGATCTTTCGGGGCAGGACCTTGATGCGCCCGCGTTGCCGGCTCATCTTTTTTCTGACCCGCAACGAAACTTGCGCCAAATATACCAAAGACTCCCTTGAAGATAGTTGAGATCATCGAAAGGCTAGTCGAGGATGTTTGAGTATGTTTGAGCACTTGGTCGAGACTCGTTCCTCTATAGGCTTCATTTAAAACCTGACGACTGACAGCATGCCATGATCGTGGAGCCGATCTCAGCACTATCTGTACCGCCGCTCCATCATGAGGAGGAATCTTGCTGAGGGCTGAGGTGAGTGCCTCAAGTGGATCATGTTCAAAGGCGGCATAGGTTTTTATGGGAAATACGAAGCTGCGGCGCTGCACCAGATAGCCTCCCAGTACCGCGCCCTGGGGCTGGAATATATTATAGTCAACAACTGGTTCGAAGTAAGCGTGCGGGTAGACCGACTGTACTTGCTGTATAAAGAACTCAGACATGCCTTTCGGCAATGCGGCATAGAAACTTAAGGTTCCTCCTTGCGCTACGATTTCGAGGGAGAAAGCATCGCTGCGTCCATAGAAGTAGGCACGTAAGCCTCGTTCCGCTTTCAAGGAAGCTAGCGAAGCAAAGAGGTTCTCGATTTGTGCTAGGCGTTCTTTGCTGTGACCGCGTTCTCGGTCAGCAGGTTCTGAGCTGGTATATTGCGGGATGGATATAAAGAGTATGTCGTGATCATAGTCTTTATGTTGCTGGGCATGCAGGACGCCTCTGAGTATGGCAAGCGCTACCCCTCCTAAGGATAAAGTGACAAGTACTATGAGTATCGCGAGTGTGGCGTTGCTCATGATCGATAGTGCCGCATGATGGTATCGGCTTTTATTTTTGCTTCCTGTTCGAGGAAGAATTTATTGATGCCTGGCAGACCTTTCAGCCAGTCTATGATAAGGCGAACTATGTCCTTGATTCTCGTTGCTGGCTTATGTAATGCCTCTTGGATCTTCAGAGCGGCAGTCTCCCCTTCGGTTTTGAATGCTAGCTGATGCGGTGGGCTTAAATGCATGAAGAAATCATCGAGTCCTGATGCGAGTATGCTCTCAATGCCAAGCACCTCTGGGTCTATCGAGCGTTGTCTCGTAGCGGTAGCGGAAGAATGTGCTGCCACAGAAGTATTTTTATGTTTCTGCGGCTTGGTGAACTGAGGATTCTCGCTATGTTCTGTCGTTTCAACCTTCGTTTCAGCTCTCCGTTCAGGCGCATAGGAGGGTGTTTCGGTGCTCGTTTCTAGGTTAGGCCGATGATCTAGTATCTTTTCTGGCATGCACATAGTATACCATGTTTACATGGTCCGTGTCAGTTTTTTGTGCTATACTAGGCCAGTAGTATAGAGGAGGTATGGTCAATCATCTCAGACAGATACAAACACAAAAACTTTCATGGATGCATATCGTGCGTCCAGGCGAAACCGAGATCCAATACCTGCGGGATCATTTTGAATTTCATCCGCTTGATCTTGAGGATTGTGTCAATATAGCCCAGCGTCCGAAGGTAGATGCCTACGACAAATACATCTTCCTGGTTCTCCTCTTCCCCCATTATCAACGAAGTACCCGATCGATCTTACCGGCAGAGGTAGATTTTTTCATAGGGCCCAATTATCTCATCAGCGTCAGCGATGGTAAGCATGAACTTATTGATCACTTTTTTGATGATTGCTTGAAAAGTGAGGTGTATCGGGAACGCTTCCTCTCGCAATCCCCTGCGCATTTGCTCTATGAGATACTTCATCGTTTCCAGGATAGCATGTTCCCAATGCTGGATCATATGTCTGAAGATATCGGCGTGGTCGAATCCCAGATATTCAACGGCGTCGAGCAACGTATGGTGCGGGACATTTTATTGGTGAAGCGCAATATCGTTAACTTCAGACGCATCGTGAATGCTCATAAGAGCACCATCCGCAAGCTCATGGACATTAGGCGCCAAGGCGTTTTTGCCTTGTCTTCGGACCTCTCGCTCTATTTCAGTAATTCTATCGACCGGAGCAAGGATGTCTGGGAAATTCTCGAGATCCATAAAGAGACCATCAATGCGTTCCAAGAGACGAATGATTCGCTTATTTCATTTAAGCTGAATGATGTCATGCGTGTCTTGACGGCGATCTCAGTGAGCTTATTGCCTGCCACACTCCTTGTCTCCATATTCGGGATGAATACCACAGATACACCTGTTGTTAGTTCACCGTATGGGTTTTGGATTATCATGGTCCTTATAGTCATTTTGGTGGTGACTATTCTCAACTACTTCAAAAAGAAAGGCTGGTTGCAGTAACTGCTCCGCTTTCTCTAGCTCGCATGATTGACAGCGCAATCTTAGGTTGCTACTCTTCCCTGCTCTCTCAAGGGCATAGTAACTCATATGAAAAATAATTTTTGGAATACCCTACCCACTCCTGCATTGGCGCTTGCTCCTATGGTGGGCGTGAGTGATACTGCCTTTCGCCAGCTCTGCAAAGCGTGGGGCGCTGATGTGGTGTATTCGGAAATGATATCCGCTGATGCTCTGCTACGCGATGCCCGCAAAGCGAAGGCTATGTTGAAGCACGATAGTTCTGAATATCCATTCGTCGTTCAGATCATGGGTAATAAGCCTGAGGTACTAGCAGCCGCCGCTCGTATCGGGGAACAAGCCGGAGCATCGGGTATCGATATCAATTTTGGTTGTCCAGCGCATAAGATAGCCCGCAATGCGTGCGGGGTGATGCTCATGCGTGATCTGGATAAATGCCGAGAGCTTATTGCTGCAGTCATTGACGCGGTAGATATCCCGGTCTCTATCAAAGTCCGCGTATCAATCAAGCCAAGTCATACACATGGTCCGCAGCATGGCGCTCCGCCTATCACAATCCTGGATATGCTGCGTAAGGTGTCAGCTCTTCCCATCGCAGCGCTTATGATCCATGGTCGCACCTTCGAAGATCCCTTCGATGGAGGTATTCATATCGATATGATTGCCGAAGCCAAGAAGATCTTTCAGTCCGGGCCGGTATTCGCCAATGGCGGCGTGACGAGTGTCGAAAGTTCCCGCGAGATTCTACAGGCTACTGGCGCGGATGGGCTGGGACTTGCCCGCAGCGTTATTGGTAAGCCGTGGCTCTTTAAGCAGATACGAGACTATTTACGCTCAGGGGCTTATACGGATATGGAGTGGCCCGCTATTAAGAAGATCATTTTAGATCACGCTCGATTATTTGAGAGCACGCGAGGCACAACGCCATTCAAAGAGATACGCCGTCATCTGACGCATTATGTCAAAGGCCATGCACAGGCTTCAGAGATACGACAGAGATTAGCGCAAGCGAACTCCGTAGAAGATGTCGAACATATACTAAAGGAATATTGATGCAAATGAAAAGGGCCCCGCGCGACAGCACTGTCGCGCGGGGCCCGGGGTTCTGGTACAAGTAAACTACTTCTTGGGTGAAGAGCCGTCCGTCGGAGCGCTACTGTCGGGGTTCTTTGGTTCCCCGCTCGTATCGGTCGACGGAGCCTGATCGGGTTTTGGAGAGGTTGGGTTGCTAGCCTGGAGAGCGGCAATAATCTCTTTCCTGATGTCTCCCAGGCTGTGCGTGCCTCCGCCTCCCCCAATTCCTTGGAGGGTTGGCATGACTCGCCCTTCGCCGCCGACCATGACCAGGTTGGCTGCCTTTTGGGCTGCCTCGACGAACCGGCGCATGCCTTCGTAGTCGAGGTTCTGGTCCTTGATGACCTTGTAGTCCATGTCGGTGAACCCGAGCAGCTGCCCGATTTGCACCAGCTCGATATTCAAGAGCGTGGTTTTCTGGGTGCTCTCGATGGTCTGCGTGAGGTTCATGTCACGGACTGCGACATCTGCTTTCCCTGCGTTGACGACGTCTCGCATCAGTTCGAGGTTCTTCGTTCCAACCGAGATCAGAGTCCTGGCTCGCTTTTCCTGCTCGGCTTCGATACCGGGGGTCGAGTTAACAACACTCAGCACGACCCCTTTGATGCGATAGCCGGCGTGCAGGAATTGAGCGAGAAGTGACTGCGGCCGTAGTGTAATGACCGCATTGAACTCCTTATCGTCCCGAAGGTTCGCCTTGAAGACGTTCTTTGGCTGGCCATCGGTGTCGAGAATGAACTCGCCGTCCGGTCCCTTGAGTGCGTAATCGCCGTTCCTCTGGTCGTAGAGCACTTTGTATCTCGCGGCGCCGACGACGGGCTTCTTGTCGGGCTCGTTGTCCACATGCAACCCGGCGGCCTCCTCGATCGTTCCGATCAGAAGGATCATCAAGTCGATGTGGTAAGCTGCCTTGAACGGCATGAGGATCACGATCTGGTAGATACGGGCTGAGATCCACTCCAGGAAGCGCTTCTTGACGGTCTTACTCATGATGTTCGCAAGCTCTGAGTCCGCTTTTGAGAGTGGAGCTGCGCCGGCATCACCTTCTGCGATGCAAGCGGTTATTCGGAGTGGGTACTTCAACCTGCCGGTGACGATGTCGGACTCGCTTTCCTCTATCTTCTTCGTGGTCCTGACATTGGCACCTGTGAACACGCCGGTGTCGGTTACTGCCGCTGACTCTGCTCCTGCAGGTAGGAATTCTGTCACAATCTCGATGTCGTGTTCCTTGTTGTTGGCGAAACGAACCCGGGTGAGGAATGGGAGTTTCCCTCCCCTCCTCTGACTCGTTCCAAACCAATGTCCAAGGCCCAGGAACCAACTGTAGAACCAGGCGGTCTTTCCCTGCTCTACGTTGTAGTAAGGCCAGGGAATGTAACTGAAGTCAGACAGAGCAAAGTCCGCTTCAGTCGGCTTTCTGGGCTCCTGAGGGGCTATGGCCAGCTGAGCTTTCCTTGCGGCTCTCTTCTTCCAGAGTTTTGCGGCGAGGGCGATGCTACCGTAAATCGCAGCTCCGATGAGCACGATCACGGGAACCCACTTCACCCACTGGCCAAACCCTGGCTCGAGACCAAAGAGGTCAATCGACTGCCACGTGCTCCACTCCCAGTAAGGGGTGAGGACATAGGTGTCGAAGAGCCACCAGATGCCGTACAGGATCCCGGCTACGAGAGCTGCGGCACCGATGAAGAATGCCGTGATGCCGATCGCCTTGCCGGAGTTCGTGAAGAACTTGGCAAATGAGGCTTTCCACTTCTTCCAGTCCGTCTTCTTGTTGTCGTCCGTTGACGGAGTGGTTGCTGCGGATGCAGGCGAGGTTCCCGCGTCAGGTGAAGCCGCGGGCTCAGGAGTTGCCCCTAGTTGAGCTTGGGGCGGCGGGACAGAAGTGCCCTGGGCCGTAGGAGGCTCAGGAGGAAGTAACTCTCCCTCAAGAACCCTTACAGGCTCTTTCTCAGAGCTCGGAGGCTCAGGAAGTACATCTGCCTGAGGTTTTGGGGTGTCTTTCCCTGCTCGCTTTCGGTCAAGGAAGAGCAAGAGGAAAACGATTGCGGCAGCGAGCACGAGCCAAAGTGCGATCGTCAAGTTCATGACATCTCCTTAGGGCGGTCAGGCCCTCGTTGAAAAGGGGGCCCGAAAGCCCGAGGTATATTCGCAACTCGAATGTGTTAGTTTACTTGCACTAAGTTGACAAGGTACTGCTGTGGCTTAGGCAGTACCTTGGTTGAGAAAAAGTAGGTAGAGCCTAGTTCACGGTAACAGATAAGTATACATAAATTAGCATTTTTTGTCAATAGCTTCTATGACTAATAAAAACAGCTAACATTAGCTATTTATCTTTAAAACATTAGGTCGCAGTCGGAAAATTCTGCCTGTAGCAGCACATGCCTCACATCCCCATGCTGGAGCTATCCCGCAAAAAACTAATAGATTGATACTCGCAAGGGACGTTCAGCATGTACTGCTGCAAGCATTCGAGGGTGTACTTACACTTACCAAAACGTTTTCTTGGAAGATTTTTTCTCAAGCGATTGTTCGAATTGCTCAAGAATTTTTTTCTGTTCGGAACTGACTTGCTTTGGTACAAATGCCTGAACCGTAACCAGCTGATTGCCTTTGCCGCGACCTGAAAGGCGCTCGAATCCTTTATCTTTCAGCATAAAGATTTTACCGCTCTCGGTGCCTTGCGGAATTTTTAGTTTTACCTCACCTGCAGGGGTTGCTACCGTTACAGTTCCGCCAGTGACCAGAATACTGAATGGTATACGTTCAGTACTATGCACGTCATAGCCTTCGCGTTTGAAATGCGGATGCTCTGCGATATGCAGCTTGATGTAGAGATCGCCACGAGGACCATTGTGGGGACCCGCTTCTCCTTTGCCGGTCAGTCGTATCGCTCGGTTATCGTCGATACCAGCTGGGATCTTGAAGGTGATCTGCTGATTCTTGCGTATGATGGTCGAACCTTTGCAGATAGTGCATTTTTTATCAGCTTTACTGCCAGTTCCTTCGCAGGCGGCACAGATGGTTTCAGTACGCATAGCTCCGAGCATGGTAGTGCGTACTGCTGTGATACGGCCGGTGCCTTTGCAGGTTGGGCAAGTTGTTACCTGAGCGCCTGGTTCATTGCCTGAGCCTGAACAGTGCTCACAGGTAAGATGCGTGGGAATATGAATTTCTTTCTCAGCGCCAAAATAAGAATCTTCGAATGATATGTTCACGGTGGTCTCGATATCGGACCCTTTGCGTACTCGTGAACCGCGTTGGTTTGCCTGTTCGAAACCGAACATGCCGCCGAGTATATCTCCGAGATCGCCGAAATCGAATGAGGCTCCTTGCTGGCTGAAGCCCTCGAAGCCAGCGAATGGATTGCTTTGAGTACCCTGACCTTGCCAATTGAAACCTCCTGCGCCTGGCTGGTCATAGCCTGCGCCGAATTGGTCATAGCGCTTCCGCTTCTCCGGATTGCTCAGGGTCTGATAGGCTTCATTTACATCCTTGAACTTCTGCTCATTGCCACTTTGCTTATCAGGGTGATGCTCATGAGCCAATTTCCTGAACGCTTTCTTGATATCGGCTTCAGTAGCGTTTTTTGATACGCCTAGTGTTTGGTAATAATCTTTTGCCATGCAACGTATTAGGAAGTTTGAAACCCAATTTCTTTGTTCTGTTCAGCAGCAATGACCTGGCCATGCTGCGACTCATAGGCTGCCATGACCCGATGTAACACTTCGATCATCCGCTTAACATGACCTGGGTTCATGAAGATACGATTCGTTATGATGCCGGCTCCTTGCTGCGGATTTAAGGCTCCGAAATCCAATATGAATTCCTCTCGAGTAGTGTCGACCCGCATGATATTCGCATAGGTGCCGCGCAGCACCTCATCAGGGATGCGTATCTGGATCTGCTGAGGCGCTGATTTAGCTTGTTCTTCGGCCATAGGTATAGGTTAGTTTTTTACATCCTCATACTGTCCTTCGACAACGTTATCTTTCGTGTCGGAGGCTGGCTGATCTGCTGATGGCTGACTTGCCTGACCTTGAGCGGCCTGTTGCTGCTGATAGAGAGCTGCTCCTATTTTCTGGGCTGATTGCGACAGGTCTTCTATTGCTTTCTTAATTGCCTCAGGGTCGGCGCTGTCTGTAAGCTTTTTGAGAGCCTCGACTTTGCCTTCAAGTTCAGTTACTTCTTCCGGTTTGATCTTATCTTTCGACTCTTTGATGAAACGTTCAGTGCTGAAGACGAGCGCATCGGCCTGATTCTTCATATCTACTGATTCACGCTTCTTCTTGTCTTCATCAGCGTGCATCTCAGCGTCCTTTTTCATCTTTTCTACTTCTTCTTTTGACAAGCCGGATGAAGCAGTAATAGTAATTGATTGTTCCTTACCCGTGCCTTTATCCTTAGCTTTCACATTGAGAATGCCATTCGCGTCAATATCGAAACTGACCTCTACCTGCGGTATCCCGCGCGGAGCTGGCGGGATACCTCCCAGGATGAATCGGCCAAGTGTTTTATTGTCAGCGGCCATTTCGCGTTCTCCTTGCAATACGTGAATCTCGACGGAGTCTTGATTGTCTGCAGCGGTCGAGAATACTTGGCTCTTGGAGGTCGGAATGGTCATATTACGCTCAATGAGCGGCGTCCTCACTCCCCCGAGTGTTTCGATACCAAGCGTTAATGGAGTTACATCGAGCAGCAAGACATCTTTCACATCGCCTTGTAGCACGCCTGCTTGTACCGCAGCACCAAGAGCAACTACCTCATCAGGGTTAATACTAATATTCGGTTTCTTGCCGAAGAACTTCTCGACAGTTTGCATTACCAGAGGCATACGGGTCATACCGCCGACCATCAGCACTTCATCGATATTCGCATTGCTGATGCCCGCATCAGACATAGCTTTCTTGCAAGGTTCGAGGGTTTTCTCAACCAAGTCATGTACTAACTCCTCCAGCTTAGCTCGCGTAATTTTTTGCACGAGGTGTTGAGGACCATCGGCATTCGTCGTTATGAACGGCTGATTAATCTCGGTTTCAATTGAGGATGAAAGTTCGATCTTCGCTTTTTCAGCTGATTCTTTGATGCGTTGAAGTGCCAAGGTGTCCTTTGAAAGGTCAATGCCTTTTTCTTTCTTGAATTCATCGATGATGTAGTGGATGATGCGCTGATCGAAATCATCACCCCCAAGATGAGTGTCGCCATTGGTAGCTTTGACCTCAACAGTGTCCTGGGCTACTTCAAGGACTGATACATCGAAAGTGCCGCCCCCCAGGTCATAGACGACGATCTTTTGATCTTTCTTTTTATCAAAGCCATAAGCCAAGGCTGCAGCTGTTGGTTCATTGATGATACGTTTCACGTCAAGGCCGGCTATCTTACCAGCGTCTTTTGTTGCCTGACGCTGTGAGTCGTCGAAGTAGGCAGGAACCGTGATAACCGCCTCAGTAATGGTTTCACCTAAACGAGCCTCTGCGTCCGCCTTGAGTTTTTGCAGGATCATGGCTGAAACCTCCTGCGGAGTATACTGTTGGCCGCTGATCGAAACCTTCATGCCCTCCCCTGCCTGCACGACTTTATAGGGCAATGTTTTCATGTCCTGCTGTGTTTCTGCGTCAGAGAAGCGTCGTCCGATAAGACGCTTGATCGAGAAGATCGTGTTTTCGGGATTTGTCACTGACTGACGCTTTGCTGTAATACCGACCAGACGCTCGCCTGATTTTGAAATAGCGACCACTGAAGGAGTGGTGCGAGCGCCCTCTTTATTCTCCAAGATCTTTGGCTTACCACCCTCGATGATCGCCATCGCGGAATTGGTAGTGCCAAGATCGATGCCTAGTATTTTACCCATAGATTGATTTCCTTTCCGCTCAATTATTGATTTAATTGAATATCGCTTATAAATCCTGCTGCATGTATCTTGCCGTAGAGTGCGAGGACCTGATCATCGGTAATAGGCTCATACTCGAGATACATCAGTGTTTCCGTATAGCTCAGATCTGTTGGTATGGCATTGCCGATGATGCCGTTAGACTGCTGTATGATGGAGGCGAGATGCTTTACCCCGCATTTTGGACAGAGCACATGGGCTATGACCTGCGTGTCGGTCTCATCGATGATATGTATATTTGTTTGCGGCACGCCGCTTCGGCAGGACGGGCATCGCTCCAGCAGCTTGAGGCTTAATTGATGTGATTGAGGTATCATTATTTTTTGATATGTATGGTTATTGGCGTCGCCTTTGCTTCTTCTTTCTTAGGCATGGTGATCCTCAGAATGCCCTTTTCATATTCTGCTTTCGCTAATGCGCCATTGACGCTCGTTGGTAGACTGACTACCCGATGAAAAGCACCAGAACGGACCTCTTTACGATAGTAGTTGGCCTCATCGACCTCAGTCTTTTTCTCCATTGAACCTTCGATATTCAGCACGGTATCTTCGATATGTAACCTTACCTGTTCAGGATTGATACCAGCTAATGCGACTTCTGCGATCAGGTCATCACCTTTCTCATAGAGATCAATAGCTGGGCTGTAGGCCCGCATATCATCGAACGCTTGCTCGATATTAAGGAAGGGTTCGTAGAGAGGGCTCCATTTAATAAGTGCCATAGTGTTATAATTGGTTAACTATTACTTTTGCTGGTCGTAAGACCAGGTGATTATTGAGAATATAGCCTTCCGAAGCCACTGAGAGTACTGTATTATCTTTTACCGATGCATCACTTTCGGTCCCGATCGCCTCATGGAACTCAGGATCGAACGCTGTGCCTTTACTCTCCATACTAGTTATACCATTCGTTGCTAGGAATTGTTTCCATTGTGCATAGATAGCTTGCAGACCTTGATACCACGGTTGTTCCTTTTGTTCAGCTGGTATATGCTGCAAGGCTAAGGTCAATGTATCAATAAGCGGTAGCAATTCTCGAATTAAGCTTGCCAGCTGGTAGATCTGCATATCACTGCTGCGCTTTGCTTGCTCTTTTTTGTAATTCTCTAAATCTGCAAGCGCCCTTTTCCAGCCATTGAGATACTCATCTCGCTCAAGGGTCAGCTGACCTACGGTATCAGTCGGAGAGGGGGCCTGTGCTGTAACAATCTCCGTTGCATCCGTCTGTTGTTGTGTATCATCATTCATAGGTATGAAGCTATTGTTTGCAATAAGGATAAGTTTTTCGCATAGTTGGTGCGTACTGGACTTAAAAAGCCAAAAAGGATCTCTTTATTATTCCCCACGAACATTGCGACGCAGGATTCGCCCAAAGGATTGCGTGAGCCGATATAGACTTTCGGGTCGGTGCCGGGCTTATCGGCGATGAATTGTGGCAATACTGAATCCAATTGATCGACCGCAAGGCTAATTGCGTGTACTAGATGATGGTTAGTGAATTCTGGACGAGAAAAAAGGTATGAGAAGCCTGTATAGTAGTAGTTGTTCATCCCGGTGGCAATGATAGCGGCAACCTGTGACTGCTCTGCAGCAGCTTTAGCCAGAGCCCGCACGCCTCCATGTGCATAAATACTCTGTAGTCGTTGGCGTTCTCTATCAGCTAGGGGTGTCAGTTCTAGCAGGTGTTGTAGATAATGCTCGATCCCTTGTATGGTTGGTATGCGGCCCGCAGATGTATGCGGCTGCGTAATATAACCTTCTTCCTCAAGCTGAGCCATTTCATTACGTATGGTCGCTGAGCTTAATTGAAGGTCTGACTCCTTTGCTATGAACTTTGAGCCAATAGGCTGAGCTGTCTCTGTATAGCCCTCAACAATATATTTTAACAGTTGTGACTGACGATCGTTCATGGATGCAGTATATACTATTTTAGCACTCGTTGCAATAGAGTGCTAATTCAATATATCTAATATCTGCCGAGGCTGTCAAGCTCTGTATAGAACGCTAAGACTAGCTGATTTATGAAATGGTCTTATTCAGGGCTTCGATAGGATTGAGTTGTGAAGCTTTCTTTGCTGGGAAATAGCCAAAGCTAATACCGACAACCGATGAGAAAACCAAGGAGAGGACGAGGGCTTGATACGAGAAGGCGAATGGCCATGAAAAGCCCGCATAGCCGGCTCCAATATAGATAAAATATATCATGATGACTGCCAGAATAATACCGAATAAACCCCCGAGGCAGGTGACGATGATAGATTCTATGAGAAATTGTGAGCGTATGGTTTTCGGTTGTGCGCCAAATGATTTGCGCAAGCCTATCTCAAAAACACGCTCATTCACGGCAACATACATGATATTCATAATGCCTACTCCTCCGACAACTAAGGCTACAGCAGCTATGATGGTGAGGACCAGGGTTAGTCCACTGAGAATAGTACCAATTGTATTTTTCGCCTCTTCTTGCGTGGTCACCGAAAAGTCATCCTTACTCGGATCCGTGATAGCATGATTGTCTCGCAGCAGAGCTTTGATATCATCAGCAATAGCAACGCTACGCTCAGGCTGGTTCATTTGAGCTAGAATGAACGAAAGATGATCAAAACCAAGCAAAAAGGCTTGAGCGGTCTTCAGGGGTACAAAGATCATCTGGTCCATATCGAGAAAACCCGTCGAGCCTCTTTTATCGAAGACTCCAATCACCAGTAAGTTCGTTTTCTCGAGCTTGATCTGCTGTCCGATAGGATCTTGGTTCGGGAATAGTTTATCGGCGACCGCTGAGCCGAGCACTGCGTATTTGCCCAAACCTAATTCATCCTCGGCTGTATAGAAGCGACCTTTCGCTACTGTACCAGTATCGATATCTTTGAATTCTGAAGAGACCGCAAAGTAATTAATTCGCTTCTCATCATACGGAGATGAGGCTACTGCCTGACCAAGCACTGCTCCATAGCTCGTTCCTATCCCTGGTATCTTGTCGATACCGATCATATCTTTTTCTTTGAGCGTAGTAATACTGATACCCTGTGCTATCCCACCGGCATTTGCGCTTGAGTTGGGAGAAGCATTCGGAATTTTCACCTCTATGGTTATCGTGTTGGTGCCGAACGCATCTAACTGAGACAGAAGAACTAAGCGGAGTGACTTCCCCGCAGACATTATTATAACGATCGACATAATCCCTATCGCCATACCCAGTAATGATAAAGCGGTTCGCAGGCGATTCCTGCTGAGGGCCATGAAGGCAGTACGGATATTTTCTTTGAAAAGACTATTCATAGTGAAGCGCTACTATTGGCTTGAGGTCAGCGGCCTGCTTCGCAGGATAATACCCAAACAGGAAACCCACTGCTAAGGGGAATATGAATGAAAGCGCTACTGCGGGTATTCCGATCGAAAAGCTCCACGCATAACCCAGAGCTTGGGCGACAGCTGCCACTGCGAATGACACCAGGGTACCAATGGCAAGACCCAGCATCCCGCCGGTAAGGGTGATAAGCAACGTTTCTGTAATAAATTGAGTCCGCAAGTCTTGTGGTCTTGCTCCGAGCGCTTTGCGTATCCCGATCTCCCGAGTACGCTCAAGGACAGCTACCAGCATAATATTCATGATCCCGATCCCTCCAACGAGTAATGAGAGCATTGAGATGGCCGCAAGGAAGTACTTCACGACATTAGTAATAGTACCAAGGACGCTCAGGGCCTGTGCTGTAGTCCGTACGCTAAAGTCATCCTGAGCAGGATTGGTGATATTATGCTGCACGCGGAGTGTTTTACGGATTTCGTCGGTCAGTATATCAAGGTTTTGACCTTCAGCAGCCTTGATCCGCATGAATCCAAGATGGTGGATGCCGAGCAGTATCTTTTGAGCAGTCTCAAGCGGTATGAAGACCTGATCATCTTGGTTCTGGAATGCAACAGTGCCCCGCTTCGGCATAACGCCGATGACGCGGAAGGTTTCGCGTTTAATTTTAATCTTTTCTCCAATGGGGTTCGCACCATTAAAGAGTTCATCAGCCACCTGCGACCCAAGGACAGCAACGCGGGAAAGCGTCGCATTATCATCATCTGTGAAGAAGCTGCCAGAGGCAACGCCAGTATTTTCGACCACAGGGTAGGAAGGCGAGACGCCAGTGAAATTCCCATCAATGCTTTGATCCTGCCAGGAAATGGTGCCAATCCCTTTCACGTAGCCGGAGTATGCTATGAGGCCAGGCACATCTTTCATGATTGCCTCCCCATCCCCAGGTGTAAGGGTTGTGATAGTGATACCGAATGCTGTCGCTGGAGGTCCATTATCGTCGCTGCCCCCTGGTAATACGCCTATCAAATTACTGCCAAGGGTGTTGATCTGATTGAAGATGAGGCTTTGGGCTCCGTTCCCGACGGCGATGATAATGACAATAGCGGCAATCCCAATGATGATCCCGAGCATCGTGAGAAATGAGCGGGCTTTATTGCTCAAAAGCGCTTGCCGCGCCATAAGCAGTGATAGATAGGTGCGGATCATGCCGGTGGATATTACTTGATCTCGGTGCCAATCTGAGCGATCCTACGGGAAAGAACCTTTTCATCATTATCAATATGACCATCTTTCATATGAATGATGCGCTCTGCATGCTCGGCAGTACCATTCTCATGGGTAACTAGAATAATAGTTTTACCATCTCTGTGCAGCTGTTGCAGTATCATAAGTACCTGGATCCCAGAAACTGAATCGAGGTTACCGGTTGGTTCGTCGGCAAGTATAATCGAGGGGTTATTCACTAATGCACGAGCGATCGCAACACGCTGCTTTTCGCCCCCGGAGAGTTGATTGGAATAAAAGTCAGCTCGATGGGCTAAGCCGACACTCTCAATAGCTTTGAGCGCTATAGCCTTACGCTCTTTTTCGCTCCGCTTAGTACTACTGTAGATAAGCGGCAGCTCTACATTTGAGAGTACGGTCGTTTTTTGTAGTAAGTTGAATGCCTGAAACACAAAGCCGATCTGACTGCTGCGGTATTCCGCGAGCTGGACATCATTCAGCGAGCTTACATCAACATCTTTGAAGCGATAGGTGCCGTTGGTCAGCGTATCGAGAAAACCTAGAATGTTCATCAGCGTTGACTTGCCAGAGCCTGAGGGGCCCATTAACGCGACAAATTCGCCTTGGCTGACGTTCAGATTAATGTCTTTGAGGACAGGGGTAATGACGCCATCATTGTTGAATTCCTTGTAGATATGCGCGAGCTCGATCATGCTACTTTTGCTCACCGGTGACTACAACCTCTCCTTCAGTAAGTCCATTGGTTATTTCTAGCATACCCCCATCGCCCTTTAAGCCAGTAGTAACCTCGCGGTCTACAGGAGTCGTAGGGTTGGTAAGGACACGGACTTTCTTTACCTCATTGGTGGTTGTGACAGCGCGAGCCGGTACCACCAAGACACCCGGTTTCGTAGCGGTAGTGATAGTGATATTCGCGGTCATGCCTGACTTAAGTGTCTCTGTCGGTTCAGTGAATGTTATGGTAACACGATAGTAGACAACACCCTCTATGAGACGTTCAGCTGGTTCGATGGATTGCACGACACCCTTGAAAGACACATCGGGTCCGAAGGCATCCAGTGTCGTGGATACCGCATCTCCAACGGCTATCTTCGCGATATCGGATTCTGGTATATCGACATTGATTTCGAAAGCGCTAGTGCCAATCATGGTGATATTCGGCGTTGTAGGAAGTGCCTGCTCACCCACTTTGATATCCACGGCAGTTATCGTGCCATCAATGGGCGCAGTGATCACCGTATCGGCCACATTGCTCAAGGCAGCCTGCAGAGAGGCCTGAGCTTGCGCCACGCGCGATTGCTGTTGTTTGATATCATAACTCTGCGGCTTTGCGGTAGAGAGGTTAAGCTTTGCCTGAGCCAAATCCAATGCACCTTGTGCGGTCTTAACAGCGAAATTCGCGTCATCATAAGCGTTCTGAAGGGCATCCTCGCCAGTGGTTAAGTTAGAAATGGAAGACTGAATAGCGGTTTTCGCAGCAGCCACCGCGGTTGCCTGGGCATTGCTATCTGCTTTTAAGCCGTCAATAGCGGCAGCGCTATAGGAGGTAGTAACGATACCGCCAGAATAGGCGTCAAGTGAGTCTTGGAGGCATGCTGATATCTGGGTAAGGTTCGTCTGCAACGTATTGAGCGCTGTGAGTATGTCATCGTTCTTCTGGCTCACCTGAGCAGTTTGTATGAGTGGATCAAGGGAATCTAAGGTTGCCCGTGCACGCGTGTAGCTATCTCTGGCGGCAAGGACAGCCTCAGTCTTGGTCGTTTTGAAAAGGTTACTAGCATCCTGATCAAGCAGATCACCAAATACTACATCAAGGGCATACTGCGCAACGAATTTTTTATCAATGAGCGCTTGCAATGCCGTTGATCGATTGTCGTCACGGGTCTTCTGCTGAGAAGCTATGAGGTTCTGTAAATTCGTTTTAGCCGAATCAAGCTGTATAGCAGCGTTCGAAACTTCTTCCTGGGTGACCGCTAGTTGCTCGGGGGTTGTACCGCTCAGAAGTTTTTCCAAATCTGCTTGTGCTGAACTAACGCTTGCCTGGGCGCTGCTTACCTGAGATTGCAGAGTGTCGGCAGAGAGCTCTGCGAGCACCTGTCCTTGTTTCACCTTGTCCCCTACTGCGACATGCACGACTGCGACCCGACCAGTCGCTTTGAAATTCATGCCAATGTCTTCCGCTGAGGATATCGATCCAGTCGCGTCGACAGTTTGTACCAGATCCATTTTTGTGACTTTGGCAGTACTATAGGTCGGGCCGGATGGTTTTTTCAAAGCAAAAGAAACGCCAATGCCGATTATGACAAGTATGACGATACCTATGATGATTTTTCTGAATCGTTTGAACATACTACTTTAAAATAAGCACAGTTACTATACTGTATTTCGAGCCCTTTATCAATCTATATTGAAAATAACCCAGTGTTGTTGGGTTTCCTCCAAGCTCTATGTCACTGAGCGCCTTAACGCTGCACTTCTATGCTGCCAGACTTATAATGGGTGCATGCCCCAACCGCTATCCTATTCGCAGCACTCTTCTTGATGTAGTAACCAGTACTACTGGCAGTGTTTAATGGATCGACTGGCATGGTGGCAAGGTATTTATCGGTGATAGCTGTCCAGAGGTTTACCTGACCGTAAATCGTTTGAGCACCAGCAGCACCATCCAGCTCCAGACAATCAGCATTATCACTGGTAGAGCCATCAGTTTTCTGTCCCTGACCTTGTGCTATCACATAGTACTGACCAGGAGTCATGTTAGCGACAGGAGTAGGCAGACCTGAGGCATCCACCGTGTATTGTAAAATAGCATTAAGGATAGAGGTGACATCAGCATACCTACGAGCATCACGGGCATCACCGACTCTCTTCGCAGGATCAATGGCTACGAACAGGGCTGCTGCCAGTAGACCGATGATGGCTACGACTATGATAAGTTCTATCAAGGTGAAGCCTTTTTTGGCGGTACTACGGGCACTCGTGCAAGAGCGCACTCTGGTCATTAATTTTCTATAGGTTGATTGCCTCATGGTATCAGCAACTATATGGTAGTTTATTCGAGATAAAATCACAACCTGAGTGTGCTAGTGTATCTTTTGGGCCTGTATCAAGAATTCCTGTATATCTCGATCGACAACGCCGCTCTTTAGTAAAGCGCTCATCTCATCCAAGGCAGCGCTTTTATCTCCCATTTTATACTTCAAAACAGCATCTAAGAATGTCAATCTCTTGAAGGTTGGGAATAAACGCAAAGCTTCATCCAAGGTACTTCGCGCTGAGGCGAAGTCATTCTTACTGATATACAGGGTGATGAGATTAGCCGAAGCGAAGGGGTTACCATCGCAGTACTGCACTTTCTGGTATTGTTGTTCGGCCTGTGCGTCAAGACCCAGATCCTCATAGACCACGCCGAGATTCGTTTGTGAGATGAACCATTGAGGACGCAACTGAACAGCCCTCTCAAACATACTGCGCGCCTCATCTAGGCGTCCTCTCCTGAGAAGTTCAAGCCCATAGTTGTTAATGAGTTCAAAGCTATCTTTGACATACCTGACATCATGAGCATAGAGATTGTACGGCGAACTCCAATAAGATTCTCGTACCAAGGTTCTGCCCGCATAACCCATAAGGATAATTGTAAATATGCCTATATAGATTGGGTGCAGGACTTTTTTCTTGAGGAGCGCCAGGATCGCAGTGGTGAGAGCCCCGTAAAATCCTATCGCAGGGAAATACATCCAGCGATCAGCAACGGTCATGTCTATCGCATAGATATTCAGGATTGGAAGCAAACCAATACAGAACCAGCCTAGGAAGAAAACGAAGAGTTTTGAATTAAGTTTCCGTGCCAGTAGATATATGAGAATGCCGATCGTAAGCACGCCTATCAGGTTAAGCCAAAAAGTCGGATCTAGAGGGTTATGTACGACAGTGTTTTCATAGATCACCAGCTTGGTCGGCACTAACAACTTTAGTATATACGACATCACGATATACGGGACTGTCATGAAACGTTCAGGTAAGGACGAGCTGGAGATATAGGAACCGTAATCCTTGATGATGGCTACGTGGGCTATAAACAGACGGAAAAAAATATAGATGGTGACGGTGAGTGTGGCTCCGGTACTATATCTCAGCCAAAAACTAACCTTCTTGCCCTTGATCAGATATGCTGCTACTGCGGCTATGAGAAAAACGATGATAGCGCTTTCCTTCGCAAGCAAGGATATCCCAACACATACATAAAAAGCGATCTCATAGATGAAAGATCGCTGCGAGTCAGAAACCTCGAAGCTTCGGACTAAACAGAGTACTCCAAGAAGAGCAAAAAAGGTATACAGCACCTCGCCAATACTGCCGATATAGATCACTGATTCTACATGTACTGGCTGTACGAGATACAAGAGCGTTCCTATGATCGCGAGACGGTTCGGAGAAGAAAATTTGAACAGTATAGCTAATCGTTGGAATAGGAAATACAGCGTGATGATGACAAGCGCGTGAAAGAGCAGCTGGTATATCCTGAAGCCGGCAGGGTTTACCCCCCACAGTTGGAAATTAATAAAGTTCGAAATGACCACGAGAGGCCTCCAGTAGGCTCCAGCTAGTATTCCTCCGCCGACATCAAAGGTAGGACCAAGGAGGAGATGTGGAAGATTCGCGGCACTGCGTAAGAGCTGATTATTCACTATCTGAGCATCATCATCCCAGATAAAGGGATACTGTAATGCCGGAATATAGAGGTATACAGCTAGCACAGCCAGAACGAGTGCTATGAAAAGATCTGTATGCTGTATACTCTGTCTAAGTTTTTCGATGGTTCGCATCATAGCGGCAGGGCCATTGAAAGCAAAAACCTTCCGGTGACAGAAGGTTTTTGAATTCTATAAAGTAAATGTGATTACCTTTGCACCTCGATCGAATTCGTCTGGTAGTGCACACAAGATCCTACAGTTATCCTATTCGCAGCACTCTTCTTGATGTAGTAACCAGTACTACTGGCAGTGTTT
>CAYRBH010000001.1:77352-103865 GCA_964422585.1 uncultured Gammaproteobacteria bacterium
TAGACCGATGATGGCTACGACTATGATAAGTTCTATCAAGGTGAAGCCTTTTTTGCTGCGTTGTTTCATTTTTTTGGTTTATATACTTAATGTCAAGTTATCCACATTTTTGGATAGATAACCTGGACTCCCCAAATTATAGCACTTTTTATGCCTTACGGCCATCATCAAGGTGTATGATTTTATTTTGCTGTAGAATACGAGGGTTCGTGTTTTCGGTAGCTGTAGCAAGAGCCGGATCAGTACGAATCGTTTCTTTATGTTGATGCGAAGAAATGGCTTCAGCTAAAGAAATTTCTTTCGGGATCGGCAATGCTATGGGCGTCGTCGGCGCCAGCTGGCCAGATTTAACCTTTTGGAGGCACTCCGGACAGTAGACTGGACGCTTAGGATCTGGTTTAAATTTAGTCGTCGTCTGCTTCCCACAATTCGAACAAACAGCATCATAGAGATGACCCGAGTCCTTTTTAGAAGGCTTACTACTCGAAGCAACACTATCTCTGCGCGGCATATCCTTGGCTGGAGCTGCTACTACGGGGCTTTTTGGCCGAGTATCATCAGTATTATTTTCAGCCCAGCGTATAATTTTATCCTCAATGACTTCTCGCGGCTTTGCGTAGCGTTCACGAGATACCTTGATGACCTTCTCCACCGTCTCTTTCGTATCACCCGGTGGGTCATAGGGAGGTAGGGTTGTCGCTGAGAAAGCGTTCGAGGTTACACCATCAATCATTAACTTGAGGTAGATTTGATACTTCGGAAGATTCACGAGGTCTTCTTGGGTAAGCGTGGGCATGAATTCAGGTTCCATGAACTCCGCATCAGCAGCGCCGACACGGAAGGTAATGAGTGTTCCTACATTACCGAACACAGCATCACGAACCGTGCTGTTCGAATCATGGACCAGTTGAGCGATGTATTGATGGGCTAAGATAAGATTCAAGCGGTATTTACGTGCCTCGGAGAGAATTCCAGCGAAACTTTCGGTCGCGAAATTCTGGAACTCGTCAACATAGAGATAAAAATCTTTCCGTTCGTTCTCTGGTACATCGACGCGACTCATAGCAGCAAGTTGCATCTTCGTGATGAGCAGCGCTCCAAGCAGCGCGGAGTTATCTTCACCCACGCGTCCTTTTGAAAGATTGATCAGAAATATCTTCTGCTTATCCATGATCTCGCGAACATTAATCGTAGAGGCTACTTGACCGACGATATTACGCACGAGGGCAGAGGTCAAGAAGCGCCCGACTTTGTTCTGTATCGGAGCTATTGCTTCAGCCTGGAAACGGTCCGGGTACTTGGAATACTCGTCAACCCAGAAAGCTTTGACTACCGGGTCATGTATCTTTTCTATCACGCGTTTACGGAAAGATTTGTCAGTGAGCATCCGCATGATGCTCAGCAAGGTAGAACCAGGGTATTCCAATAATGCAGAGATGGCATTGTGCAGCACATACTCTAAGCGTGGGCCCCAGGAATCAGCCCATATTTTTTTGAAGACACCGATCAAGCCTGAGGCCACCAGGTGGCGCTGTTCGATCGATACTTTTTCCAGGACATTAAAAGCGATCGGATAGTCGAGGTCGGCCGGGTTAAAATAGACCACGTCATTGATTCTCTCCTTTGGGACGAATTGCAAAATACGCTCTATCATATCCCCATGCGGGTCCACCACGGCAAGACCATGACCATTACGAATGTCTTGTATAGCCATATTCTCGAGCAACTGGGATTTGCCCATGCCAGTTTTACCTATGACATACATATGCCTGCGGCGATCTTCTTCTTTGATACCAAAACGTTGCTGCCTATTACGGAAGTTGGTCGAAGCAAAAACAGTGATAGCGCCTTTAGAGCTCATTGTAGTATTGGCAGATTATCCGGGATCGCCTCTTTGGTAGGAGCATTTTTTGACTGGCTTGGCGCTTGCATACGACTCGATGAGGCTGATTCGGATTTTTCGGCGGTTGCTACAGGCAGGTTCTTCGAATATAGCTTCTCATAGTAATTATTATCGAGCGATAAGCCCTCGAGCTGGCCTCTCAGGTTTTCTTCATCTTGCTCCACGAGCTCCTCAGCGCCTGAAGGGATTTGACTGGGCGCATCACTCTTTTTAGCATCAGTGCGCTTCAAGTATGGCGTGGTGACACTAATAGAGGGGAAATGATATAACGTAGCTAATTCTTCCGTGTTGAGAATGAAATATTTCGAACCGTCATACCATGAACGCGCTTTATAATTAGCCATGATCCTTGTCCTTCGGGCATTCGTGCGTTGTTCGGGACGGAAATAGACGACCTGCGTTTTAGTCCTTTTATTCGGTCTCAGAGCATTAGAGCTGAGATCACCGAATTGTTTCAAGCCACCGAACACAGAAGAAACAACCCGCTTCCCCGAGAACTGATCATGTGGCGATAGATACATGAGCCTGATTTTACAAATGAAGCCTATCTTCGAAGCTTTACGTTCTACAGCTTCAATGGTCGCCCGTTCACCAGGCGTGAGATTCAGGACCTTAAAGTCGAGACCATTGTCTTTCTTTGCTTCAGCCTTGGCAACCGGCATCCAAGAAATGAAATCATCAAACATTGTGTGCAGGAAATTCAGTAGTGGGGTGTACCAAGACTTCCCACCACTTGATTCAGTCTTTTTGCCAGCCAGTTTATGAGCGTATGCCATTGCCTTTTTCGCCCAGCTAGTATCAGTCGGATGAACAATTATTTGCAGCCACACCTGCTCTCCTTTATGGATACGACTCATGGTTTCAAGCACGCCTGCTAATGGATCCTTGAGCTCTTGCGTCATTTTATCTTCAAAGGATTCATAGGTCCGGATTGGCAACGCTTCATTCCCTATTGTCTCAACTTCAGACCCCCAAAGGTTAAAACGATCATTCGGGAATGTCTTCGGAATATCAGTAGTATAATCAAAAACTTCAGTGATTTCAGCATCAGGATAATGAGCGTAAATGGCGCCCTCAACGAGGTCGCGAAATACTGAAGGGGTTCGGATAAGAAACTGTATATAGCCATCGATACTGATGATCTCAAAAGAAAAGCTCAGCTGAAAGATTCCTTTTAAATACTTTTCTTTCTTATTAACATCAGCATGGGCTCCTGAGATGGTAGCGAACACTTGTTCCATAGCTTTTGGGGTCTGTTCGCTCGCCTTCGGAATATCAATAGCAAGCATAGTATAGGTAACGCTTTTGGCATATTTTGCCTGTAAGCCATACAGTCGCATCAGCCACCACAAGCGAAGCAAACCAATCGCTACGATGATCCAGCCGCCCTTAAGAAATAAAATCCACATGATCACCAGTGGATTTTTTGAAGCTAGCTGTATGAAAAAAGTAGGGTCGAAAGAAATGCTCATGGGTATTTGTTGTTTGTATTGTACCGCAAGCCAAGAGCGCCGTGAAGCGCAGCGGTATTACTCGGCGAGACGATAGGTGCCGTCAGGATTCTTCGTGAAGTGTTTCTTGTTCATGAGGGCCAAAATGACGGTGCTACGCTTTACCATACGGTTCTTCAAGACTTCATCAATAATACCATCGCGAGTCAACGGCTTCGGGCTTTTGCGAATGGTATCCTTGATAACATCAAGGACGACGCCCGGCTTATACCCCCACTCCTTCAGCGCATAAATACCTCTGCCAACCAGAACATACTTATCGTCTAGTATGAGCTCATTATGAATGGTGGCTGGGTAAGCGACACGAGAATCAAAGCCTGCTTCATTGATCTTCTTGGCAATCTCAACGAAATGGAGCGGTTTGCCTTCCTTTTTCATGATCAAATAAATTTTATCGTTCATACGGCGAGGCTTGATGGAGTTCCAGTGTGAAAGTCCCCACTCATTGAACTTGTTCTCTTCTATTTTCTTGGTGACATCAAGATAATTCAAGATGATATTCTCGAAATTCTCATGGGCTTCGTTCTCGAGTTTGATCTTTTGGCGCGCTCGGGTCAACAGTAGTTCAAGAGCCAATGGTTCGCCATGCGTATCGATAATATCGACGAGTTCCTTGATGATGCCATCATATATATCCCAATCAGCGCCAGGGAGTGACCAGGCTTTATAGGTTGACTCTGAGTCTTTAGAAGCCTCTAACCGATCATGCAGCAACTGGTTCAGGAGGAAGCGAACAAGAGCGCTATCAGTGCCTTTCTCATCTTCTGCCGCAAGGAGGAACTTAACCAAACGCTCCTCGGACATGATATCACCGTGATCCTCGAGGATATTCTGGATAAGATATTCCAGTTCTTTCAAAATAGTCTCATTGAATGCCTCTCGGATACGCTTCAGGGAGGTATTCTCTACCTGTCGTATGCGCTCTCGAGTAACCGAATAGCTTTTACCTATCTCTTCAAGGGTGCTTTTCTCTTTGCCATTCAGGCCATATCTCTTGGTAATAATATCCTGTTCACGATCATTCAAGATGCCAAAAAGCTTCGAAGCGGTTTGCTCCGGGTCAAAGTGTGAAATAGCAGACTGTTTTTGTGAAGACAAGACTTGGTCTAATATTGACTGACTCATAGGCTTCTGGTCTACTGTTTAATTTGATGCGCCAAATATAGCATAATTGATAATTTTCGTCAAGGAGTAGAGCTGCATGAAAAGAAGTTAGACTAAAAAAGTGGCCTTTAAGCCACTATGCTCGGTCGAAAAATAAGCTCTATATTAGCCTTTTTTCCTATCAAAGTTGTACCAAGTAACAAGCAGAGGCGCTGCGATAAAAATGGACGAGTAGGTACCAACTATGATACCGATCATCAATGCAAGGCTAAAATCGTGAATTGACGACCCTCCGAAGAGATAAATAGCCGTTACGGCGAATAACGTGGTTAATGAAGTATTGATGGAGCGCGAAATAGTCTCATTGATGCTACGATTCACTACCATTTCGAAAGTCTCATCCTGATGCTTGAACAGATTCTCTCGTATACGGTCCAAGGTAACAATGGTGTCATGCACTGAAAAACCCAGTAGGGTCAGGAGTGCCGTGATAAAGAGGCTATCGATCTCAGTGCCATAGAGATGCCCAAGTAAAGAGAAAACGCCGACGAGCACCAAGACATCATGGATTAAAGCAATAACCGCAACTGTACCGAATTTCCATGACGCCACTGGATGCGAGACTTTCCGGAAGGCATAGGCAAGGTATGAGATAATAGCAGCCAAGACTAACAACACCGCGTAAATGGATTGTCGCTTCAGCTCACTACCGAGACTCGGTCCGAATGATTCGAAGCGAAGTTCATTGACCGTGTTGTCTGCCGAACTATTTTTCGAGTCATCCGATAAAGACTTGAGTACCTTTTGATGCGTATCTTCATTGATTTCCGACAAGCGTATCAATACTCCTCGGTCGCCGCTCGGCTGCACCCGCACATCATTCAAAGAATCAGCTTTCAGGGTCTGCACAATCTGATCATTACTTGGTCTCTGTTTGCTATATTCTAATTCGAGTAAACTACCGCCGGTAAAATCAAGACCATATCTGAACCCAAAGAGGACCAGGGAAATAACTGCCCCAATGGTAATAGTGAGCGATACGGCGTACCAAAATTTACGTTTTTGAATGATGTGTAAGTTCCGCATAGGATTATGAAGGTTTGCGAATACCGAAGAGCCAGTACTTCTGAACAAAAGTACGCTTGATGACGACGCGCAAGAAGGTGCGCGTTACATTAATAGCCGAGAACATACTAACTAAAATACCAAGCGCTAGAGTTACCGCGAATCCTCGAATGATCGATGATCCGAACCAGTATAAGATGGCACACGTGATAAGACTCGAAACGTTAGAGTCTCGGATCGAAGACCATGCGCGGGTAAAGCCATCCTCTACTGCCTGCACATAGGTGTGGCCTGCACGCAATTCCTCACGCACGCGTTCGAAAATGAGCACATTAGCATCGACTGCCATGCCGACCGATAGTATGAATCCTGCAACACCTGCGAGCGTTAAGGTAACTGGTATGATCTCGAATAAACCCTCAGCAAGCACTGCATAGAGCACCAGCGCCAGTACCGATACCAAACCTGGTAAACGATAGTATACGATCATGAACAGTGCGACGAGCATGAAACCTATCAGGCCTGCCTGTAAGCTCTTCTGCAGTGAATCTTGACCAAGGCTTGCGCCAATGGTCTGTTGATTGATCAATGAAATAGGCACTGGTAATGCGCCAGCATTGAGACGCTGTGCTAAGAGCTTTGCCTCAGCAAGATCAAAGTTACCGGTTATGACGGCTTCACCGCCAGTGATCGCCGTTTGTACCGTCGGAGCAGAGATAACTGAACCATCGAGGAAAATACCTACCTGCTTGCCGATATTACGCTCAGTAATATCTTTGAACAACGCAGCGCCTGCGCTATCGAAGGTAAGACTTACCTGCGGCTCATTAGCCTGATAGCTAAAGGTCACCGAAGCTCGCTTCAAGTTCTTACCTGAAAGTTGGGTATTGACCCACTGAGTGTCGGTAGACGGTTGGGGACTCAGTGAGACGGTTTTCAAAAGGATATGCGCCGCATGGACTTCTATCTGACCTTTGTCATTGGTACGCTGATCTAGTTTCTTGATGACATGATAGCCGAATTCAGTCAGCAGGGGCTCTTGGCGCAACTCACCGACCTTCATTTCATCGAAAATGGTTTTTTCAAAGACTGGTGTAAATACACCCTTGGCAACCCAGCCAAGATCTCCGCCCTTGTCTTTGACTGCAGTATCCTCGGAGTACTCTTTCGAGAGAGCATCAAATGATTCGCCTTTATCGAGTCGAGCTATAATATCTTTGGCGAGCTTTTCTTTCGCCTGATTCTGCTTCGTGATAGCTGAAATCTGATCAGCGGTTGGCTGCGTTGAGGTGGCTTTTGTGTCTGAGGTTTCCTTGAATTCAAGCAATGGAGTATCGCCAATCAGCTTGATCGCCTGGTTCACGTCCTTGATGCCGGCAAGCTCTACTATGATGCGTGGATTACCAGCCTGATTAGCTGTCTGTACTACTGGTTCAGCAACGCCTAGGGTATTGACTCTCCGTTCAATCACATCGCGCGCCCCCTCGAGCGATGAGCCTTTGTCAGCCGGATCTATATTGGATAAATCAGCTTGATAGACCAAGTGCGTCCCGCCTTGTAGATCAAGCCCTAAATGAGGAGAAAACTGATTGAAAAAGGAAGCTCCAGGAAAGCCATCAGGCAGTTTCGGCCAGGCAACTAAGGAGAAAAAGCCTGCCAAAAGGACAATAGCGATCAAACTTAAACGGACCTGAGTTGTCGAAGACATCTTCCGGCGCTGATCGGCAATATGGTATTTATTCTTCATAACGCTGGATATAGTAGCAAAGCCTAGAGATTATTTCAAGGGTTTCTTAGGCTCCATGACACTTCTTATACTTTTTCCCGCTGCCGCAGAAGCAAGGATCATTCCTGCCTATCTTATGGCCCTGCTCATCCTTCACTTTAGAAACCACTTTCTGACGCTCCGGCTCTTCTGTGTCAGAGAAAGCCTGCAGCGAACTTTTTTGCTCATGCAAATGAACATGCTGATGCTGGCCAGCCACTGGTTTGGTAGGGGTACCGACTGTAACGCTCATCAATGAGTAGACGAATTGCTTACGAATATCTGCCAGCAAACGATTGAATAAGTCCTTAGACTCTCGCTTATACTCAACCAATGGGTCGCGCTGCCCATACCCGCGAAGGCCGATGCCTGTCCGCAGATAGTTGATCGTCTCCAGATGCTCTACCCACAGCATATCAATACTTCTGAGCATTAGTGTTTTGGTGATCTCATGGAACGGTTGGGGCTGCTCAGGGCTTATGAGCTGCTTCTGGACTTGCTCTGACAGCGCCTGAAGACGCTCCTCTGCACGAGTAGTACAGAGTTTCAGAACATTCTCGCGAGCGAAAGCCGGCATGCCCGTGCTCAATGCCTTGTTATACTCTTCTTCGTGAACCTTAGTCGGCTGCAATAAGATTCGCAAGGCGTCCAGTAACTCAGGCACTTTCCACCCTGCCCGATCATCAGTTTGAGTATGGAAGTATACAATGTCCTCTACTTCTCCTTTGATCTCTTCTAGGGCAAGTTTCTGTGGATCCAGGTCTGCGTCTTCCTTGCCAAGAGCTAGTATCTGATCCCGACGAGTATATACGAAGGTCCTCTGCTTATTGATGACATCATCATACTCCACTAGGTGCTTACGTATATCAAAGTTATGACCTTCGACACGTTTCTGGGCAGATTCGATAGACTTGGAGATAAAGCCATTCTCAATCGGCATATCTTCCGGCCAGCTTTTCATGACGGCTTTTACGCGTTCTGCCCCGAAGATGCGCATCAGATCATCCTCGAGTGACACATAAAATTGTGTCGAACCAGGCTCACCTTGACGACCGGCACGACCACGAAGCTGATTATCGATACGACGAGATTCATGACGCTCAGTACCAAGCACATGTAAGCCACCAAGCGCGACTACCTTTTCGAACGCTTCTTGATTGAATGGCGAGCCGCCCAGTTTAATGTCCACGCCGCGACCTGCTATGTTGGTGGCTATAGTAATAGCCCCCAGACTGCCTGCTTGGGCTATAGTTTCAGCCTCTCGCTCATGCTGCTTCGCATTCAATATATTGAAGTGCAAACCCTCATGCTCAAGCAATGAACCTAAAAATTCGTTCTTCTCGATGGAAATTGTACCGACCAGCACCGGTTGACCAGTAGCATGACGCATCTTGATCTCCTCTACGACCGCCCTGAACTTACCTGCCTCTGACTTATAAATCCTATCTGAGAGATCCTTACGGATCATGTTCTTATTGGTAGGGATGGTCGTCACATCAAGATTATAAATCTTCGCCAGCTCCTCTGCCTCGGTCTCAGCGGTACCAGTCATGCCCGCTATTTTGTCATAGAGTCTGAAGTAGTTCTGGAAGGTGATAGTGGCCATAGTCTTGCTCTCGCGCTGTATGGTCAAACCTTCTTTGGCTTCAATAGCCTGATGTAAACCTTCCGAATAACGGCGACCGGGGAGCATTCTACCTGTGAACTCATCGACGATAATTACTTCCCCATCTTTGATCGCATAATCCTTATCTCGCTGGAAAAGGGTTTTTGCTTTTAAAGCTTGCTCGATATGATGTACGGTCTGTATACCTTCTTCGACATAAATATTCTCAACACCAAGTATGTTCTCAACTTTGGCGATACCCCCCTCGGTCAAAGTTGCCGCTCGATCTTTCTCATCGACGACATAATCATCCTGCAATTTCAGACCCTCGACGATCTGAGCGAATTGGTAGTAACGATCGGTCGACTTAGCATCAGGAGCTGAGATGATCAGCGGAGTGCGAGCTTCATCAATGAGAATACTATCGACTTCATCGATGATCGCGTAATGCAGTTTACGCTGCACCTTTTGATCCAACTGCGGGACCATGTTGTCGCGCAAATAATCAAAGCCAAATTCATTGTTCGTGCCATAGGTAATGTCAGCACTATACGCGGCCTTACGGTCGACTTCTTTCAGATAGTCCATTTCAATCTTCACACCCTGGTCCCGTACCTCATCTTCTGTGGGAGTGGTTGCTGTCGGGTCATAGAGATAGGATGCATCATGGATAATAATACCTACTGAAAGTCCTAAGAAGTTAAAGATCTGGCCCATCCAAATTGCGTCGCGTCGGGCCAAATAATCGTTCACGGTGACCACATGCACGCCTTTACCAGTTAGGGCATTTACATATATCGCCAAGGTAGACATGAGGGTCTTGCCTTCGCCTGTTTTCATTTCAGCGACTTGACCCTGATGTAAGACGATACCACCCATGAGCTGCACATCGAAATGCCGAAGTTGTAATGTTCGACGGGACGCTTCGCGTACCAGCGCGAATGCATCAGAAATCAAGGCGTCGAGTGCCGTATTCGCAAGTGTGATATGTTCTCGCTTCAGTCGGTTCTTCTCATCTTCAGAGAGCGTCATCCGTATCGTATCTTCGAGTGCCTGTAGGTCTTTTTCTATTTTCGAGTACGCTGCGGCATAGCCCTTCTTCAATAGATCAGTTTGCGCGCGAAGCTCTATATCTGACAAGGCTGCATACTTTGCTTCCAAAGCAGAAATATGACTGACATCTTCTGCCAGCTTATTTAAAAAACGCTTATTAGCGTCCCCAAAGACTTTCGTTAGTACGGACATGTAGTAATGTTACGCGAGAGACTATTCACCGCGCTTAAATGTTTTCATGAATCGACCGAGCCGTCGTTTGGTATCTATTTTTTTACCCTTAAATTTTTGCAGTTGCCGAATAAGCTTATCAGTCGCCAAATCTATAGCAGCGCGTACATCAGCGTGGGTTTCGACGATACGAAGCAGAGTGCCAGGCACCGTCATATTTATTTCCACTCTGAAAATGTCGCCTTTGCGATGATGCTGGTCACGACTCAAATCTACTCTGCAGGCGACCGGCGAGACGCTCAGCTTATCAACGTGAGCTAGTTTTATATCCAAATACTCACGCAAACTATCAGTAACCTCTAGTTGTTTGCTATATACTTGATATTCCATAGGTCAATACTGTACCAGCGTTTGGGATAAAAATCAATACTTAGGCGATGATATGCGCCTCCTCTTCGAGTTGGATGCCATAAGCGTCACGGACCTGTTGTTTGATATAACTTATCAGCATAACAACATCCTCAAAGGTCGCATTACCTGTATTGATGATATAGTTTGCATGGCGAGAGGAGATTGCTGCGCCTCCGATACCTTTACCTTTCAGACCAAGTCTTTCAATCAAGTACCCTGTTGGTATTTTCTGGTACTTCTGGAACGGCTCGAGGTCGATACCGCGGCCTTTAAGATCTTCCTGGTCGACCTTCGAAAACTCGACATTTTTGAAGATGCAACCAGCAGATGGTTCTACAGGATGCTGTTCATGTCGCGTCTGTATCCGTTCATCAATGATCTTCTTGCTGGCATGCACGTCTCCTTTCTGCAACTCTATGGTAGCTGAGACGATGATAGCATGCCACTCTTTAAAGATACTATGGCGATAAGCAAAGGCGCAGGCGTCAGATCGCATAGTGCGAAGTTTAAGTGTTTCATGATCAATGACGCTGACCTCTTTGACAATGTCTCCGATATTCACTCCGTACGTGCCAGCATTACCGCGGATAGCACCACCGACCTCACCAGGGATGCCAGCGGCAAATTCTAGACCGACAAAACCTAAAGCTAGTGTTTTTTCAATGAGCTGCGCTAATAGCACGCTAGCTCCAACGGTAATACTATCCTCCTTGCTAGCAAAAGAATCCAGTGACATTTTTATAACTAAACCATCAAAACCAGCGTCAGGAAATACAAGGTTGGTCCCACCGCCAAGCACAAAGTAGTTCTTATTTCCATCCTTCGCCCACTTTAATGCTTCTTGTACTTCAGCGACATTCCTCGTAATAACAAAATAGCGAGCAGGCCCTCCGATACGGAAGGTCGTATAGTCTCTCAATGGTATATTCTCCTGAATAGTGATACTCATACTAACCCCCTCGCGAATGCATCGATGTTTCCCGCTCCCATAATAAGTAGTATATCATTCTTAGTTAAGGTAGCATCAAGTGTTACTGTTAGGTCTTCAAGTGAGGGCGCATACTGTGCATAGGGCCGCTTCAGAGCCTCAACCAGCATCTTGGATGAAACTTTCCGTACTGAATCTCTCCCTGCCACATCATAAATATCTGTCACGAAGAGCATATCTGCTTCATCGAAGGCTTGAGTGAATTCTTTGAAGAGCTTCTCGGTACGATCATACGAATGAGGCTGAAAAACGAGGATCAGTCGTCGACCTGGATAAAATTCCTTTACTGCATGCAACGTTGCCTGAGTAGCCGTCGGGTGGTGACCATAATCCGAGTATACTGAAGCACCTTTTCGCTCGCCCAGGTACTCGAAACGTCGCCACGTTCCTGTAAATGCAGCGATGCTCTGCTGGATCGTTTCAATCGGCACATCGAAATGGCGCGCGACAGCGACGGCAGCGAGGGCATTCAAAATATTGAAGCTACCTGGTACTTGCAGGTGAAAGTCGCCGATCGGCTCACCATGATAGGTCACCGTGAATCGCTGCATACCATCGCCGACAATGATATTCTCTGCTCGATAGTCAGCACCTTTCATGAAACCGTAAGTTATAGCTCGGGCTGGAGCTATCTTCTTCAGCCGAGCATCATCAGCATTGATAATAACGGCACCATCGCTAGGGACAAGCTGAATGAATTCTTTGAAGTGTTTCGCTATATCATTGATATCCTTATAGAAATCCAAGTGATCGAGATCAATATTGGTTACTACGGCCACGGTTGGATGTAACAGCAACATATCAGAGCGATACTCATCAGCTTCTACGACAAGCACTCTGCCTTTCCCCGCATGATAATTCTGATTACCCAATTGAGGTACGAATGAGCCGACTATGATGCTAGGGTCCAAGTTTCCATCGCGAAGTAGTAGCCCAGTTAACGCGGTGGTCGTAGTCTTACCATGCGTACCGGTGATAGCAACCGTTGTATACTTCTTACTGAGCAGACCCAGATACTCCTTGTATGAGTAGACAGCGATATGCCGACGTTTCGCTTCTACAATTTCTTCATTAGAAAGCGGCGCTGCGGTCGAATAGATAAACAACTCAATATTCGAAGGCATATTTTCTTTCCGGTGATCATAGTATATGCGGGCGCCACGTTCTTCCAACTTCTTGGTCACTAAAGTAGGACCGCTCAGATCCGATCCGATCACTCGATAACCTTTCTCAAGAAAATACTCAGCGATAGCAGAGATACCGATACCGCCGATACCAACGAAGTAGGCCGTCGGCTGGGTACTGACGAACTTTGGGAAATAACTCCTCAAGAGCTTCGCATAGCGCTCATTCGCATCTTGAGGAAATAGCTTATACAAAGAGGACCCAAGTGCAGCTCGTTCAGAGGCAGTATTGAGTATGCGCTCTAAGGCTGCTATCTGCTGTTCGGTTTCACTTTGCGCCACATAGACACCCGCAGCATGCTTATCAAAAAATCGGGCGTTCATCTCTTGATGTGTGTCTGGCATTGGAATAATCAGCGCCGCCTTTTTATAGTACGCAAGCTCCGTCAACGTAGACATACCCGCTCGAGTCACTACAACCTTCGCCTGCTGCAGGATATGTCCATACTCCTCCTCCAGGAACTGGACCGCCCGATACGTACTCCCCAGACTTAAACGCTGATAGTAGTTCCGAGTGCCTAATACATGCACGATCTCGAAACGATCACTGAAATGCGGCAACACGTCAGTCATAGCCTTATTCAAACCATACGCACCGCTACTACCGCCCAAGACTAGGATGAGATCTTTTTCAGGAATAGTCTCCTTGTTCAAGGGACGGATAGGATTACCGGTCCAATGAGCCTTGCCTGTGGGAAATGCCGCAACCTGATCTTCGAATGTCGTAGTAACAACGGTAGCTATCCACGTGATCATTTTATTGGCGAGACCAACGGATGCGTCTTGCTGATGAATGAAAATGGTACATCCGCAGAGAAGTCCAGCATAAGCGACTGGCACTGACACAAAGCTGCCTGAGGTAAGGATGATATGAGGACGATACCGCAGTACGATACCAAGCGCTTGGAAAAAAACGAATGGCAATTTGATCAGGTCTATAAGGTTCGCAATACTTAGATATCGTCTGAACTTGACTGTCCAGATATACTTATAGCGAACTCCGTATCGCTGCACGAAAGCTCGCTCAACGCCGCGCATCGTACCCACGAACAAATAATCAGCCTCAGGGACTGCTTCTTTGATCGCGATGAGAGGTGAAACCGATCCGAGCGTTCCTCCGCCTGATAGAAGGATTCTAACCATGCGCTTCGTTCGTGAAGGTTGAAATATTCAATAGTATGCCGATGCCGGCAAGCAATACTACGATATTCGTACCACCCAAACTGATAAAGGGCAAGGGAACTCCTGTCAAAGGCAATAGTCCTACGATAGCTGCGACATTCACTAGTACCTGAAGAGTCACCAGCAGTGTAATCCCCCACGCGAGCAAAGCTCCATAACGGTCAGGTGCATGCCGCGCAATAGAGGCGCCTCGCAAAAAAAGTGAGGCAAAGAGTATGATAAGGATCGCGGAAACTATAAAACCAAGCTCCTCACCTATGATCGCGAAGATCGAGTCACTTTCGACCTCTGGCACGAAATGAAATTTCTGCTGTGAGCGACCAATGCCTAAACCCCACCATGAGCCAGAGCCAAGCGCTATCAATGCCTGATATATCTGATAGCCCGCACCCTGCGTATCAGCTGAGGGATGCAGGAAGCTGGTGAGCCGTTTGAGGCGATAGGGAGCTTCCAGTACTATCGGCAAAGCTATCAATGAACCTAGCCCCAGAGCGAAAGCCATATGCAGAAGGCTTCCTTGAGCCACAAAGAACATGGCAAAACCAACGCCCATGAATAGGACCATGGCGCCAGTATCAGGCTGTAGCATCAAAAGGGCAGCAATGCTTGCGGCGACAAGAAAGAAAGGTATGCTCGTAGTTGTCAGGTTTCCCATCGTACGCTGGCGCGAAGTGCACCAACCTGCAAGCCATCCAATAAAAAATAGTTTAGCAATCTCACTGGTCTGCAATGTCGTGAACCGTAGATTGATCCAGCTATTCGATGAAAAACCCTTGGCATGCAACCCTGGAATGAAAACAGCGATCAAAAGAAGATACACCCCCACTAGAAAAAAGGGTGTATATTTCTGATACGCACGATAGGGAATACGATACGTGATGTAGAGAGCAAGCAAGCCAGGCAGGACACCATGTAGCAACTGACGACGCAAATAGTAGTAGGTGCCGCTCGTTTGCTGAAATGACAGGACAGAAGTCGCGGATGACAGCATGATGAGCCCAATGAAGAGTATGACCAATACGGTTCCTAGCAAAGCATAATCAGGAGCATGCTGTTCAGCGCTTTTACGAAAAGAGAATAACCTTGAGAGAATGCCGCGTCCCGCCCTCCTCGGCGAATGGAATCGATCTCTTTTTGTTTTGTTTCCAAACATACAGAGGTACAGCTAAAAGAGGCGAAAGCTGCGGTCCATGAGCGCAAGTATAAGACCAATAACCGACGTCACACCCGAGAGCACCCAGAAACGCATGACGATCTTGCTTTCTGACCAGCCAAGCGCCTCAAGATGATGGTGTAGTGGTGATGAGATAAATAGCTTTTTCTTGAAGAGTTTCTTTGAAATCAGCTGCAGTATCACTGAACCTGACTCAATGACCAGTGGCAGAGCAATAATAGGAAGGAAGAATTCAGCATGCGCAAGCAAGGCAATGATAGCCAGACTGACACCTAGTGACATTGCTCCAGTATCCCCCATGAAAAATCGAGCTGGCGGTATATTGAACCACAGGAAAGCCAGCAAAGCGCCCACGATGACGCCACAAAACGTAACCAAATTGTAATTGCTTTGCATGAACGCTATCGCACCAAGCGATGCGAAGGATGAAAGCAGCACGCCAGCCGCAAGGCCGTCCAGTCCGTCTATCTCATTTACAGAAAAAGCTGTCGCAACAATGACAAAGATGAAAAAGGGTATATACCACCAGCCAATGCCATAGGTCCCCATAAACGGGATATGGATGACGTCCCAGTCCAATTTAAAATAGAACCACCATGCCCCAACCGATGCGATGGATGCAAAAATGATAAGGCGATGGCGCATCATAAGCCCGCCGCCCTTACCTAATCCTTGCTGGTTAATATTAAACCAATCATCAAGAAGTCCTACGAGAGCAGAAGCGATAAAAACCCCTAATGGCAGCAAGGTTTCTCCGCGAGTCAGAAAGTTGAACGAGCGAAGCCAGTCGGGTAAGAATGAGAACATGCTCAGATAGGAGCACAGGAGCGCAATAACCAGCACCGTGACCCAGATCAAAATACCGCCCATTGAAGGCGTGCCCTGCTTATGCAAATGCAGTTTCGAATATACCGGCGTGCTACCATCATTCCGTATCGATTTACCAAGCTTATACTTATACAAATAGTGACTCAGGAGTGGCGTCCAGAGCACTGCCAGCACGAAGCTCACGGTCGTTAAGCAAAAGATTTTAATGATCTGAGCATTAATCATACGCCGAGAACAAAAACGGTAAGCGAAACAAGATAGACAAGGAAGATGATTGGAGCAATACTTGCCATACACAGCAGATAATAACTCAGATACTTATCCCGTGCGAATATCTTATAGGCGATGGCAGCATTGATGAGCATAAGCACAGCGACCTCAGCAGCCTCAGTAAGCAGATCTGTCCAAGGACCGAGGCGATCGATACCGAAAAATACATCATAGTGTAGAGCGATCGAATCTGGCCTAGGACGTATGACCCCGATGATCCAAATAAGAGCGCTTACGAAAGCAATAATCGCGGTATTACAAAAAAGAAAAACGTATGTCTCACGATAAAATAATACTATTTGTTTGGTAGTAGGCATGCGATATGCTGCTCGATGTGCCTCTTAGTGTAACATAAAAAAGGCCATTACACAGCCACGACCTTTGTAATCTGAGGGCAAGCTGCCTGTACCTCTCGCTCAACCAGATACTTCAAGGTAACCTCAGAGATCGCGCAATGATCGCAGGTGCCTACAAAATGTATATAGGCGGTCTTAGCGCGCTGATTGACCTTGACCAACTCCACATCACCACCATGAGCATCCAGAGCTGGGCGTATACGATCTAGCACTGCTTCTATCTTTTTTCGCATATACTCATACTAAATGACTCTATCCTAAAAATCAATTAGAGTCCTCTTGTGTTCGTTTTTTGTTCGGTATATACTATAGGCATGGAAGGACTTACCCACAGGCAAAGAGCCGTATATCAGGCAATTATTGACTTTTGTCGTGAACGAGGCCATAGCCCAACTATACGGGATATCATGCAGGCCTTACACCTCTCCTCTCCAGCAACGGTGCACCAGCATGTACGTATACTTAAACAAAAACATATGCTCAAGAAATCATCACAACTCATCCCGACGGAAGACACTTTCCAAGAGAAAGCTATAGAGCTCCCCTTGGTGGGTATCATAACCGCAGGTGAGCCTATCGAAGCTATTGAAGAGCATGAAACCGTGGTAGTCCCTGAAAGTCTGGTACCATCCTCGAATTGCTTCGTACTGAAAGTACGCGGCACTTCTATGATAGAAGAAGGGATCCTTGATGGAGACTATGTCATTGTTGAACGGAATTTCTACCCCTTAAACGGTCAAATTGTGGTCGCATTGCTTGATAATGCGTTCGCTACTTTAAAGAAATACTACCGCGAAAAAAACCGCATCAGGCTACAGCCTGCCAATGCTTCAATGGCCCCAATCTTCGTGACAAACCCTGCTATTCAAGGCGTTGTCAAAGCAGTATTGCGTAAATTCGCATAACTACTGCGACTGGTTAACATTGACAAGGTCGGAAGTCTTAGGTATAATCCCATTCGCATTAACTATTGATAGCAGAGTATGGCACATAAAAAAGCAGCAGGCTCAACCTCCTATGGCCGTGATTCACAAGGTCAGCGACTTGGAGTGAAATTGTATGCAGGCGAGCATGCACAGGCTGGATCCATCATCGTACGCCAACGAGGGACCAAGATACGACCTGGGACGAATGTCAGTATTGGATCTGACGATACCCTCTTCGCTCGTGTCGCAGGACTCGTGAAATTCAGAACCCTGAAACGCAAACGCTTCAACGGCTCGATACGCCTCACTAAATACGCAGATGTGATCCCAGAAAAAACCGGCTCCTAAGCCGGTTTTTTGATACTTATGCGCGGAGATAGCGGCGCAGAGCAATTGTCGTGCTCAGAACAGCAAGCAAGGTGATCACAATGAATTGCAATCCGAATATAGGAATGAATTGACTGCTATAGTACCCGATTAGATCGACATGAACCACATCACCCAGGAAGCGATCCAAGTAGGGCTGCAGGAAACCGAGGAGGAAATATAATACGCCGATGGTAATAAGTATCGAGATACAGGAATACATCACTGACTCTATCACGAATGGCATGCGAATGAAGCGATTCGTCGCTCCGACCAATTTCATGATGCTAATCTCTTCACGGTGCGTATAAATGCTGACACGAATACTATTGAACATAATAGAAAGTGCCACTAAGAAGAAGATAGTGGCGAGTATAATAGCTACCGTATTCACTTGATCAGAAAGTTTGCTGGCCGCTAAGGTGAATTGTTTCGAGTCGAATAGAGCAGGCGGATTGTCCAGTTTTGAAGAATAGTCATCATTCTTCGAGATGGAGTCAAGGAGTGGCTGATACTGATCCAATTGTTTAGCACTAACTTTCAAGGTGTAACCAAGGGGATTAGAATCAAGTGCCGGCAGTATCTTCTCGCCAATATCCGGAAACTCACTCTTCAATTTTTCAAGTCCAGCTTGCGGCGAAATAACTTCTACCTTGCTAACCGCTTGGTTTGCATTCAATTCATCTTCGATGCGTAATACGTCAGCCTCAGGCACTTCCTGCTTAAAATAGAGCGCGATATCTATCTTCTGACCTACCGCTCCAAGCAAAGAGGTCTTGACCTGATTCATGGCGATTATGACATTCACAAAAAAGAGCAAGATGATAATGACCAAAAGCGTGGCGACTGATAGCCAAAAATTTCTAAAGAAATTCTGAACCGCATATTTAATGATACGGAAAAAGCTCATAGTATGTACTTACCCCGCGCCTGATCGCTGATAACATAGCCATTATCAAGGGTTATAACCCGCTTTCTCAGGCTATTCACTACCTCACGATCATGCGTAACGAGCAACACGGTCGTTCCAAAACTATTAATCTTCAATAGCAGATCTATAATCTCGCGCGTATTAATAGCATCCAAATTGCCTGTAGGCTCATCAGCCATCAATAGTTTAGGACGATGCACGAGGCTACGCGCTATCGCTACGCGCTGCTGTTCACCGCCGGATAATTGATGCGGAAACTTATGCATCTGATCTTTCAAGTTGACGAGGGCCAATACCTGCGTCACGATAGCACGTATCTCACGGCGCCTATGACCAGAAACCTCGAGGGCAAAGCTGACATTCTCAAATGCCGTTTTTTTGGGCAGTAGCTTAAAGTCTTGGAAAATGACGCCGATCTGCTTGCGCAGGACTGGTATCTCGTGCTTCTTGATATGTGTGATATTCCAACCGCCGATCACCACCTCTCCTTTGGTCGGACGCTCCTCTGCCATCAAAATCTTCACGAATGTCGACTTACCACTTCCACTCTGACCAACGATAGAGACAAACTCTCCAGGTTCAATGGCAATGGTGACATCACGCAACGCAGTGGTGTCGCTAGAGTATGATTTAGTGAGATTGTATGTCTTAACCATGGCGCTCTATTGCTCTAGTATACTGTATTTTCAGGATACAGGAAACTGTTGACTTAGGTTCAGAATCAGTTTATGCTCTCTTGGTGAAAAATGAGGTTCAGGAGTTGCGCCGCTGTAGCTCAGTTGGCAGAGCGACGGTATCGTAAACCGTAGGTCGTGGGTTCGATTCCCACCGGCGGCTCCACAGATAGACCATACTAGCATATTCGCCTCCTACAGTATTCCTCGTATATATATTTTTTCATCTGGCGTATCGGTTAATTTCTTCAAAGCATCATCCATTAACGAAGCTGGCACGAATAGCTCTCGTACCTGCCAAGCTTCCTGTGGCTGCGTGAAATGTGACACTAGTTGATAAATACGATACCCGTCCGTACGAACAATCACCGGAGTAATCCCCCCGACGCTCAACGATCGAAGAAGCGTAGCTTCATCAGCAGTAATTTCTTGCGCACTGATCAGTATCGGCTCATCCACATAGGGCACATGCTCATCATCTGCGCGTTTTTTCAATAATGCCTGAAAGCCCGAAGGATCCTGAGCAACCTGGGCATGAAGCGCATTAATCTCCTTTGCGGCATCATTGTCTGCCGCGAGCAATAATTTCTTAGCTACTTTCTCCTGCAGTAGCATAGGCAGTATGATATGCTGCTTGAAATACTCCATGTTAAAACCCGGGATAGAACTAGAGAGATCACCTGCCGTCAATTCATTGGTAGTTAGAAAATCGTTCAAGAAAGTAATTATATCGGAATCTGACCAAGAGATCGATTGTTGTACGGCGAGTTTCCGCGTCGCGTACTCTTCTTGTATATGGGACCATACTCGCGCTTTCAATTGCTGCGGCGTAAAGGTAGTGTCTGAGGATTCAAGAAAACGTATCGTATCGACATCATTCAAAAATTCTGAGAGATCGACCCGGTAGCCATACACTTCAGCGAAAGGAAGGTGGAATGTTTGACCGACGAAAAGCGTCGCCGGATTCTGCTGAGGTAAGGTATAGAGCGCTATGCTAAAAACTAGAGCAAGGCCGAGCACAGTCAAAACCGCTATGCGAATATATGAATAGAGCGTTTTATTGCGCATACTGTCCAAAGAAATAATCCCACCATACCTGAGGGGTCGGGATCGATGCGACTGAAGTGGCCATATTCTTATTCTCCGTCCCTGTAGGTCCTGGGATGACGACTAGTTGCTCACCAGGCTTAGCAAGATTCAATTTCTTACGTGCAGCATCCTCGATATAAGCATCTGTCGAGAGCGAATTGATAAGGGAAGACAATGAGTCTCGTTCAGAGCGAAGTTGGTCAACCTGCGCATGCAAAGCATTAATCTGTTTAGTGATGGCTACACGTCGAGCTATCTCATTGCTTAATCTCACCGCGCTAATGATCACCGCGCAAACCAAGATAACAAAAAAAACCCTCGACTGTAAGACATAAGAAAAAAAATGACGCTCACCTTTTTTCATACCTGAACCTGTTTAAGCGCTCTGACCTCCCTTACTCTAGCTGCAAATAGACCAGAATTACTGCCAGTATACACTACGTAGGTCTTTTTTGGAATAGTAAGCCGCACGGTACTGGTCAATACTCTGATACTCGTGATCTCATCCACCGCAATATACCACAGCTTCGCCTGAGAAACGGTGGTACGAGCTGAAACTCCTTCACCTGTAATGCTATACGTTATACTAGGTCGTATTCTTCCACCAAGAAAAAGAAGTACTGCGACGAACCCGAGTACCCAAAGAAAAACGGTTTGACGATCGCCCTGCACAGCACGAGTAAGATAGAAAAATAGTAGTACAAAAGCCATACCGCCGAGCACTGACCCAAGCACTGGAATCGAGGGTCGTCCGTCGCAACTGTAGATCACCGAGTCTCGAGGCTTGCCTAGTCGTGTGTTGTCAGGCATACTACTACTATGAAGCGGAAAAAAATAATCCAAATTGCATGGGCGACGCTCTCACTTCTGGTCATACTTTCTATGCTCGTATTTACCGCTGGCGTCGGCAGTAGATACTAGCACTACTCTCTCTTCAAAATAGCCACATAGGCATTCTGCGGTATCTCGACTGCCCCGAAGGAAGCCATCTTCCGCTTTCCTTTCTTTTGCTTTTCTAAGAGCTTACGTTTACGTGTCACATCACCGCCATACAGTTTCGCCGTGACATCTTTACGCAAGGCGGACAAGCGCTCAGAGGCTACGATCTTGCCACCTACAGCCGCCTGTATCTTGATCACGAATTGGGCTTTCGGGATAATATCCTTAAGCTTAGTAACTATGGATCTGCCGATCGATTCTACCTCATCACGGTACACCAGCGTGGTAAGGGCTGGAACTTTCTCCTCTGCTACCAGTATATCTAACTTCACGACAGAGCATCGTTCATATCCGGCAAATTCATAGGTATAGGACGCATAGCCTGAGGATAGATTCTTCACCTTATCATAAAAATCCACAATGATATTATTCAATGGCAGCTTGCATTTCAATATGGTCCGTGTCTGTTCAAGGAATTCAGTGTGCAGAAAGACTCCTCGCTTCTTCTGAATATAATCCATCAAAGGCCCCAAGTACTCCTTCGGAGTGATAAGATCGATCATGACCAGCGGCTGCTCTATATGCTCGATGAAATTCTCTTCGGGGAGTGCCGTTGGCGAAGTAAGATACATGTCTTTCCCAGATTTAAGGAAAATGTGATAGGCCACTGTCGGCGCCGTGGTGATGATCGGCAAGTCGAACTCTCTCTGTAGGCGCTCCTGTACTATCTCGAGATGCAACAAACCCAAGAAACCGCAGCGAAAGCCGAAGCCAAGTACATCTGAGTGATCAGGAGTGAACGTAAGACTAGCGTCATTTAATTTTAATTTGAAAATAGCCTTCCGTAACTTCTCATAGTTACTTCCTTCGGCGGGATATACCCCAGCAAACACCATAGGAGTGATCTCGCGATAACCTTTGAGCTCCTCTGTGGTGACACCATCCATCGCAACGGTATCGCCCACTTTAGTTTCCTCGATATTCTTAATATTAGTTATCACATAACCTATCTCTCCGGCATGTAGGCCATCTGACGGTTGCCACTGGGGAGTGAAATAGCCAACCTCGATTATTTCGGCGGATGAACCTGATTTCAGAAAACGGATCCGATCCCCTCGCTTGATACTACCACCGAAGAGGCGCACATAAATGACCACGCCCTTGAATTCATTGTACTGAGCATCGAAAATAAGCGCCTGTAACATATCCTGACTCTCCCGAAAACTCGGCTCCGGAATCCGCTCAATAACGGCGTCAAGCAAAGCACCGACACCTTCGCCAGTTTTCGCGGATATTGGGAGTATTTCATCCTCACTACAGCCAAGTATACCGGCTATCTCCCTGCGCACCTTTGGCACATCGGCTGCCGGCAGATCTATTTTATTTATGACGGGAATGATAGTGAGATTCTGCTCGAGTGCCAGATATAAGTTCGCGAGTGTCTGCGCTTCGATCCCTTGGGTAGCGTCAACCAACAGCAAGGCGCCCTCGACCGCAGCTAATGATCGGGATACTTCATAGTTAAAATCGATATGCCCAGGGGTATCAATCAAGTTCAATTGATGCTCCTTCCAAGACATCCTGACTGGCTGTAGCTTAATCGTGATACCTCGCTCCCGCTCAAGGTCCATTGAATCAAGAAGCTGCTCCTTCATTTCTCGAGCGGTGACCGTATGCGTCAATTCAAGCATGCGATCCGCCAGGGTCGACTTACCGTGATCAATGTGAGCGATAATACAAAAATTGCGTATCGAAGCCATACTACCTTCTCTTCACTATATTATTTACTTTTTGCTGTAAGGGGTCTGAGGAATTTCAGGATATACCGTTTGACCGAGTGAATTTCATCAAAACCAAGCAGCATGCTGAGCAGTACATAGACAGCAATGCCTATACTACCCGATACAGCACCTTGCGTAAAGATACCGATAAAGGTGTGCGTATCGAGCAGTCTGGCAGTATATTGCAATGAGAGATACATGAGGGCGCTCGCAACCAGGCTTACAGCACTGATACGCATGATCGAGCGAGCGAGTTCAGTGTCATCAAGATCACCGAAACGCCGATGCAAAAGGATGAACAATACCAGCATATTACCTATACCACCTATCGCATCAGCAAAGACCAATCCCAGAACGCCGAAGTTCGGTAGGAGGAGTAATGACAGTATAATGGTTGCTCCGATATCAACAAAACTGACTACCACCGGAGTTACCGTGTCTTCAAGGGCATAAAATGAGCGAGCAAGCAGAGGTACCAGTCCTTGTGCGCAGATAGCTAGCGAGAAAAAACCCAGCGCTTGGGCGGTCAGGTGAGTCGCATTCCAATCGAAAGCCCCGGTACCTAATATGACGCGTACGATCTGAGCTCGGAGCAAGAGCAAACTGAAGGATATTGGTATCAAAAAATAGAGTATCCTCCTGCATTGCACCGAAAACATCTTCCGGAAGGAAGCGTCATCATTCTCTGATAGTGATTTACTGAAATAAGGGAAGGCTGCCACCGCAAGAGAAATGCCGAAGATACCGATCGGTATACTCTGTAAATTATTGGCATAATTGAACACTGCTAAACTACCGGCACTCAAGGTCGAAGCGAGAATCGTGACAACAACTACTGCAATCTGATTACCCGCAAGGCCGACCATACGGGGTATCATGAGCTGCATGATGCGTTTCACTGACGCATCATAGAAAAGTACCGGCTTATAGCGCCAACCGTTCTTATAGGCTTCAATAGCTTGCACGAGAAAATGCATCGCCGCTCCCCCTACCACACCGATAGCAAGCCCCGGCATTCCAAAGACAGGATAACAATACACAATGCCGATGATGATCCCCACATTGTACAGAACTGAGCTGAGACCGAATGAGAAAAATCGTTTCCAAGCATTGAGGACGCCACTGAGCAGGTTACTCGCGGTAAAAAATAATAAACTCGCTAGCAAGTAGCGCGTCATCGTGATAGTCAGGGCGATATCCTGATGCCCGAAACCAGGCACTAGATAGGGAACGAAAATCGGGGCACAGAGCCATACCAGTATAGTAAAGATCCCTATCGCTATGAGTAGTATATTAAGGACTGCATTGGACAACAGGATGCCCTGCTCATTGTTCTTATGCCACGTCTTCTGAAACACAGGGATAAACGATGAGGTCAGAGCTCCAAGCACCAAGATATTAAAAACTAGGTCAGGAAGCTTGAATGAGGCAAAGTATATGTCGCTCAATCGAGAGGCGCCAAAGGTGCCCGCGAACAAACGATCACGATATAAACCGACGACCTTACTCGCGATACCAAAAAAAGCGATGAGTATCGCACCACCGCCGATCGTTGAGTTCAAGGTATGAAATACTTTTTTTATCATGCAGAGAGCTACCCATTGGCTTTTCGCGCCACGAGCAGCGCGTAGTAGGTGTCAGAATTCAGATCATTGCTATAAGTGAATATCTGCGGCGTTGTTCCTGCGTGCGAAGGATCGACGGCATCAGTCCAGACTATAGCATACTTGTCGGGGAAAACGACCGATGAATTCAGTATAGTATTCTTTCTCCCAGATTGCCGCTGCACCAGCAGGCTATAGGAATCCACCTCTTGCGGCTGCTTACCCCACAGGTCGAGCCAACTCACGCCTTGAGATTCTGGTATGAGTATCTTAAATGGCAGCGTATAGGTGATGCTGGCTATCGTTTGCGCTCCTGGCTGCACCTGCATCCAATTACCGAAGACCGTGTGACCTAGTTCACTTGCTATGGTGGTTCCGGTTGCCTGATCAGTGGTCTGAGGGCCGCTAATGGTCTCTAGATCAGTATCAGGCACTGCTACAGCAGGTGGTGCGTGAAAAAGCTGTTCAGCCGGCTGCTCAAAACCAGTTGCTTTCACTAAGGTACTGCCTTCAGGCACATAGAAACGGATATAATCGACATTATTCACATAGGCGAATTGATCCGAAGGATCTGCGCGATTTTCTTTCGTCACCGTGGTCGTGACTGTGATCGCACCATTCTCATCGACGACCGCGTGATGATCGATGGTTTCATAGATCGAACCGTCGCTCTTGCCACCGGCAATATTAGTCGAAACGACAGAAAGATAATCCTTGCTGTTCGTCGACAGAGAACCGTCCCAGCCTAATTTCTCTACCGAGCGTTGCGTCGCCTCATCATTCAAAACTGCTATCTGTATATCTTTCTGGGCAAGCGACTGCGTGGTTATAGCGAGCAACTGCTTATAGTTACTTGCTTTGAAGACACGATCCAATAAGAGCGGCATGAGGTCCTTCAGTATCTTTTTAGGCTGGTTCAAAGATTTATCATAACCAACCTCAACCTGATCCTGCACCAGCGTATAGAAAGAGTTCGCATCGACCGTAATGCCGTATTCAGGCATAGGAATAGGCCCTACCTCTTTAAGCACATCAACAACGAAATCTGAATTAATAGCTATCACACCGTCCACAGTCCTGCCGCCGGCTTGCTGATAGAACCACGCCATTTTCTTCGCTGAGGTCGGAAAATCTGGCCACCAATTGCTGTCCCATATATTCCATTCTGGATTCAAGATTGAAATCGGTCGCGGGGGTATCAAATGCTGATTGAAGCCAGCCTTGAGATCATAGGTGCCGCCGCCAGGAAAATCTATAGACAAGGGCGTCCCTTTAGAAAAATCGACCAAGGCGAAGCTACCTAGAAAACCACCCGTCGGACGCAGCTCTCGAGAATTCTGAAAGACTACCAAATAGCGGGAGAGTGAATCTGCGCCGAGAATATGAGAAGCCACCTCAAGCATAGCGTCAGCTTGGCGCAGGCTGTGTATGAAGTCAGTGTCATGCTGCTGAATATACTGGAACTGCTGACGCCACTCCTGCGGTACCTGATTCAGATCAATCTGCCCTATATCTCCCTGGGCTGACTCTAAGGCATCCGCGATGCTGCTGACATGCGTCCGCAACTCTAAAAGACGGTCAGTCGTGGAACGGCCGTCACTCTCATTCGATGCTAATGTATCAGAAAGGATA
>CAYRBH010000002.1:0-91079 GCA_964422585.1 uncultured Gammaproteobacteria bacterium
CTTTGAGACTTTAGATGCTCATACATATCATTTGCTCCGCTCCGTCGGCTGACGGATTCGGAGGTCCGATGCTTGTTAGGCATCGGCGTTGTCAACGTACGCCGATTGTTGCCACACTATATAGTTGCTAACCAGCAGCAACTCTATGATCTGACAACTATCTTGTAAAAAGTACCCTCTAAGGTCCAAAAAATCCGCTAGCGTAGCGGATTCTCAACAAATCAGCACGATGAGAAATCCACTTATGCGATCGTATTCGTTACTGATGTAGACATATTATATAGAGGCTTTTGATACCAGCTTTTTAAAGCGTCTTGATTATAATCCTAAACGAGTTTTTTGTCAAATACCACAAAAACCCAGAAAAAGGTTCTTAATATGCCCAAATACCTCCGGGGCCGTCTTTGACAGGATTCCAACCATTGGCCGGATAATCCGGGCTGTAGTATTCATAGTAGGTTGGCAATTGGCCGCCGTCATTCGCTGTTGTTTTACTATCATTCTCCAGGCGCATGAACAGAGCATAGCTTGTCCGTCCCTTATTTGGCGTTGCATAACAGTAATAGTAGTTCTTGGCATTGACCACCGCATCCAAAGGATCACTCGGATTACTCGTCGCGGTCAGATAGTTGAAACGGTACAACCCCCATGTTGAATCATCAGCAGTGCTTGTTGGTATCGGGAATCCTCCTTTGCCAGCGCCGCAACAATCGCCTCCGTTCAAGAAACCGGACCGTTCGAGAGGCAAATCGTTACCGGTGGCATTCCCTGGCGAAACATAGCCACCGTTGCAGCTAATGCTATACCAACCCGCGTCGACACCGCCCACATATGCATGAGAACAAGTATCGCCACACACATAGGTGCCTTTATCATTTTTAAATGCCTCGAGCTTCGTGACAAAGGTTTGCATGTCGGATTTTCTCTGACTATCACGCTGCTTCACGGTAATATACGCATATCCCTGGAAGGCAAGAACGCTGAGAATGACTGTAATCATCAGAACTACCAGCAACTCGATCAAGGTGAAGCCGTTCCTGTTATTTTTTTTGAACCGTGCTATCGAAATGGGATGATAACGCTTAACCATAGTAACGGAAATTCTTATGCTTAGTATACAGGGTATTCTGAGCAAATACTATAGGAGATGGATGATAGTAGTAACCAAAGACCGCGCGGCCAAATGGCCGCGCGGCTCTCAGTGCTCTGCGTGTTACTATACTGACTTCAGTGGTGGGCATGGAGACCTGCCTGCCGGCAGGCAGGGACTTGTCAGCTCATCGCAATTCGCGTGAGCTGATCCGTTCGCGATGACGAGCGGAAACATAAAAAATAATTATTGGTGGGCATGGAGAGACTTGAACTCTCATGGACTTACGTCCATACGCTCCTGAAGCGTACGCGTATACCAATTCCGCCACATGCCCGAGTGGTGGACCGTACCGGATTCGAACCGGTGACCTCTTCCATGCCATGGAAGCGCGCTACCAACTGCGCTAACGGCCCGAGCGCTTACTATCATTCTATCAAACAAAATTCTTGTCAAATGGAAAGGGGCGGCTACTTGCCTACCCTTGGAAAGTAACCGCCCCATACAGGTAGCCAGCCTGAATCGTTGTGTCGATACATCTCTTCGACCGCTACACAGCCTCACTCGCCGGTTGAACATCGATGCTCTCATCGTCAGCGAGAGCAGGCAGCTCTGACTGCTGGGCGACTGGACGTGTGCCCCAGATACGCTCCCCGAGCGGTATCTTCTCAGGCACATATCGAACCAGTAACGGCGTCACCTCAGGCATAGCGCGAAGCTGGTTGTAGAGGAAGAAGGCTGTCTGGTTGTAGAGCAGATGCGCGAAAAATGCCCGCGGAACCATCTCGGCAATGACGATGTAGAGGTGATGGACATAGGACGGATCCTTCGCCTCCTTCGCATCTTCTTCTGTCTGAAGGTTCCGCACGAAATCCAAAATCGGACTCGTAGCAGAATTGTACTCCGATCTGAGAACCACCGGTTCGACGCCTGTCCGAAGACTACGCCACTCCTCATGGAACCTGCGTTCGTCCTCCTCGTCATACGCAACGTGCAGCACAATCTTGCGCCCCTTGATGTCGCTCGCACGATTGTAGGCCTTGAGAGCCGTCTTATTGACGCCACCAATGGCGATGACGATCGTGTTTGACGCTGGACGAGCTGTGAATCGATGCTCCGGCTGCAGCGCCAGCGTTTTCGCGTAAAAGTCATAGTTCCGCTTGATCTTGCGCATGATCACGATGACCATCGGCAGGATGAGCAGGATGATGTACCCGCCCTGACCAAATTTCGTCACCACGAACACGGCAAGCACGATCGCACTCATGACCCCCGCGACAATCGAAACCCCGAAGCCGTACCAATTCCGAGGCGTACGGTTAAGCGAGTGTTTGATCATGGATACAGCGACGAGCGTGAAGTTGAGAAACACGCCGATGCCGTAGAGCGGGATGAGCGCCGACACGTTGCCGGCAAAGAAGTAGATCGGGAGTATCGACAGGACTGTCAGCGTCAGGATTCCAGTCGAGAACACTTGCCGGTCTCCACGATTGCGGAACTGTCGAGGCAAATAACCGTCTCGAGCAAGGTTCGCGCAGACCATCGGGAGATCCGTGAACGCGGTATTGGCGGCGATCAGAAGGATCACGGCAAGCGCACTCGTCAGCAGCACCAGCAGAACATTTGCCACCCAGGGCATGAACGGAAAAGGCAGCATCACTGCAAGTGCCGGAAAGACGACCCCACCGACTTGGGGGATGAGAGTTTCCGGATTTTCAGGAATGAGCCCGACCGCACGCACCAGCACCGTCGACCCGATCAGGAATACGACTATGATGGTACCAAGCGTGAGCAGAGTTGCTCGCGCATTATTCTGTTGCGGCTCTCTGAAGATCGGGACGCCGTTCGAGATTGCCTCGATACCGGTCAAGGCGGTCGCTCCTGAAGCGAAGGCGCGGAGCATGAGAAACAGAGTTACTGCTCCGACGATGTGTGATCCGCTCGGCGCTACGCTCACGTGTGGAAGCGTACCCGTCAGGCTCGCCGCCAGACCCGAAATCAAGAGCACCGAGAAGATTCCGATGAACCCGTATGTCCAGACTGCGAAAAACCTGCCGCTCTCTCGGTACCCGCGAAGATTCATGTAGGCGATAAAAACGATCACCAAGCATGAGATCCCTACGCGGTGTCCTTTGAGCATCGGGGCTACCTCCTCGAGCTGTGCAACTCCGGATGCAACGCTCACTGAGACAGTCAGCACGTAGTCCATGAGAAGTGACGACGCAGTGACGAGGCTCGGGAATGGACCCAGATTCGACTTCACGACCGTGTAGCCGCCGCCTCCCCCGGGGTAGTGTTTGATCACCTCACGATACAGGCTGATGACAGCGCCGACGACGATCGCGATGGCGATCGCCAGCGGGACAGAGTAGGCGAGACCCGCGATCGCTCCGACAAAGACGAACTGATACATGAGTTCGCCCGGCGCGTATGCGATCGAAGATAACGCATCAGATGCCAGTACCGCGAGCGCGATCTTCTTTGGCCACTTCTCGTGACCCATATCGCATTTGCGGATAGGCGGCCCAAAAACCCTGCGTTTAACAGACGTTAACATCCAGCCCCTCCCAGAAAGAGTGAATTGCAATGGTTTTCTCAGTATATCTACACAATCTTTCGATTGATGTGTTGACACAACATAACTACATGACAAAGAGCAACAAGAAAAGAGTCTACTCCGCGATACTAGTTTTGTCTAGAGTGATTTTGGCTAAGTCTCGGCCTGTAAATCCACCTCTACGCTTCGTGCAGTGTTGCCAAAATAAGGGCTGTGAGATATACTCTCTACTTCTGTCTTGACTTTTTCACACAAAGTAATTGCGCATTATGAGTCAAAAGGGTTCTCAACACCTTTCAAACGAAAAAAATAAATCTCTTCTCTTTCTTAGTATCGCAGCGCTCGGCGTTGTCTATGGCGACATTGGTACCAGTCCACTCTATACGGTGAATGAAATTTTTTTTGGACATGGAAACAACAGCGTAACAACGACTAGTATCTTTGGTGCAATTAGTCTCATTTTCTGGTCACTCACCCTACTGGTTACGATTAAATACGTCTTTTTCGTATTACGTGCTGAGTATGATGGCGAAGGCGGTGTGTTTGCTCTCTTCGGACTTTTGCGCGGCATGTCAGCAAAGGGCATAGCTATCATCACGACCGTATTAGTCTTGGGCGCTGGACTGCTGTTTGGCGACGGGATGATCACGCCCGCAATATCCGTGCTGTCAGCCGTAGAGGGCCTGAGTGTCATTACACCGGATTTCCAACAGTATGTCGTTATCATTACTGTCATCATCTTAACCTGCTTATTCGCGATCCAATACAAGGGGACTCTCTCGATTGGGCGTGTCTTTGGCGCAGTTATGAGCGTTTGGTTCGCGGCACTTGCACTCATGGGACTGGTAGCGATCACCCACGACCCAGCTATTCTTAACGCACTGAACCCTCTGTATGGGCTTCACTTCATTGCATCAATCGGCATATTCAAAACCATGCTCACATTGGGAGCTGTTGTGCTCGCAGTAACCGGCGGTGAAGCGCTCTACGCTGATCTCGGGCACTTCGGCATGATACCCATACGCATGAGCTGGCTTGCCTATGTATATCCAGCGCTTGTCTTAAACTATTTGGGTCAAGGCGCGTACTTGTTGTCAGGAAATACTGTGCTACAAAATAATATTTTTTATTCAATGGTGCCACACATGCTTCTCATACCGATGGTCGTGCTGGCGACGATAGCAACTATTATAGCGAGTCAAGCCTTGATCTCTGGAGCTTTTTCACTGACCGCGCAGGCCATCGCTCAGGGTGTCTCACCGAATTTCAAAATCGTTCACACGAGTCATCATCATGTCGGCCAAATCTATGTACCGGTTATGAATTGGTTCCTCTATGTCGGCTGCATTGCGCTCGTCATCTCATTCCGTTCTAGCTCCAATCTTGCGACAGCATATGGTCTCGCGGTAACCGGGGTCATGCTCACGACCTCTATCGCAATGCTCGCGATCAGTATTCACAAATGGCGATGGAGCTGGTTCAAGTCTATCCTGATATTCGGGTCATTTATTATCATAGACGCAGCCTTCCTCATTTCAAATAGTTTGAAGTTTCTGCAGGGCGGCTATGTGCCCTTCACCGTTGGTATTGTTCTCTTTACCTTTATGATGGTATGGAAGTGGGGCCGAGAGCTCGTCAGCAGAGCATTTCGCGAATTTACAAAAACCAGGGACATATCCTGGCTTGCCTCCATTAAACAGAAGCTTGAGCAGAATGATGGTGTTTTGACGGACAGCATGGGCCGCATGGTCGAGGTAAGCAGAGCTGTGGTATTCCTGGTTGCTCGACCAACGACAGTCGTGGAGGACCCCGTATCCATCGCCGCCCGATTCTATATTAAACGAAAAGGCGGCATCCCTAAATGCGTCATACTGCTGCACATCGCCATACAAAAAGACGCATACCTTGAAGGGACCGGGTATGAGGTTATTAATTTTGGAACAAACTTATATGCCGTTAATGCGCGTTTCGGTTTCATGGAAGACCCGAATGTGCGGCAACTCCTGAAAGAGTTACACGAAAAAAATCTCCTCCCCTACGATATCTCTCAGTGCACTATCCAGGTTGCTGAGGCTGGACTTATCATTGGCACGCATCTTGGACTGTGGCGCTACATTCGTGCGCGCTGTTTCAAGCTGCTTGCTGACATCGCCACGCCGACCTATCGCTACTTCGGGCTCGATGCAGACGCCAATGTATCAACGTCTATTATACCGATCCGGCTCGAAAAAGACGGAGCACATGTGGTGCAGCTCATTGATTCTGATCTTACGATCTAAAAAGTATTCCTTTGAAATTTAATTGGATATTGAAACCACCATGGAACAAAAGAAATCTACAACCAATCGATCACTGCTGCTCTTAAGTGTAGCGGCACTCGGGGTCGTCTATGGCGATATTGGCACCAGTCCACTCTATACCATCAACGAGATTTTCTTTGGTCATGGACAGGTAGCCCTGAACCGTATGGACATCTTGGGAGCAATTAGTCTCGTATTCTGGGCGCTGACCTTGGTCGTCACCTGTAAATATGTAACCTTCGTGCTCCGCGCGGAATATGATGGGGGCGGTGGTGTGTTTGCGTTATTTGGACTTCTCAAAGGAATGTCAGCCCGCGGCATCGCAGTGATAACTTCCATACTCATTCTAGCTGCCGGTTTTCTCCTGGGTGACGGCATGATCACGCCGGCTATCTCTGTGCTGTCTGCTGTCGAAGGATTGAAAGTCGCAACCACCGGCCTCGGCAACTATGTGCTGCCGATCACTATTATTATTCTAACTGGGCTGTTCCTCATTCAACGAAAAGGTACCGGAAGTATCGGCCGGATCTTCGGGATCATTATGACCGTATGGTTCGCAGTCATTGGTATCTTAGGGCTGAGCCAGATCATTGGCCACCCCTCAGTCTTAGCTGCATTGAACCCAATCTATGGTTTGCACTTTATCGCGTCGATCGACCTACGACACATCATGTTCCTGCTCGGTGCTGTCATACTTGCGGTAACCGGCGGTGAAGCGCTCTACGCTGACCTTGGACATTTCGGCGTGAAACCGATTCGTCTCAGCTGGTTAAGCTATGTCTACCCCGCGCTCATTTTGAATTACTTTGGACAGGGCGCCTTCCTGCTCTCAGGCCATCACATCACCGAGAATAATGTATTCTATAGCATGGTACCCCATATGCTGCTCTGGCCCATGGTCATCCTTGCAACAGCAGCTACCATTATCGCGTCCCAAGCCTTAATCTCTGGGGCATTCTCGCTCATAGCACAAGCTATCGCACAAGGCGTATCGTTGCGATTCAAGATCATACATACCAGCCATCATCATGAAGGGCAAATCTATGTGCCGGTCGTTAACTGGGCGATTTATATCGGCTGCATCATACTCGTACTGACCTTCCGTTCGGCAACAAACCTTGCCTCAGCCTATGGACTTGCGGAAGCTGGCGTCATGATCACTACCTCGATCGCCATGATCGCAATTAGCAGACATCGCTGGAATTGGAGTCCACTGAAATCGATGTTAATTTTCGCTTCGTTTGCAACGATTGATGCTGCGTTCTTGGCTGCGAATAGTATTAAATTCTTCGAGGGCGGCTATGTGCCGTTTAGCACCGGCTTTTTCTTGTTCTTAGTCATGATGACCTGGAGCTGGGGACGAGAGATGCTCGCCCATGCCTTCTCTGATTTCACCAAAACACGAACGATTGGTTGGCTTGCCGAGATTAAGAAAAAACTCGTTGCGAATAACGGGGTTATCCGCGATGATATAGGAAGAATGGTTGAAGTGAGCCGCGCCGTAGTATTCCTCGTTTCGCAGCCGACGAAAACAGCCGACGATTCTCTGTCCATTGCAGCTCGATTCTACATTAAACGTAAAGGAGGGATACCGAAATGCATCGTTCTGCTTCACGTGGCAATTGAAAAAGAAGCCTACCTCGAAGGCTCTGGCTATGCAGTTGTTGATTTCGGCTCAAATCTCTATGCCGTGAATGCACGGGTCGGCTTCATGGAAGATCCACATGTGCGTGGACTTCTGAAGGAATTGTATGAGAAAAAATTATTGCCCTACGATGTATCTCGCTGTACGATTCAGGTTGCTGAAGCAGAGCTCATTATCGATCGCTCGATCCGCTTCTGGCGTTATGCTCGCGCACGTTTCTTCAAGGTGCTGACGGAATTTTCGACACCGACCTATCGCTACTTCGGGCTCGATGCTGATGAGAATGTCTCAACCTCAATCATACCCGTGCATCTCGATGAAAAAACTGCACAGGTCGTGCAGCTTCAGGACTCAGATCTCACGATTTAAAAATACCTGCGCTACGCGCGCTCAACGCTTGCTTTAATGCGTTCCGCCTCTTGCTGCACCGTCTCCGAATCATAATCTCCACCATGGGCGCGTGCGCCCATATAGCTCGGCGCTTTCTGGTCCAAATGCAGGGAACACGTTATCGTATGCTCGTCTTCTTCGTTAATATACAAATGAAAACGAGGAAAATCGGTACCATGTAGTCTGCGCGAAAAACTCTGCACGCCTTCTTTATTGATATAAGGAGCATACCCTGCTCTGCGCAGAATAACAGGCGCGATCTGATGTCCTTTTTTTAATTCAATATCCATAGAAATGACTGGTGGGCGGTACAAGATTCGAACTTGTGACCTTTACAATGTCAATGTAACGCTCTAACCAACTGAGCTAACCGCCCTTTTACAAACAAAGATACGGTACTGTTTTTTTATGTATACGTCAACAATCATCCTGCTTCATCCTTCCATAAAAAGACAGAACCCACGGGAGAGGATGTTTTCTCTCTCGTGGGTCCACGAACGGCCTGAGTTGTCTTGAAAACGGGTAGCTTTCTCAGCCGCCCGGCCGAATTGGATCGATCAGGTTCAGACCGATCAGCACGATTGTGGGATCGTGTAGTCTCACGAAAGAGCTCCTCCTGCCCACCTGTTCAATGCGACGACTCGGCGCGATTGCAGTAGGCTGGATAAAATATACCAAGAACAGACTACATTCACAAGGCGTTCGTAATCAAAAGGAACCTATCTTTACCCTTCAATCTTTTCTAGGAACCTATTACTCAAAATGTTGCCGCCCTCAATCAACTAGTTTTTTTCGCTACTATCAAACCATACACAAAATTTCCGGAAGAAAAACCATTTTTCATGGCTCTAAATGCCTTTAGAAAATGCACGAACTCTTTTCCATTTTTTAACGCTAATTGCCAGAACATTTTATTCTTAATTATTTCCAAAGATATATCCCACGTTTTGGCAGTATTCTTACTAATATTTTCTACTGTAACTACTTCCATTCCGTTATTCTTCAATAGTAAACTATAATCCTCCACGGTATGTAGTTCCACCAACATACCCTTCTCAATCGGCAAAATATATTTTTTACGTGTGCCTTCGGAAAGATTTTCTTTTTTAAACCAATCGATAAGAGCAATGGTTCCATTTGGTTTCAAGAGTCGCACGGCTTTTTTAAAAAAATTCTGCTTATTGTTATAGTGCGAGATCGATTCGATAGACCAGATAACATCAAATAATTCATCGATATTCATTGCTTCTGCATCCATAAGCAAAAATATTGAGGATACTCCAGCCTCCCGAGCAGCTTTCTCTGCCATGTGCACCTGAACTGAAGATATGGTGATGCCAGTCGTTTGGGCACTATATTTTTGCGCGAGATAGATGCTGCTTGCACCAAAGCCACAGCCCACATCAAGGATTTTGCTTCCGGTTTTGATACCGGCAGTTTTGGCAAGATGTTCAGTTAATGCGAGTTGTGCTTCTTCTTTTGTTTCTTTGCCGCTCGCCCAATAGCCGTGATGTAAATGTTCGCCCCATAGTGAATAATAAAAGGGGCTCACCAAATCATAATGCTCAATGATCTTTTCTTGGACGTTGTACGTAGTCATTTTTACATAGATTTCGTCGTCTCTGACGATGGCGGCACATGCTTAAACGATCAGATGGTGGGCAAGGAGAGACTCGAACTCTCAATCCTTACGGAACATGGTCCTAAGCCATGCGCGTATACCAATTCCGCCACTTGCCCAGAGCAACTATAACAAGCTCCAGCGAAGATGAATATACCCGTAAACCAAAAACTTGACAAGGGGAGTTATATGTGGTAAAAGAATAATTCTCAATGTTCTTCAATTCGACTCGTACAAGCGTCCCAGACGCGGAGGACTCAGATGATCAGAACTAGCTCTAACATCGCTGAGCTCCTCCGGGAGCTACTGCAAAAACACGGGAAGCAGCTGAATCCATCGCAAGACCCGCTACAACAACTGATTGACCTGTCGCAGGCGATCAACAGAGAGTGGAGAGACATCCATCAGCAACCCGAGGCTCCTCGGATCCTATTCTTGCGGGCAGAACTGAACGCCCCCGGCAGATTCGAGATCTTCTATGTCGATGGGCACGAGAGGCGCGCCTCGATCCCGCGCAGCAGCCTGTACGAAATACACCCAGCGAGCTGACCTATGTCAGCTCGCTTTTCGTTGTCGCAGCTCATGCTGCTCACGAAGATGCACAAGTTGCTCTTCAATCCTATGTATAGCCAAGGCTACTGCTGTCGAGTAGCGCTCGAAGATCTCTTTCTGATCTTCAGACAAAGCGCTAGCTGCATAGCCTTCGAATTTCTTAAGGATCCTAGTAAGGACCTGGCGTGCCCATAAGTGCTGCTGCTCTTTACCTTCTGCGGGAGAATCGCCAAGTACACGATAGAGTGGCGGGAGCTCCAAGGTATTCGCGGCAACTCCCTGCTCCCGTGATTGCTTCGCGCGTAATGTATAGAGCCGCTCAGTGTAGTTCGACTGTCCTCCCTTACCCTCTATACCATAATCCTCGAGGCGCTCACGAAGATACACACGCGCGACCGGCCCCCACTCAAGATGTTCTGGTATCCAATAGAGGGGCTTATCCTGGATCTTTTTCTGTTTGACTTGGTCACTCTCAAAAGCATCATGACTCGTACCCTGAGAACCGAATGTTCGTTGTACGCCAATATGCAAATATCGGTCATAATCGGGTTTTCCAGTATCAGTATCGTCCTCCGCGCCTGTCGAGAGTGCTTCAGGGTCAAGCAAAATAAAATCATCGATAGTGTCCTGATAGTCATTGCGTCGACGAGCTTCAGCAGAACCTAGTCCTGGGATATTCAGATCATCGAACAGCTTACGGAAAGTCTCACTATGCGCCCGGGTCTCTTGCTGGAAATCCTCTGCTGAAAGTCGGGTTCGTTCGTACCGTGCTCTGAGCATACGGACATCCTCAGTCCTTCTATTGATGGCTGCCCGATGCACATCGAACAATAACGCCTGCTGACGTCTAGTTACATCAGAATGAGCATCCTGCTTGCCTACTCTTTCCTTTTCTTTCAGCACTCGCAGATACTCATGATAATTTGAGCCAAACATATCTAAGTAACCCTCGAATGGGATCCATGTTGGCTTATCACTACCTGGGGGCTGTATCAATACCTTATCCTCACTGCGTAATTGTTTTGCTTGTGTAACATCGAGGATCCTACCATCGTGCTCAAATGAAAGGGCGACTGGATGGGTCGCTGCCTCTGATTCGCCATCTGAATTCTGATAGCGAAATTCAAGAGCCAAGGCCTTAGCCCCCAAGGCCATTTCAAATGGTGGATCACCCTCGAAATACTCTGCGCTCCTATGTACACTGTCGGCCATCTCAGAAGCCTCGCGTGGCGCTTGTTCGAATATGGACATAGCTGAAGTATATACATAAATCACTGGAGCCCGCAATAACATTTCACCTTGATTTTTCGTTCTTCACATAGTACAGTAAGGGCGTTTCCATACGAACAACTACATTGGTACTAGATTCTATGTCAGGACATTCCAAATGGGCGACCACTCGACGACAAAAGGCGGTAGTCGATTCGAAACGCAGTTCGCTCTTCACTAAATTATCCAAAAATATTTCGGTCGCTGCACGTGAAGGTGCTGATGCGAAAATGAATTTCAAGCTTCGCCTCGCCATAGATAAAGCGAAAGAAGCAAGCATGCCGAAAGATAATATCGATCGGGCCATAGCTCGCGGAGCTGGGACCGGTGACGGCGCGCAACTTGAACGCGTGCTGTATGAAGGATATGGACCCGAGGGCATCGCTATCATGGTAGAGACTATCACCGATAATAAAAACCGCGCTTTCTCGGAAGTGAAGCACTATTTCTCGAAGAACGGCGGAAACTTGGGATCGAGTGGCGCTGTCGCCTGGATGTTCGATCTGCGCGGCATCGTCCGCATTGCCCAAACCAGCGTGCCTGATGAGCATGAGCTCGAATTAATCGACTCAGGGCTGCTTGATCTACAGAGCGACAGCGATGGAAGCACGCTCATCACGACCCTCGACAAACTGCAGTCAGTAAAAGAGTCTGCGGAAAAGCTGGGGCTGACAGTAACCGAATCTTCCACTGCCTATCTGGGAAAAGATCTGATCAAACCAGCGAATGAAGATGTAGTAGTGAAATTCCTCGACGGTCTCGATGAGCTCGACGATGTCGACACTATCTATACGAATGCCGAAGTCTAACTCAGCTTCAAAGGACACTCTCATACTTGGCATTGACCCTGGCTATGCTGATATGGGGTATGGCTTCATTCGCGTACAAGGCACGCTGCGTGCCTATGTGGACTGCGGTAGCATGAACACAAGCTCGAAGATGCCCATGCATGAACGGCTCGCTCTGCTCCACCGTGAGCTCACCGCGCTCGTGAGGAAATATGATCCGAGCATGATGGCCATCGAAAAATTATTCTTCTTCAAGAATGTCACCAATGCGCTCGATGTCGCGCAAGCACGCGGCATTGCCTTGCTCGTCGCGGCAGAACAGCATCTTCCTATCAGTGAGCACACGCCGCTGGAGGTAAAACAGAGCCTCACTTCCTATGGTAAGGCCGATAAAAAACAAGTTGCACACATGGTCAAGACCCTGCTCGGCCGAGGGGTACGCGCCACCAATGACAATGCTCTGGATGCATTGGCCGTAGCACTCTGCGCTTCATTCCGCCATCACCTGACAACACTTGCGAAAAGATCAGTCGCACGAATATAGGTATGAAGAAATACAAGATAGTTTCTATCGTTTCGGAAGTCGCTCCTTTCTCCAAAACTGGCGGCCTCGCTGATGTGGCGCGCTCCCTGCCAAAATCACTGAAGCGTCTCGGCCATGATGTCATCGTTATCACGCCATTCTATAAGCAGATCATCGATGCCAAACAGTATAACCTGAGAAAGATCTACGCCGATGTCCCCTTACACATCGAGGCAGGACTCGATCTGACGGTGAGCTTCTGGAAGGGTGAGCTCATGCGGGGGCTTCCGGTCTACTTCGTATCCGCAGATAACTACTTCGGGAAAAGAAAATCGCTCTATGGCGCTGATAATGATAACCAGCGATTCTATGTTTTCGACGTTGCCGCGCTCAAGCTCCTTCTCCTCTTGCAATTCGAACCGGATATCATTCACTGTCATGACTGGCATGCAGGGCTCGTGCCTGAACTTTTAAAAAAACAGTTTAATCAGAGCGAATCCCTCCAGAAGGCTGCCACAGTTTTCACCATCCACAACCTCGGCTTTCAAATGGGTCATAACTGGTGGGAGATACCCGGGACCAAACGAGATACCGGCATCACCCCCATACCTGATATCGCGAATCAAAAAGCCATCGAGCGAGTGAACTTCACCAAGCGAGCCATCTTGCATGCCGATGTCATCAACGCGGTATCTGAAACCTATGCCGATGAGATCCTGCAACGAAATTTCGGTCAGGACCTGCATCGCATCTTACAGAACCGTAAAGAAAAACTCTTCGGCGTGGTTAACGGCATCGACTATATTGAATTCGACCCCGGCCGTGATCCGCATCTATCCAAGCAGTATTCATCGACAAAAACGGAGCGCAAGCTGGTCAATAAAGAAGTCATACAAAAACGGTACAAGCTCGACAACGACCCTTCCGCATGCGTCATCGTCATGACCTCGCGCATCGCTGAACAGAAAGGCTTCGATATACTACTTCCGATCATCCCCGCGCTCATGCACCTGCGCTTGCAAATGATCTTCATGGGCGATGGCGACAAAGACTATATCAAGCTTATTTCCAAATTGACGAGGCAGTATCCAAAGCAGATAGCGCTTACCGGTTTCGATGACAACCGTACAGACGAGACTATGCTCTATGCTGGTGGCGACCTCTCTCTGTTCCCGTCCCGCTTCGAACCCTGTGGTACGAATCAGCTCAAAAGCATGCGCTATGGCTGCATACCGGTCGCGCGGGAGATCGGCGGACTCTCGGATACAGTCACCGATGTCGACACCAAAGCACCAGAAAGCAACGGCTTCGTATTCACTGACTACGACTCATTTGCCTTTCTCACGGCCATCGCGAGGGCCTATGCGCATTTCCAGCATCCAATAAGCTGGAAAGAGCTGGTCATGCGCGCGATGCAACAGTCGAACTCCTGGGAATTACCGGCGCGCACATACGTGGAGCTCTACAAAAAAGCATTGAAATTCAAGCATGATGCCAAAGTCTAAACCTCGACTTACCTGGGTGAACTGTCTCCATATCTACCAACCGCCCTGGCAGCGCGAAGAAGTGGTACGATTAGTCACGAGAGAAAGCTATGAGCTTATCATAGCGACTCTGAAAAAATTTCCTCATTGGAACCTAACTCTCAATATCTCAGGCACCCTACTCGATACCTTCGAGAAGCTTGGCTATCAGACACTGCTGAAAGATATCGCTCTGCTGGTCAGACGAAAACAGATCGAGCTGACCGGTTCATCCCAGTATCATGCCTTCCTCCCCCAGCTGCCGGCGAGCGAGATAGTGCGGCAGATCGATCTCCAGGAGCAGACGCTCAAAAAATATTTCAAGAAGTATCGGCCAAAAGGATTTTTCGTTCCTGAACTTGCCTATACCACACGTATCGGAAAGCTGCTGCGCGAGCGAGGCTATCACTGGATCATGCTTGACCCTATCAGCACTACGAGCAAGCCTGCTACCTCGACCCGTTACATTGAAAAAGCCACCGGACTTACCGTCGTCTTCAGGAATCGAGCGATTTCGAAAGGCTACCCGCCTGAATTGCTGTTCAAGTCTTTGAAAAAGAAGAGCGCTGCGGCTCGCACCGTTATTACCGCAACTGATGGCGAGCTCTATGGTCATTTCCATAAGGATTGGCAGGATCATCTGAAGCAGCTGCTTGAATCTGATACTATCTCGACCGCTCGGGTGAGCGATTATATCGCGACCCTGGGAAAAAAAGAACTGATCAAACTACATGATGCCTCATGGGAAACAAAATCACATCAGCTGCATGCCAAGAATCCCTTCAGTATCTGGTACAATAGACATAATCCCATACATCGAGACCTCTGGTCGCTGGCGCACTATGCGATACACTCGCTCAAGCATCATGTATCGGATCCGAACTATCGCTGGGCAAGGGAACATCTCGACCGCGGTCTCGCCTCTTGCGCCTGGTGGTGGGCGTCCGAGGTCAAAACATCGACATTCGGTTCGCTGGCCTGGAGTCCGGATGAGATAGAGCGTGGTGCCACCGAACTAATCAAAGCGGTCCGCTCCCTCACCACGATATCCTCTGCAAGCAAGATACGGGCTGAAAAACTATATAGCACCTTACTCGGACATATGTGGACTAAACATTGGAAATCCTATGGGGCGACAACATAATATCGACAAGCTCATTGAGGCAAATCCGGTCAATAGAGGGCTCGATTATACTTTTGTCGATCAACTGATGAGCGGCATTACCTTAGCTCATTTCCCAGAGTTCGCCTCGATTAGCAACCTGCGACATGTCAGCCACAAACGTCGCGTCGGCAAACATCATAGCACCTTCATCTATAGCTACTATATTTCCGGCATGACCAAAGACCGGACGCCGATACAGAAACACCTAATCTACAGCTCGCACTCTGATGCGTCGCGACTCATCGCTTACAATAATATGCGACGCTTCGACGCTGCAGGCTTTAATGCTGATCATACCTATATGACCATCGTGCCACTAGAGTTCGTGCCCGAAGTAAAAGCCCTTATCTATGAAGCGGCCCATGGCAAAACACTCTATGAGCACATGAAATCCCATACTGCGGCCGAACTCGAGCCCCTCCTGAAGCAAGTGGCTGCTTGGATACGGAAGTTCCATGCTTTTACCCTGCCAGCGAGTTCATTCGAAGCGCTGCCTCTCGCATCATCAGCCAATATGAATTGGAAAGTCGACGAATTCCAGACCGAGGTGCAGAGAAAGAATGCGCAGCAAGGCGAAAAGTTGCGCTACTTCTCAGAGACCTTTTTCACACTTGAGAACAAAGTACATCAGAACATGACACCACAGCTGATTTATGGCGACCTGCACCCAGAGAATATCATCACCGAAACACTACACCCCGAGACACTGACCCTGATCGATTTCACTGATGTCGCGCGCGGCGATCAAATGCGGGACATCGGGACCTTCCTTCAGCAAGTGCAATTCATGGGCTCACAATTCTATGCGCAGCAAGACACTGAACATCTGAAAAAATTCTTCCTAGAACAGTATTTCCAGAAACCATTCGACTCGATCGATCAGGACCTTCTCGATCGCATTAACCTCTACCAAGCGTGGAGTTCACTGCGAGGATTCGTGTACTTCTTCTTTCAGCCTGACTATCTCGAAAAATCCTATGGACTCCTCGAAGATGCCTGGCGCTACCTCTACTTCGCGGGGCATAGCATGAGAACCCTGCACCTGAACTATACCTAGTACATAGACGCTCCCATTCTGTGGTACAATGGATGTATGCAAAAATCCATTGACCTCCAAATGCACTCCCATTACTCGGACGGCTCCAAGAGCCCGACCGAGCTTATTGATATCCTCGTGTCAAAAAAAATAGTCGTTGCCGCTCTGACCGATCACAATACGATACATGGCCAGTATGAATTCCAGGCTGCCGCGAAGAAGAAGAATATCAAGACCATCAATGCCGTGGAGCTCTACATAGAGTACAAACAGCGCAAACTGCACCTCTTAGGTTACAATATTGACATCAATAACTCTGAGCTACATGATGAGCTACGTGAGACTCAGATCAGGCGCAAGAAGCTCATCGAGGGACTGGTACCGAAACTCAAGCGCGTAGGGATCACCTTGAATATCAGCGAGCTATTCGCGCAGCCAGCGACCTATATCGGCATCGCGAACGTTGTCCGCACGATCGAACGTGATGAAAAAAATCGCCAGGCACTACAGAAAGCCCTGAAAAAGAAGCAGTATGACTTCTTCGAGGTCTATAATCGCTTCTTCTCGAAAAATGCTCCGTGTCACTTACCTGAAGTATCGCTACCAGCGAAAGAGGCCTTCATGCTTATCAAAAAAGCCGGAGGCACACCGATACTGTCGCATCCAGGCTGGCAACTCTCATTCCACGATGATCATGTGATCGCAGAGCTTACCAAGCTCGGCATGAAGGGAATCGAATGCTTCAGCTCACACCATAACTGGGATCAGACCGCGCATTACCTAAGCCTCGCCCGACAGCAAAAGCTCATCATTACCGGCGGTTCTGACTATCACGGCGATTTGCCTGGTGACTTCATCATTGAGAATTATCACGAGTATACCTCGCTGCCGTACGAAATCTACGAAAATATAAAAGTGTTTTAAGATTCACGATTGACAGCAGGCTGACTCATGAACCACATGGGCCGACTGCTTTTTAAAATGAAAAATATGCCTCGCGCTTATCATTTTTATGGTACTATATAAAGCAGTATGCCAAGGAAAAAACTCTCTATCGTCTTTACCGCTGCTGAGTGCGCGCCTTTTGCCAAAGTCGGAGGACTTGGCGATGTCATAGGCTCACTACCGCAAGCGTTGGCTGAACGAGGTTGTACTGTAACGGTTATCATACCCCTCTATGGGAGTATTGATCGTACAAGATACCGGTTAACAAAATTCGGCGCTCTTACGTTTGAACATAACAAACGCACGGAACGCTGTGTGGTCTGGAGAGCACAGCTCCGTGGCAACCCAGTCACGTACTTGTTCATCGAGCATCCTCTCTTCAAGGCAAAAGAAATATATCGAGCTGGCAGCGTTGTCACAAGCGGCATTGACCCTGATATTGATAAATTCGGATTCTATAGTAAGGCGGCTGTCGAAGCAATACAGCAACTGCCTGTCGCCGCCGATATCATCCACTGTCATGATTGGCATGCAGGGCTCGTCCCGACTTTTGTCGATCAATTAGCGGTGACCAAAAACTACCCTTTCACGAAGACAGTCTACACCATCCATAATCTAGGCAATCAGGGCATTACACCGCGCTCTGAGATCAGGAGGCTCACGCTAGCGCTGTCGGAGCCGGCAGTGCTAGAAGATTACTATGATCTGGATGAAGAAAAACTGAATCTCATGAAGATAGGCATCTTGACCGCTGATCGGATCTCTACCGTGAGCGAGACCTATGCGAAGGAAATACTTACACCAGAATACGGTGGCGGACTTGAATCATTCTTATCGCGGAGAAAAAAAGATCTCTCTGGTATCGTCAATGGCATCGATACGAAACTCTTTGACCCAGCGAAGGATGCCTTTCTCATAAAGAGATACTCTCTGAAGACATGGAAACAGGGAAAGCAGAAGAACAAACAAGCAGTGCAGCGCAGCTTGGGTCTGCCGCGATCTGGCGCTCCGCTCTATGGATTAGTGAGCCGACTCGTTGCTCAAAAAGGCTTGGATATTCTAGTGCAATCACTCGAAACGTTTCTACGGAATGATGTTCAAGTGGCGATCTTGGGTACTGGTGAAAAAAAATTGGAGTTGCAGCTCGTCGAGCTCGCCAAGCGGTTCCCGGAGAAGCTGCATGCAACCATTGGTTTTGACCTGCGACAAGCGCAGCAAATCTATGCTGGTTCTGACGTGTTCCTGATGCCATCACGTTTCGAGCCCTGCGGCCTGGGACAGCTCATTGCTATGCGCTACGGGACTCTTCCTCTAGTCAGAGCGACCGGAGGGTTACAGGATACCGTGCAGCACCTGAGAACCGGGATCGTATTCAGTGAATATTCCGCCCAAAAATTATCAACGGCGCTTGAGCAAAGCTTAGCGCTGTATGGCAAGCCAAAATCTTGGTATACTATGGTAGAACGATGTATGAAGCAAGATTTCTCTTGGGCATCATCGGCGAAAAAATATATCGCACTCTATAGAAGACTTATCTAGCATTCTTTTTTCGAACACTATGCTGAAAAAACCAGAACTCCGCAAAGACTATGTGCAGGAAAAGTATGTGATCATAGCGCCCTTGCGATCGAAGCGTCCTAATGTGTTCAAAAAGCCTCATATGGCGGTACGCGAACACTTATCGCTGCCGACCGTCTTTACTCCACAGTCGCTCAAGAAAGAGAAGGCCCTGCTCACTATCGGTCATGGTCTTAAATGGCAGATAAAGGTCTTGAAGAATAAGTACCCTATCGTTGACCCAAGCTACCCGAAGGCCTACGGCTACCATGAGGTAGTGGTCGAGACTCCGGACCCGCGACCAGAACTGGAAGATCTTCCCATTCCTCATATCGCCAAAATTCTCGAGGTCTATGCCACGCGGACCGAGGCGATCACTCGTGATCCTCGTATCAAGTATGTCCTGATCTTCAAAAATAATGGTGGTAATGCCGGCGCTTCGCTGCAGCATGCACATTCTCAGATCTTCGCCACCGAATTCCTGCCATCGCATCTGTTCGATAAATCACAAAAACAGCAGGAGTATAAGTTGAAAACCGGCCGCTGCGTGTACTGCGATGTCATCAAAAAGGAAAAAGACGGGCCACGCAGGATCTTCGTCGACAAGCATATCATCGCTTTCTGTCCCTATGCCTCACAGTATAACTATGAGGTTTGGATGATGCCTCGACGCCACATCGATAATATCACTGACCTGAATGAAGTGGAGCGCACTGATTGGGCCCGCATACTCAAAAAAGTTACTAAAAAAATCAGCAGGTTGAACTTACCGTATAATTTCTATTTCCATCAAGTCGTGAAAGATGAAGACCAGCATCTCTACCTGAAGATCGTGCCCCGCGGCAGCGCGTGGGCGGGCGTCGAGATAGGCTCAGGACTCATTATCAATCCGATACCACCAGAGGACGCTGCCAAGTATTATCGGCAATGACATGAAACTACGGGCATTCACGCTTATAGAGCTTGTCATAGTGATGACGATACTGATGGTCATAATAGCCATCGGCATCGTAAGCTATGATACTGCGATAGCAAAAACTGATATCACCCATGGCAAAAGTGATATGGCTGAGATAGCCAAGGCTGTCCTCGTTGCACAATACAAAAGCGGCTTATCTCTACGGGATATGATGCACAATGCTACCGGCGGCGCAGACGGTTGCTACACCACACAAGGATGCTATAAATCCTACCGAACGCAAAATGGGTTATCACTTGATCTACGCAATATACCCAACACCGACCCTTGCTACACTCAGTGGGCTACGGCATTACAGGCCATAAAAAATAATACCGGCGGACAGCTGTCCTATGATACGAATGCCTTGCAGCGTGATCCCTGGGGCAGTCCCTACATTTTGCGCATTAACGATGGTTGCACAACCTATATCACCGACCGCAATCAATGTTCTGCTCCAACCTATACTTGCCTCCCTGGGCTCCCCTATCAAGCATGTTGTCAGAACGACGGCCTTATTTCTGTCGGCCCTGATGGTCTTGAGGGTACGGCGGACGACTTTTCTTTTGGCACAACACCCCTCCCGCATATATCGGTAGGCTTTGATGGCGTCGCAAACAATGCTGACGACGATCTCGGTGGACTTATACCGCGAGCGTATACGGGTAAATGCGCCTTCAACCAAGACGCCAGCCATGGAGGAGCAGCCTACTGTGACGGAGACTAAACTTACTGCTTCTGCTGCTGCGGGAAGAGCTTAACTACTTCCTGGTACACCAATCCTGAAACATCAGAAATAGTCGTTGCCATCTGATCATAGTCGACTCCCTTCGTCATGACACATAAGAAATAAGGATGATCAGGATAGTATACGATGCCACAATCATGCAGCTCCCGATCCGTGACAGCGCCAGTACTCCCCGTCACAGTATGCTTACCGAATTTATGCGCGACGATCAGGGGCGCGCCAAGACCTTTCACGATACCGTCCGCGAAGGTGGCCTGCGTCAGTACATGCAATGCGCGTTGTGACATTTCTTTATCCAAATACGTCGCGTTATAGAGCACTCTGAAAAATGTTGAGTAGTTCTTCGCTGACATCTGATCCGGTTCGGTCGGATCTTGTCCGGTACCGAAAGGAACGCCTAGGTCGCTGTATACCTCCTTCAAAGAATTCGGGTCAATACTATTCGCGAGCAGATATAGTGCTACATTATCTGATTTTGTGATCATCTGCTCGATTAACTCCTCAATAGTATACTCTTTATTCTCAGTCAACAGATCCGGGGCGTCAAGATTGATCAATGAGCGCATAGCCGGAGTGATGGCATAGGTGACTTTTTTGGTAAGTATGTCAGGACTGGCCTCTGCCTCCTTATAGTAGGCTATCATGATTGGGACTTTCAACAGGCTCGCTGGGGTATACTTTTCATTCTCATTCACCCCGACCCAGCGCCCGCTATTCATGGTGCGAAAATACACTGAAATCGAAGTAGCTTGGTTCGTGCTTACTTTCCGATCCACAAGGGCCTGGATGACCTTCTCAATAGGAGCGAACTCGGTGAATTCTTTCTGATCAGGGATATCACAACTCAGGAGCGGATTCACCAAGTTATCATAGCCCTCTCTCTGTACTTGCATGCGTTCGTTTGCTGGGACGGTTGCTGGCAATGCGCTTCGCGCAGCCCAACCACCATAAAAGGAGGTCGCGAGGGCGGCAAGAACGAGTACAGAGAGTACCGCTCGGTTTCTGAGTATAGCCATTATGTGATCTTTACAAATTTCCTCTTGCCAACTTGCACAACATCACCTTTTTGGAGAGCAATCATTACGTTAGGGTTACGAGTTAGCTGGTCCCCATTAATTCTGACTGCGCCCTGTTCAACCATACGACGAGCCTCAGACTTTGATGAGCACAGTTTGAGCTTAACAAGAATACTCAATATCCCCTCGTCCGTTAGTGTCGTGGGAACTTCTCTGATGCCCGTTGGGATTTGCTTCTTTGTAAACTGCTTTACGAATTCGTACTCTGCTTGGATGGCCTCCTTTGCAGAGTGAAATCTCGTAACTATCATTCGAGCAAGCTCAGCTTTGGCATCACGTGGGTTCAGCTTGCCAAACTGCATCTGCTTCTGACGATCCTGAATGGCGGCCATCGGCATTGTGGTGATCAACTCTAATGCAGGCAGAATCATCGCATCGGTCCATGACATAATTTTGCCGAACATTTCCTTGGGAGAATCAACAAGCGTCACCATATTCCCTTCTGTCTTCCCCATCTTCTTACCCGTTGCATCTTCCAGGAGCTTTGTGGCTATGACGAATTTTTCCTTATTTTTGTACTTCATCATTAGATCGCGACCGGTCAACATATTGAATGTCTGATCATTACCGCCTACTTCACCATCGACATTTATTGCAACTGAATCGTAGCCTTGCATCAGGGGATAGAGAAATTCGTGCATCAAGAGCGGTTTGCCTGATTTCATCCTTCTGTCGAATAGATCTCTCGCGAGCATTCGCTGTACGCTTTCTTTCGAAGCAAGCATCAATATATCCTCGAGTTTTAATTTCGAGAGCCAGGTGCTATTGAATTGGTACTCAGCCGCGTTCGGACCCGTGAATTTCAAAATAGTTGCTGCTTGTTTTTTGTAGTTCTTACAGTTGGCAAGGATTTCCTTCCTCGTAAGAATTTTCCGCGCTTCGGTCTTGTCCGGATCACCGGCAATTGCTGTAAAATCACCGATGAGAAGAATAACCTTGTGGCCAAGTGCCTGGAACTGGGCCAATTTCATAAGTGGAATAGCGTGCCCCAGGTGAAGCGCAGGCCCTGTCGGATCAATACCAAGGTACAAAGTCAGCTGCTTACCACTCTTCAACATCTTTTCCAGATAGTCGTGTGATGGATATATATTCTCGACACTTCGTGTCAGCAGCTCTTGTATCTTTTTTGGATTTGTATCAATCTTCATACTCCTTATAATTATAGCGCACCTTTGGTATAATGACATCCTCTATGCCTATTCGTCAACTGAAACGAAAAGATGCTGAGGAGCCACGAAGCGCTTTTAGCACGCATAGTTTTACCAACGACAATACTATGAGCACCGCCGACAGACGCAATGCTTCACGAAATACTCCAACCTCATCATCATGGACTACAAGCCCGCGAAGAGGAGGAACGCCAAAGAAACGCATACGCCGGCAGAAGACGCTCCTTGCGACATTCATTCGCTTGGGGTTGTTACTATTCCTGATCGGCGGAATTGGATTAGTGACTGTCTTTGCCTACTACTCGAAGGATTTGCCCGATCCGAATAAGATCATACAGCGCGATGTTGCTCAGAGCACGAAAATCTATGATCGTACCGGCACGGTATTGCTCTATGAGATACATGGAGCTGAGCGCAGGACCTCTATCGAGCTCTCTGACATACCGCAATATGCGATTAATGCGACTATCGCTATCGAAGATAAAAATTTCTTCAAGCATAGCGGTCTTTCATTCCCCAGTATCCTCAAAGCTATCGTCCTGGACGTCGCGAGCAAGATCGGCTTATACCATGGTATCGTTCCTGGCGGCTCAACCTTGACCCAGCAATTCATCAAGAACGCAGTACTCACAACCGAGAAAAGTTACTCCCGTAAAATTAAGGAGTTCGTGCTTGCCTATAGACTCGAGCAGAAATTCAGCAAAGAGCAGATACTCAAACTCTATTTCAATGAAATACCCTATGGCTCGACAGCGTATGGCATTGAGGCCGCCTCTCATATCTACTTCGACAAATCAGCGAAAGACCTGACCCTCGGCGAAGCCGCGATTCTCGCCGCATTGCCACAGGCCCCAAGCTACTACTCGCCTTATGGCGAGCATAAGGACGAGTTGATCGCGCGACAGCGTCTGGTCTTGAAACTCATGGTCGAGCAGGGTTATATCACCCAAGATCAGGCTCAGGCCGCTCGTGATGAAAAGATTGTCTTCAAGAGAAAACAGGAGGATATCAAGGCGCCGCATTTCGTGTTCATGGTGAAAGACGAATTGGCGCAGCGCTATGGAGAACGCCTCGTGGAGCAAGGCGGCCTGAAGATCATCACGACACTTGACTATGATAAGCAAAAGATCGCCGAACAAACTATCAATGAGATAGGCGCTACCAATCTCGAAAAATACAAGGCGCAGAACGCGAGCCTGGTCACCATCGATGTGAACACCGGGCAGGTGCTCGCGCTCGTAGGCTCGAGGGACTATTTCGATGACTCTATAGACGGGCAGGTCAATGTAGCGACAAGCCTCCGGCAGCCTGGCAGCTCCTTGAAGCCGATGATCTACTCTGAAGCATTCAATCAAGGCTACCGACCAGATACTATGATTTTCGATCTGCGGACAGCCTTCTCGAGCGACTACTCTCCTCAAGACTATGATGGCAAAGAGCGGGGCCCGATCTCGCTGCGCGATGCCTTACAAGGTTCGCTCAATATCCCTGCAGTTAAAATGCTCTATCTCATAGGCGTGCCGCGCGCCATCGAGCTCGCCCAGCAGCTTGGTTATACCTCACTCACCGATCCAAATCGCTACGGCCTATCACTAGTGCTCGGAGGTGGTGAAGTGAAGCTCATCGAGCATACGAACGCCTATGCGGCCTTCGCGCGCGAAGGTGTCTATAAACCCTATGCGGATGTACTGAGCGTTCAAGATGCTAATGGTAACACCTTAGAGCAATTCACTGATACTGAAGGACAGCGCGTGTTACCGCGAGAAGTCACCCGGCAGCTTTCAAATGTACTCTCAGACAATGATGCGCGCACGTTCATCTTCGGCGCGGGCAATCATCTCGTACTCGACGGCAGGCCGGTCGCGGCAAAAACCGGTACGACGAATGACTACAAGGATGCCTGGACCATGGGCTACACCCCCTCCATAGTTACTGGCGTCTGGGTCGGTAATTCTGATAACACCTCCATGGGCCCGAAGGCTGACGGTTCTGTCGTGGCTGCTCCCATTTGGCAGAAGTATATGAATGCTATCCTCAAAGACACTCCTGTCGAACAATTCAAAGCGCCGGAGCCCTTGCCTGCGTGCACGAAACCTATGCTCTGCGGGACCTTAGGAAGCGAACGGGTTGTCAGGATTAATATGGATAATGGTAAACTTGCTGGCCCTGCGACACCGCCATCGAAAATCAAAGAAGTCACCTACAAAGAAGTGCATGAGTTGCTGCAGTATGTAGACAAAACGAACCCAACCGGCCCTGAGCCAGCTGATCCCACTGCGGATCCACAATACAGCGCGTGGGAAGCGCCCGTACAGCAGTGGGCGCAAAAACAAGGATACCTCACTGATGTCCCACCGACCGAGATCGACACGACGTATAGCACCGCTGACCAACCATCGATCAACTGGACTTCGCTACAAGATGGCGCAACTATCACCTCGTTGCCTATCACTCTCAGCTCACAAGCTTCTGGGCCGCATGGCGTTGCAAAGGTGACCTATCTGTTGAACAATCAGATTATAGGCACGGCGACACAAGCTCCGTACACCTTTGCCTTCACGCCAAACACAACAGTACAAAATGGTACGTACACCTTAAGCGCCCGCGCGACTGATAGTCTTGGCGATGAGCAACAAAACGATATTACGGTAACCATTAACCTGCCGCCTGACCCGAATGCCTGGTCAATTAACTGGATAGCGCCAGAACCGAACGCAACCTACGCGCTTGCGAATGTGCCAACAGAGCTACAGATAGGGATTACCAATCCACAGCGCATTAAAAAAATTGACTTCTACTATGCCAACGAAGGCGCGCCGCATTTCATTGGTTTCCAGAATGTCAGTGGCCAGACGCAACTAAATGAACCCTGGATAAAACCAGATTCGCCGGGGACCTATCAACTCTACCTTGTCGTGACTGATATACATAACCAGTCAATGACAGATCCTCTCATCTCTATTTCGGTCACCAATTGACCGTCAGGTACTATTACTTGGTTATTGACAAGGATACCGTACTGTTGTACCGTAGAGCGTTCTATGGTTAAATTGAATAAACGCACACACAGGCCTATTCCATAGTGGAATTTGCCCAGCGTGCACTCAACGTACCTTGACTTATAGGTTTAGGAAGGTGGTGATACCAGTGCGCCGATTCGTTTCTCTGTTTGTGACCGTGTTCGCTCTGTGCGCTCTCGAAGCGTACGCCGGAGACCAGCCGAAGCCCCTCGTCATCCCTGACAACTTCTTCATGGCCTACGTCAAGCCGGACAACACCGTGGCCTTCGGGTTCTCGGTGCCGCCCGACGCAAACCCCAACTTCGCTGAAGCAGACGCCAGTTGGTGGAACGTCGTCGCCAAGCACCGGGTCCTCATGGACACGAACGCCGACTACAAGGCGGCCTACTTCGCGACAGCGAGCGATCCTGATCTCCAATCCACCGGCATTACGTTCAAAGCCTGGTCTACGGCATCGCAAGATGAAAAGGCCACGTTGCGGGCCACGTTGCGGCAGCGCGTCGCAGACGTACTCCAGAAACATGGTCTTCGAGACCAGCTCGCGAGCCTGCAGGCAGACAACCAGCAAGTCGCCCTCATGGCGATGCAGTTGAGCGGAGCGAAACGCACCGCTCTCCCCCTCGTCCGGTTCTGTCCGGGTGCCGAAGGCAACATCTCCGTCAATCACAACGACCCCGACTTCCCGAAGCTTGAGCAAGCGATGAAGACACCACGCTACGACGAGGCTCTCGTCGCTTTCAAGAACTTCGAAGCCGAACACCCCAACGCGTCGATCGACGACCGCACCGCTAAGCTCAACGAGCTCGTGCGGCCACTGCTGACCGCGTCCCAATAACCGACCTCTCCAGGAGGAGGGTCACTTCGAAAGAAGGAGTCTGGAATGATGAAGAACAGACCGTCTCTCGTCCTCGGCTTGATCGCGTTCGCCGCCATGACCCCCGCCTCGTTCGCGGCGCAGAAGTCCGCGTCACCCCCGGTCAGTCTGACCCACAACGGGAGACTGAACGCTCCGCTTACGCCGATGCAGAACGAGATCTCGATCTACGTGACCGACACCGGCCGGCTGATCAGCCCGCCACCCATCGACTCGGCGACCAACCAGCCGACACTGGACCTCGAGAAGGTCGCGAAGCACGAAGCCACGCAGGTCTGGATCAACGACAACCTGGACCATCTGAACGCCGTCGTCGGCAGATTCGCCGCCGAGGCAAGAACGGCCAAGGCATCCGACGTGACCGGATACATCAATACCGCCTTGCAGGCTCACCTCGCGCAGATCGGAGCAGGCCGCGAAATCGACAGGATCAACGCGACCATGATCCACCAGCTGGCAACGCCGGCGCCAAGCCCGGTTTCGACCGTCGGCAACAACCCGACCAACGCATCCCTCGTCGGGAACGTCGGGAAGGGCCAGGAGATCGACCCCAACAAGTACGCGCAGCTGAACGGCAGCTGCGGTCCTCGGGGCACGTGCCTCACCGTGGTGGAGATCTGCATCACCGACCCGACCGGGACGAGTTGCAGCGTCATCGACTGCGACACCGGTTGCCGTGGCTGTTGCGGCTACGGCCTCAAGATGGCGGCGGTCGACCCGCCGGCGGCTTTCTAGCCGTACCTTCCTTCCCACAACCAGCCCGCGCGCAAGCGCGGTCTTCAGGGCGCGGGGACCTCACGGTTCTCGCGCCCTCCTTTTTTTGGAGGCAGATATGCCTATCGTCCTTGCCAGAAGAATTCGGCTACGGCGCATCTCCACACGGGGGGGGTGCGCTTTTCTTTTACAAAAATTTAGAGGCGCCAGGGCAAGAGAAGTGTATCGAGGATATTCGAGCGGCCGATCTTCGAAGCCCCGATCGTCCTATCTCGAAAGGTAATAGCGACCTCCTCAATCCGCGCATGCGCTTTCACAGCTGCCCAGCTTGTTTCTATTTGAAAAGCATACCCATCTGATCGTGTAGCTGTTATACCAATGCGCTCAAGCAAAGAAGTTTTCCAGATCTTATAGCCGCTGGTCGAGTCTTTAATATGATACTGCGGATCTTTGAAGCGAAGGATGGCGTTAATATATATGTTCGCTATACGGCTTACTAGCAAACGAAAGTATGACCAATGAGAAATGGAACCGCCTTTGACATAACGACTACCAATGACCAGCTCAGCGTCCTGCGCTTTTTCTAGCAGCCCCCGCAGGGCATGAGGGTCATGAGATCCATCAGCGTCCATTTGGACGACGATATCATATCCCCGCTCGAGCGCCCAGCGAAAACCATCACGATAGGCGCTTCCAAGCCCTTGTTTAGAGCCTCTCTGCACAAGATGTATCGACGGGTGCTGCGCGCACTGTTCCCGCATATACTCCCCCGTACCATCGAGGGACCCGTCATCAATGACGAGTATATCCAAGGGCAGCCCCCTGAGCGCATCGATAAGGATCGGGAGTGCTCCGCGCTCATTATAGGTTGGTATCACTACCAGTGTTTTTGCGTCGAGCACAGCCACTACTGTTTAATGGGCATGATGACATACACAAACCCATCCTCCTTCGGCGCAGTAAGTACGGCGGGCGTGGTTGGCTCATTGGTCCTTAGTGTCGCGCGGTCGCTTGAAATATGCGCGAGACCATCAAGTAAAAATTTATAGTTAAAAACTATATCAAGCTCCTGTTCTTTGACCAAACTTGGCACATTCGAAATGTTCTTGCCGAATGTACTGTTCTCAGCGTTGATGGCAATGTCTGAGAAGCGCTTGTCGAGAGAGATTCGTACGTCATTGATACCTTGCTTACAAAACAGAGAGGTTGTTTTGATCGCCTGCGCCATATCATATACCTTGAACTCCACGATATTCTTGAATGTGGTTGGGATTATTTGTTTATAGTCCGGATAGTCGCCGGTGATAATGCGGGAAACTAGTTGTGTTTGGCCACATACAAAAAGTATCTGGGTATCATTGATGGTGATTGTTGTATTTTCCTCTTCCGAGAGCGGCAACACTCGAACTAACTCCTGCAATGTCTTTGAGGGAATGATTATTGCTCGGGGATGTGGGGTTTTTGTTGCGAGCGAAACCTTTTTTTCAACGAGGCGATAGCCGTCTGTCGCCACAAATATACAGTGTTTGTCTTCAAGGATGATATACACACCAGTGAGTTCTGGCCGAGACTCGTCGTTTGACACCGCGAAAACAGTTTGATTAAGCGCCTCGATGAGTGTTGCTGTTGGCAGGGTGATTGTGGTTTTTGCCTCTACCTCTGGGATTACCGGAAAGTCGGATGATTCAAGGCCACGAATAGTTGTTTGGTGGTTCTCGCCGCGTAAGTGCAGTGTTTTGTCCACCAACTCAACCTCGACATTCTCTTTTTTCAATGTGTTAACAAATTCGGAGAGAAGCTTCGCTTGTACCGTAAAGTCTCCCTCAGACTCGATCTTACCACGCACCTTTGTTTTTATGCCTATCTCTAAGTTTGTTGAAACCAACAGTAAACCATCTTTTCTTGCCTGCAAAAGCACATTATTTAAAATGGGCAGGTTTGTGTTTTTATCACTTAATCGCGCGACAATATTTAATCCTCTGGAAAAATTTTCTTGTGTGCAGGTTAATTTCATACAACTCTTATTAGGGGTTTTATATACTATTGATAGTTATAATAATAGGGTGTGTGGATAGGTGGGTAAGTGTTGGGGGGTGGGTTTTGGCTTGATTATGTAGTAAAAAATGAGGTGCTGTGTGTGTACAAATTTTGGATGAGGCTGGGTATGTTGTTGTGGATGTTTGGGTGAAGAAAAAAGTAAGTTTTTTGTTTTTGTGTATAAGGTTTAGATATTCAGAATATGAGAAACAGTTAAACACATTTTTTACTCATACATTTTTTGACGCAGCAGGGCCACATCATTCCTAATTTTTTCATTCGAATTCAAATACTCTTCTATCTTACCGCAAGCGTGCATGGCGGTTGTGTGATCCCTGCCACCAAGCTGCTGGCCAATATGCGGATATGAACAGGACATTTCTTCGCGCAATAAATACATCGTGATCTGTCGAGGTATGACCAGCTCTTTTCTTCTAACCGGCCCGGCCAGATCTTTCAGTGATATGTCAAAGAAGTCGGCGACCAGCTGAATGAGCTTTTTACTGGTCAGACCGCCTTTTTGAGGCTTTGAGCTCGTGGAAACCAAGAGTGTTTTGGTGGATTCTTTTGTTGGCGTTGAATTAGAAAGTTGATGGTAGGCCACGATTCTATTTAAAGCGCCCTCAAGCTCACGAATATTTTCAGAAACGGTTTCAGCGATCGACCTAATGATATCAGGGTCTAATAAGAGACCTCGTTCTTGGCACTTTGATTCAAGAATAGCGATGCGAGTCTCAAGGTCGGGCGCGCTGATATCAGCTATCATCCCCCACTCAAATCTTGAAACAAGCCGGTTTTCAATAGAAGGTATTGATTTTGGAGGCCTATCTGAACTCAGAACGATCTGCTTGTTTGTTTGGTGCAGGGCGTTGAAAGTGTGGAAAAATTCCTCTTGGGTCTGTTCTTTGCCGGCGATGAATTGTATATCATCAATCAATAATACATCGACCGATCGGTAGGTCTTCTTAAATTTCTCAGTCGTTCCTTGTTTGATGGCGCTTACGAAATCATTCGTGAACCGCTCGCTATTTACGTAGAGCACCTTTAGCTTTGGGTTCGTACTTGCAAAATGATTCCCGACAGCCTGGATTAAGTGCGTCTTGCCGAGGCCAACGCCGCCATAGATAAAGAGCGGGTTATAAATTTCCCCCGGCCTTGTGACAACAGCCTTTGCTGCCGCATGGGCCAGCTCATTACCAGAGCCAACGATAAAGGTATCGAAGGTATATTTTTGGTTCAAACCAAGCTTCCCATTCTCAGAATCAGAGCGATCAAGCGGGAAAGGTGCCTCAGCAGATGGAGTGTGTTTAGCTGTTTTTTGTCCTGAGCTCGGTGATGGTTTCTCACCCTCTTGTTTTGCGGAGACGCGATACGAAATAGTCAAATTTTTCTCACCAGTGATATTCCCTATGGCAGTCGCTATCTGGTCATTATATTTTTTTTCCAACCAAGCCTTGGTAAAAGCGTTGGGCACCCCGATCACTGTTTCACGCGGACCATGTTCGATTATAAAAGTGTTCTTGAACCAGGTCGTGAAGTTGACCTTGCTTATCAATATCTCGAGCTCACCGAGAACAGCGTGCCAGAGTTGATTAGTATCCATGGGTTTTTGTATACAAGCTTTTGATAGGTCCTAGAATAGCACAAAAGGATATTCACAGAAACGCCCTTATCGTGCACATACTGTTGATAATCTGTGTATGTCGTAGTACCTCATATTTTTTATTCTGTCCAGCCCTCTACTTGTGGCAATGCTGCTCAAAAATCATTGTACTAGTACACTCCGCGACCTATGCATTTACAAAGCAAGGTATATGTGATACTTTTTTCTAGTATCTATGGCAACAAAACGAACCTATCAACCGAAAAAACGAAAGCGTGTGCGAGCGCATGGATTTAGGGCTCGTATGGCGACCGCCGGTGGCCGCAAGGTTATTCGTCGCAGAAAAGCCAAGGGACGAAAAAAACTAACAGTCTAAGTCTGTATGCTTTCCCGTGCTCATCGTTTGCGCGGTGATCCGGTATTTAAGAGGCTTGCGCGCATTGGGCAACCTTTTTTTGGTACTTCATTGACCTTTCGCATTGCTCCACAAGGAACAGATCGCTCACTGCCAACCCGTTTTGCCTTCGTAGTCTCCACAAAGGTGAGCAAGAAGGCAGTTGAGCGCAACTTATTGCGCAGAAGGCTTCGAGAAATTATCCGGGCAGAACTTCCTCAATTAAAAACAGGCCTTGAAGTCTTGATCATTGCGCGTCCCCAGGCACGGCAGCTTGATTTTCAAGCTTTGAAACAAGAAGTCGAAGCCTTACTCACAAAGTCTCGCCTATGGCTATAAGTACTAGCGTGCTCCTACTTCCACGCAGAGCTGTTCTGCAGCTGATACGGCTCTATCAGAGGACGGTATCTCCGGATACAGGCATAGTTGCGGCCCTTTTCCCACATGGTTATTGCCGTTTTCATCCAACCTGCTCAGAATATACATACCAAGCTATCGAACGGTATGGTATAGTACGAGGCAGTCTGAAGGGCGTCTACCGTATTATTCGCTGTAATCCCTGGAATACAGGCGGCATTGACCCTATAACCTAACACCACAGTATGTTTATTTATACCGAAGTATTATACAAGCCACTTTTTAACCTATTGATCTTTTTGTATAACACCATCCCAGGTCATGACCTGGGTGTTACTATCATCGTGCTGACGCTGATCATCAAGTTGGTGCTGTATCCACTGAACCGGCGCGCCATCATATCCCAGAAAGCGCTGCAGACCATACAGCCGAAAGTTGAAGAGTTGAAAGAGAGGTATAAGGATGATCGCGAAAAGCTTGGTACGGAGATGATGCAGTTGTATAAGCAAGAGAAAATAAATCCTTTTTCTTCCTGTTTGCCGCTCTTGATACAGCTACCGATACTCATCGCTGTCTATCAGGTGTTTATACATGGTCTCAAGAATCAAAGCTTCGAACTGCTGTACCCGGGTATAGCGAGTCCAGGCTCTTTGAGCACCTTCGCTTTTGGCTTCCTTGATCTTTTGAAGCCGAATCTTATACTCGCGCTCATGGCAGGGCTCGCCCAATTCTGGCAGACGAAAATGCTTATGGCCAAGAATAAAAAGGCCGGTTCCATGACTTCAGCCATGAATTCCCAGATGCTCTATATGATGCCGGTAATGACTGTTATTATTGGATCTCGTTTTCCGGCCGGCCTGGCACTCTATTGGTTCTCGACTACTTTTTTCTCAGTACTCCAGCAGATGTGGATGTTCAGGAAAAAAACCGCTTAGTGGGTGCTAACAGTGAGTATGTATATACACCGCCCTCCTGCACTGCAGGAGGGCGGTTTCGGCTACTCTGTTTTCATGAGATGGGACTATTTATTCAAACATTCTATTCGTCCCGACGATAACCTTGAGTTTCCCAGGCGCTATTTCTACATCAGCAGGTGTTTTTAATATGATCTGCTCGTCAGTAAGGATGGATACAACATCCTCCCCTGTTGCCTGGATGCGTATCTTCGTGAAAGGCAACACGGTTGGTTGCAATTCTTTTTTTGAAAGCCAGCCGCCCTGTATCGGGGTGATAATAGCTTCTAGTCTGCCATCCATTGGGTTTGAACGGATCGGACCGCCATAGGAGCCTACATTGCAGATACGAACCGTGTTTAACTCGGTGAGAGGCGCCAGCGAATAACCATTGCATGTTATCTGAACCTTCGCATTTGTTATTTCCGCGGCATTCAAGAAATAATAATTGTTGATTCTTCCCAGATCGAGTTTTTTCACGATGCGTCCCGCGATTACGTCGCAGGCCAATTCTTTTGGGGGAATACCCAAGACGCGAGCGATCCGACTCGAATTGTCTGAAGGAATGAGTCCGAGTGTTACATCGAGCGGCGCTATGGTATTGATAATTTTTGCAAACGTTTGATCATCGCCAACCGCAACAATCGTCGTAACGCCTCGCTTCACAGCATCGGTCACCACTTCTTTGATATTCTTCAAAATGGTCAGTCGAACTATTTTTCCATTGATACCAAGATCAGTACAACGACGCTCGACATTCGTGAGGAATGAGCTGTATTTTTGATGACTCAGCAATGAGTCATAGATGTAGAGATACATAGCAGGTAGAAGAAGAGCTGCCGCAGAGAGCAGCAATCAGTAATTAAGCCTTGCTCTTCTCAGTATGCTCTTCTGTGGACGGGCGCTCAGCCGCGGTACCTTCTTTAGCCATCTTTTCTTTGCTCATATTGACCTTACCATTCAGGACTGCGCCCTCTTCTATTCCTATTGCCTGAGTTTTGACATCGCCCTGAATAACAGCTGTTCCCGCGAGCTTGAGTAATCCAGATATATTCAAATTTCCCTTCACCTTTCCTGCGATTTGAGCATTTTTTGCCCTAATCTCAGCCTCAATAAGAGCCTGTTGACCAATACGAACATCCCCTTTTGTGGCTAAAGTCCCGACTAAAATACCCTCAATAACAACATCGCCATCACCAGAGAAATTACCTTCCATTTTTACCGAAGGTCCTATAAATGTTTCTGTAGCAGCGCCCTGCGAGCCCTCCCGTGGATTATTGCTAAACATAGCCATAGTTTTTCAGGTTAACATTAAGTTTTAACGCTTGAATAGTAGTTAGTTTCTAGGTAAATGTCAAAACTAATTCCTTTAGATAGACAAAAAAATAGCCCTCATATACTATTGTAATGCTTTTTAGTTGACTCAGGGTCAATGTATGTAGGTATGATTTATTTTATGACGCATTTAATTAGCTAATATAAAATAAATATCTATATTTAATTTTAATAAATCCTTTGGAATGTTCCACAAGGAACAAAAACATAAGCCCTTGTAGCTCAACGGATAGAGCAAATCCGTCCTAAGGATGAGATGGGGGTTCAATTCCCTCCAGGGGCACCAGCTATACTTTGGATATATTAAAAAAAAGTTCCTCGCGGAACATGCTATATAGTTTGAAAGCCCGATCCGCTGATGCGTTTCGGGCTTTCAGTGTTCTTGCCTAGTTCTCATTGTTCGCCGTTTTCTTTCGGGACCACCATTCGGTAGCAGAGGACGACGAAGGCCTTTGCCAGGTCCCAGAAAACAGCGAGGAGTACCATGGCAAAGAAGCCTAGGATGATCGTCATGCTCGGCAGGGCGCCGAAGATGACTCCGACTGCCTGCGGGGAAAGGGGCTGATGCGACCCGTACTTCTGCAGAAGGGCTGAGGGGCCTTTCGCAAGAATGATGAGCAAGGCCGGGTAAGCGATGAGCAGAAACGAGAAGACGATAAAGCCCATCACCACCTTTCTGAACAAAGAAGCCTTCTTCTTTTCGGGCATGACTTAGACTCCTAAGAGGAGGGTTAACTGCAGTTTGAAGAGCTTAATATATAATATTAACATTTAATAAAGTATTTGTCAATAGCTATAAATAGTAGGATCATTTGACTTATTGATCTATATACTCTATACTGGTATATAGTATATGAAATGTGATAATAAACAGTTTTTAGACAGAACACATAGAATAGCTGGGCAAATTGCCGCCCTTGAGACTATGTATGATGATAAACGAACTGCCCAGGACATAGTTCAGCAGATCGTTGCCGTACGTTCATCACTCTCATCTTTAGCAAAACTAGTAGTTGAGGCAGAGGTGAAAGGTTGTCTGCCGTCAGATCAGTCATCGGCGCCTGTTGCTCAATTGGTTGATACTTTGTTTAAGATCTCTTAGAACTTGCCATAGAGATAGAGCTTAACTATAATTGAAACCTATTAATTAACTTTTCAAATATATGGCCGTCGAATTTACTGATAGTAATTTTGCAACCGAAGTAGAGCAGTCTAAAGGGGTTGTGTTGATAGATTTTTGGGCGCCATGGTGTGGCCCCTGTAAGATGCAGGGACCGATTGTTGAAGATATTGCGAAAGAATTCGCTGGCAAGCCACAGGTGAAGATTGGCAAGACCAATGTGGATGAGAATCCGAATCTTTCACAGCAGTTTCAGGTGTTCAGCATTCCTACGATCATTATTTTCAAAGATGGTAAACCAGTTGATCAGGCAATCGGATTGCAATCGAAGGCTTCTATTTTAAGTAAGCTGAATCGTCAGGTCGGAGTCTAGTCATATGTACGATCTCATCATCATCGGCGCCCTGCATCACTCACTTCGTTCGGACGCGGCGCCTGTAACCTTCTCATCGGGCAGAAAGTTAATCTGTAAGTAACAAAGTAATGCAGGATTTAATAATCATAGGGGGCGGAGCAGCAGGCCTTGGCGCAGGGTTATATGCCGCACGTTTTAAATTAAGTGTGTCCATCATCGCGAAAGAATTTGGTGGCACAGGCAACATCGCGCACCTAGTCGACAATTGGATCGGCGATCCAGGTGTCGGCGGCTATGATTTGATGCAGAAATTTATCAAGCATGTCGAGCAGTATCAAGTACCGATGATTCAGTCGACGATTATGTCTGTTGAAAAAACATCTGGCGGTTACGCAGTGGTTCTTGAGGATGGAGCACGTCACGAAGCTAAGGCAATACTTTTTGCCAATGGTATGCAACATAAAAAATTGGGTGTGCCTGGTGAAGAAGAGTATGCGGGCAGAGGAGTGCACTATTGTTATACTTGCGATGGGCCTTTGTATAAAAATAAAGTGTTAGCGGTTGCCGGAGGTTCTGATTCCGCGGCGCTTGGGACACTGTTTCTCGCGGAATACGGCTCGAAGCTCTATACCATTTTTCGTAAAGACACGATGACTGCTGAGCCTATTTCAGTCGAGAAAGTTTCGAAACATGAAAAAGTAGAATTAATTCCTAGGGCGAATATTGTCGAGATTATCGGCGATGGCAACCATGTGAAGCAATTGAAGCTCGATACTGGTCGTGTGATAAATCTTGACGGACTATTTATTGAGATCGGGCATTTACCATTGTCTGAACTTGCGAAAAAACTCGGCGTTGCGACGAATGATCATGGGTATATTATCGTTGATCGTAAGCAGGCGACGAATCTTGCCGGCGTCTATGCAGCAGGAGACATAACCAACGCAACAGAATTGAAGCAGTTTATTACCTCCGCAGCAGAAGGCTCTATCGCGGCACAAAGTGTCTATCATTGGATACAAGGCATGGGTGAAACGCATGCAAATGTACAGTAATCGAGGCGCCGTAATCCGTACTGTTCTAACGTTGAATGAGTGCCGAGGGGCAAACGTTGAAAGCCGCTCGCGGAGCGCCGGGGCTTGAGACGTGTGCCCCGAAGGCAAGCAGACTTGAGACTCTTTACCTTCATGTAAGCTCATGACCAGAATGACCAAGACAGTATATGAAAGCAACAGTTAAAAAAGTAATTCAAGAAACGCCACGAGTGTATAGTGTGGTTATCGAGCTAGAGCAACCGGTATCCATCAAAACGGGGCAGTGTATGCGCTGGGAAGCGATGCTGCCTGATAAAAAAGGCGGCAGGCTATTTTCTATGGCTAATGCCGGTGGCGACGCTATCCGCGAAATGATGTTTACGTTCCGCATCATGCCTGAAGGTATGGTTTCCTCCTGTGTCCCGGCACTGAAGTCAGGAGATACAGTGCAGGTATCGGGGCCATTTGGGAAATTTATTTTCGATGATACTGATACGAGAGATATTGTGTTAATTGCTGGCGGCACTGGGATTTCAGTTCTTCGGGCGATTTATGATCACGTGCTCACCAAAGGAATGAAGAATGCCGTGCATTTGCTCTTCAGTGTGTTGAATGAAAAAGAGATTATCTACCAAAAAGAACTAGAGGAATTACCAAAGCAGTATCCGCAATTTACGACAACCATTCTTTATACTGAAGCGCCGCCTGAACTGAAAGTACATAGGGGACTTGTGAGCGAGTTTTTATTCGACGAAGAGTTTGCCGGCAAAGATTACCAACAAGTATTTTATATTTGCGGACCGCCGCCATTTATCGATGCTGCAGAAAAGATTTTGAAAGAAAAAGGCGTGACTGAAGACAGGATTCGTATCGATCGATGGAAATTCTACGCGCCGACATTGATGAAGTAATACTATGACCATTAAAAAAATAGGCCACAGCTGTATCGTGGTTGAGACAAAGGGTGTTCGATTTCTTTTTGACCCTGGTGTTTTCAGTAAAGAGCAAAACGAGCTGACTGGTCTTGATGCGGTTATTATCACGCATGTTCATGCGGATCATTATGATGTTGATTCGATTAAACAAATTCGAATTAAAAACCCCAATGCGATTTTTGTGACAAATCACGAGGTTGGCGCTTTGCTCACTGAGCTTGGTATTCCATTTGAACAAATCGAGGATGGCGGATCAATGACTCTTAAAAATATTTCCATTGAAGCATATGGTAGTAAACATGAATTCATTTATCAGGGAGTTCCAGAGGTGATCAATACGGGCTATGTGCTTGATGGAACATTGTATCATCCTGGAGATGCGTATCATGTATTGAAAAATTCAGCTCCTGTGCTTGCGTTACCGGTCACGGCTCCATGGGGTACGCTGCGAAACACCATTGATTATGCAAAAACATTCAAGCCAAAAGTTTGCTTTCCAGTCCACGACGCAACGCTGAAAGAACCGGGTCTCTATCACCGTTTGCCAAAACAATTTCTTGAACCGGCTGGTATTGACTTTAAGCCTTTGTGGAGCAATCAAGAATTTACTGTGTAACCATGAACGCTTTTGAATCAGCCATGCAGCAGCTATCGCGCGCCGCAAAGATCGCGAAAGTCGATGAGAAAGTTATTACTCGCTTGCAGCAACCAGAGCGACATATCGAGGCTGCCATCCCAGTGACGTTAGATTCTGGCGAAGAAAAAATATTCACCGGATTTCGGGTGCAATATAATTCAGCGCGTGGGCCCTATAAAGGTGGTATTCGTTTTCATCCGAACGTTGATCTGAACGAGGTGAAAGCACTTGGATTCTGGATGTCGATCAAATGCGCGGTTGCAGATATTCCTTTGGGCGGAGGCAAAGGCGGCGTCATCGTTGATCCGAAAAAGTTGTCTGAAGGAGAAATAGAGAGATTAGCACGAGCCTTCGTAAAGGCTTTTCACCATGTATTAGGACCTCAGATCGATGTGCCTGCGCCAGATGTCTATACCACACCGCAGATCATGGCATGGATGGCAGATGAGTATGTACGATTGACCGGCGATCCGAAAGGCATCGCGACATTCACCGGTAAACCTATCGATACTGGAGGCTCATTGGGTCGCGGTAACTCGACAGCGCAAGGGGGGTACTATGTGCTTGAGGCATTCGCTCAAAAACAGCATGTTCCACAAGGAGCAATGATAGCGATCCAGGGTTTTGGTAATGCAGGCAAGCATATGGCAGCGCTTGCGAGTGAAGCGGGCTACAAAGTTGTCGCAGTTTCAGATTCATCGGGTGGCATCTATGATCCGAAGGGCTTGGATATACCGAAACTTGCGGGGCATAAGGATGCGACTGGCTCGGTGCAAGATTTCAATGACCTGAAGCATATCTCGCAGGAAGATCTATTGAAGCTCGAAGTCGATATCTTGATACCAGCTGCTTTGGAAGACCAGATCACCGCCGAGAATGCTGATCATATTAGAGCAAGATATATACTCGAACTTGCTAATGGCCCGATAGCATCTGAAGCGGATCAAATATTGTTCAAGAAAGGCATCGTCGTGATCCCCGATGTACTTGCTAATTCTGGCGGCGTGATTGTTTCTTGTTTTGAATGGCAACAGAACTTAGCTGGTGAGAAATGGACTGAGGAGAAAGTGCAGGAGGAATTGCGAAAACATATTGTCCCGGCCTTTGAGGCGATCTATGAACGCGCTCAAGTAGAAAAGGTTGATCTGCGGACCGCGGCGTTCGCGATCGCGATTGAGAGGATTGCACACGCGATGCGTTAGAGTTTTACTGTTGCGCATTCTTTATTTTTAACTATACTTGCTGCATGCAGATAACCTTTTATGGCGCAGCAGGCGCAGTCACCGGCTCAAAACATCTCATTACCACGGATGATGGAGTGAGGCTGCTGCTTGACTGTGGTTTACATCAAGGCAAGCGGCATGAAGCCGATGCCTTGAATCGGGAGTTTCCTTTCGACGCCAAAGCACTTACTGCGGTCATGCTATCTCATGCGCATGCGGACCATTGCGGCATGCTTCCGATGCTGAAGATGGCTGGGTATCAAGGCTCGATCTATACCACATCGACAACAGCAGACCTGGCTCGCCTTATCATGCTGGATTCTGCTAAATTGCAGCTGCATGATTTTCAGTATATGCAGGAGAATCCTGTGGGTGGCGAAGCGCCGATACCACCTCTTTATTCAGTCGATGATGTCGAAGCGGTCAGCGCTGATTTCAAAACAATCGAATGTTCTCGCGGGAGTGACATATGGTTCAACTTCAATCCGCAGACCCGCGTGAAGCTCTATGATGCAGGCCATATCTTGGGCTCAGCTATCACTGTTATTGAAAACACTGTTGCCGGTATGACCAAGAGGATCGCATTCACCGGCGATCTCGGGAATACGAATGTCCCCTTGCTTCGTGAGCCAGAAGTCCCGACCGAAGAGATAGAAACCTTACTCATCGAATGTACCTATGGTGATAAGCTGCACCGGCCTATGAGCGAGGTCGATTTGCATCTGAAAGAAATTATCACTGACGCGGTCAAGAACAAGCGAAAGATCATCGTGCCGGCATTTGCGCTCGGCCGCACGCAGGAACTACTCTATACCTTACATAAACTCTATGATGCTGGAGAAATACCGGTGATACCTATCTATGTGGATAGTCCGCTTGGTAATGAGATCACGGAGGTATTCATGAAGCATACCGAGGACTATGATCAGGAGACATGGACAGATTTCGGCAGCAAGCATGAATCGCCATTCGCCTTCACCAATCTGATGACGATACGCACCACCGAAGAGTCAAAAGCGCTCAATACGAAGCCGGGGCCGTTTATGGTGATCGCTTCGTCAGGGATGTGCGAAGGAGGTAAAGTGCTGCATCATCTGGAACACAATGTATCGAACCCAGACTCGGTTATCATATTGACCGGTTTCCAAGCTGAAAATACTCTGGGGAGGAAATTGCAGGAAGGTGTGTCGCCGGTTATGATCTACGATCGAGCATATGCTGTGCGGGCTCGCGTGATAACGGTCAGTGAGTTCAGCGCGCATGCGGATCAGCAAGGGCTCTATGATTTCGTCTCGAAGATCAAAGGGCTTAAGAGAGTGTTTCTGGTACACACAGAAATGCCGCAAGCAGCGGCATTCTCCGCAGTATTGAACGAGCGGATGCCTGCGCTGCAGGTCGTGACGCCGAAAGCAGGGGAGAGCTTTGATATAGAGTGACCTGTGCAGCTGGCCGCTGTTTTGGTAGGATATCTCTACTGTAGAGAGTATGAAAAAAGAAGTAAGCGGAATAGAACCACGACCACAAGAAAGCCCAGAACACGCTCCGATGGGCATGGAGGAGCTGCCACCAGAGGCTGCGCAAGCACAGGCTCGAGTCTTGAACATAGAGCATGATCGAGAGGCGCAACAGCCGTACTTTGTTGATTATTTGGATCCCGAGATTCCCCTCGAGGAGAGACTTGCTACGGCTTTTGGCGAGCTGCAGATTAGCCAAGAGCAGCAGGATAAAATCTTAGCGTATTTGAAGCTCCTCGAGTTGAAGCATACAGAAACATTCTATCACTCTATCCGAGTCGGCCTTGCGGCCCGAGGCATTGCCAAGCATTTGAACATGGATGAGAAGGCACTTTTGTATGCCGGCCTATTGCATGATATTGGCAAAAGCATGGTGCCTCTGTCCACCTTAAGTAAAACAGAGGGCTGGACCGCTGATGATACGGCCGCTATGGATGAGCATGTCCTGAAGAGCTATGAGCTCTTGCGGGATACCTTTGATTTTTCCGCTGAGATTGTGAAGCTGCATCATCGCTTTCAATCACGGCCATACCCGGAGAAAGTGCCAGAGCCGCTGCATCCCTATACTGATGACACAAAGAAGAAAATAGAGAGCGGCGGACGTATGCTCGCTCTGGCTGACGTGTATGACGCATTGCACCGCATCAACGAGAAGTTCGGTGGCAGGGAGGCGTTCTCAGGAGACAAGGTGAAGGAACAGATGCTGCAGATGAACCCTGATCAAACTGAGCTTGTGGAAGAGCTCTATGACGCCGGGATCTTTACCACAGCGACATTCCCAAGAACAGAAAGTTCGCAGTAAGAGCGATGACATTTACTTTACCAGGAGCTACTGATACAATGGCTTTGTTAAAAGGTACTAAGGTACTATGGCGTATAAAGTAACAGTTGATAAAGATTTGTGCACGAGTATTGCATCCTGCGTTGCTATCGCTACCAATACGTTCGAATTAGATAAGGATGGATTCTCGACCGTCAAGAAACAGAATGGCGATTCTGATGAGTTGATCTTGCAGGCAGCGAAGAATTGCCCGACGAATGCCATTTTGGTTTATGATGAAACAGGGAAAAAGATCTGGCCTGAGGAGTAGTAGATGCTGACCAGCGCAGCCCCGCCTCAGGCAACCGGCTGAGGCGGGGCTGCTTTTCATTTTCCCTTCATTTCGCTACGCTGAAGCAATGTCTAGGAGTATCGGTGTAGATGAAGTTGGGAGAGGAGCGCTGGCCGGCCCACTTATTGCCTGCGCGGCGCGCATTGTCAATGAGAGACGATTTCCTTTCAAGCGGGTGAAAGATTCAAAGCTGTTAACTGATAGCGAGCGCCGCGCTCTTATGCCGTTATTGCAGACGTCCTGCGCATGGTCCTATGGTATCGTAAGTAATAATGTGATCGATCGTAGTGGTATTCAAGCGGCGAATGTATTGGCTTTCGATCTGGCATTGCTCGCTTTTCCTCGGTCATCACGCGTCCGAGCAGACCATGTTGGCGGCTTCGAGCAGTATACCAGTCCCCCGCGGAACATAGAGTTCCATACGCACGGCGAATCTAAATTCCCTGAAATAGCGGCAGCTTCAATACTCGCGAAAGTGTATAGAGATGATATGATGATCGCGTTCGGCGCTAGGTATCCTCAGTATGGATTCGCTCAGCATAAGGGCTATGGCACCGAAGCGCATCGCGCAGCGATACAGCAGTACGGCCCACTATTTCTTCATCGTATAACATTCATATCTCTATGAAGCGAGCTTCTCGCACGACCTACCTGCTTATGGCTGTTCTAGTAGCTGGCGCCTTTCTTCGTCTCTATGCGTTGAGCAGAGGAGATGCTATTTCCGATGAGGTGCTCTATGGCTTCCGCGCCATCGGTATGCTAGATTTTGATTTTGCTGTAGCGCAGCCAACGACACTGCAGCTGTTCAATGCTGCGGCACCATGGTGGGTTCATCTCTCCTTCCATGATCATCCGCTGCTCGTCTTCCTCGTCCAGCATGTCTCCATGGGACTTGTTGGCGTGAATCTTTGGGGACTTCGTCTGCCCTCATCCTTTTTCGGCATCGCTTCTATAGCACTGGTGTATTTGATAGCGAAGAAATTATTTTCAGAGAAAGCAGGGCTCATCGCGGCAGCGCTCATGGCTTCGAATGTGCTCATGGTCTACGTGGCACGTGTCGCAGTACAAGAATCACAAGTCATTTTTTTCATGTTGCTGAGCGTCTATTGTTTCTTACAAGCCCAAGATGAGAGGCGGTGGTATATAGCTTGTGGCATAGCATTCGGGTTAGGACTTCTTTCGAAATATACAGTCGGGTTCATCGCCGTGCCGCTGTGTATCTATCTGGTGCTCTATCAACGGAGCGTCTTTCGAAGCATGTGGCTGTATCTTGGATTGTTCTGCGCCTTCGTGCTATCTCTCCCTTTTGTTGTCTACAATATATTTTTGTATCGGACATTCGGGCATTTCGATTTTCAGCTATTTTATATCTTTGGGCAGCATGTGCCATATTGGACAGTGACACCTGGTAAAGATATCGGTAGCCTCGCTGATCGCATCGCTGGCATACCAGTAAATCTTTGGCAGTATGGCTCATGGCTTTTCATTTCGGTCGCAGCGGGTGCTCTGCTCTGGTGTCTCGCGCGAGTTGTCAGTGTTCAGTCAGAACAGAAACGCTCCCTGGTATTGTTGAACAGTAGTATAGTAGTGAACCTTATATTGTATCTAGCCATTGGCCCGTCCCCGCGTTTTCTGACTATGCTTATCCCCTGGTTATGTATTGCGATAAGTTACCTACTCAGCGCCGTACTCGATGTTCCAATAGTTCAAAAAGCATCTTATGCAGCTCTGGTCATATTGTTTCTGTTCTTCGGCTGGGAATATGCCTATGCCTATAATTCAGCCATACCGTATCAACCGATCGGCCAAGAGGTGCTCAGCTATTCACGCATTCATTGGGATATGCACGCCTGGGGCTACAATGATCTCGATGAGTGGTTGAGCGAGACTATTCGTGGCAAGTATCCGAAACTGACTATTCCGTATACCTACCCATTTCTTGAGGATGTGAAGAGCAAGGCTCTCACAGCGGCGCAGGCTGCAGGCGAAAGTCCTGCAGCGTATCTGTTTGTCTATAATGACAATATGTCGAATCTTGCCTCGCTCTGGGTATTGAATAGGCAGGCGTTGTATGCGGCGTGGCCTATCATTACCGCTGAAAAATATTTGACGACTTTGAAACAAGAGGGCCAGGAGTATTATGTGAAGAATGGTTTCACGGATCTGTATTTCATACAGAATACTGATGCAGTATTGCCGAATATGCCGGATCGAATTACCGGGTATGGCGAAGCGCTCGAGCTGCAGATGCGCAATAATGGTATACAGCCGATTAGCATCAAAAATCATGCGGGCACAGAAGCGTTTCGCGTCTATCATGCGTCCGTCACTAACTAGTCCTAGCAGGGTCAAATAGTGTATACTATGCTATATGGCTACCACCATCGTTTCAGGAGGGAATGAGCTGCTCAATCCTATCGCAATACTGAAAGACCATTTAGGCATACGACCGAATCAGATCGTTGCTGATTTTGGTTGTGGCGGAGCCGGTTTTTTTGTATTGGCTTCAGCACGTCTCGTCGGTGAGCATGGTCAGGTCTATGCTGTCGATATCGTGAAGAATGTGCTTTCTAGTGTTGATGGTAAAGCAAAGCTGCAGGGGTTGTATAATGTAAAAACAGTATGGAGCGATCTGGAGATCTATGGTGCTATGACCATTCCTGAACAAAGCCTGGACCATGGTCTTCTCGTGAACACGTTATTTCAATCGAAGAAGCACGCGGATATTTTGAAAGAAGTAACTCGTTTGATAAAGCCGGGTGGTAAATTGCTGATCGTGGACTGGAATGATGTATCGGTATCATTCGGACCACCTGCGGCCGATAGGGTACGTCCTGAGTATCTGCGTGAGGTCGTGCCGCCGCTCGGGTATATGGAGGAGAAGTTTTTCCAAGCCGGTCAGTATCATTTTGGCATCGTTTTTACAAGGATTTAGCCTTACGCTCACCATAAAAAAATCCCGCGGGGATTTTTTAATAAAAGTAGCGGGCCCCCCACGTACGGAAATTCGTGAGGGGCCCTTGGTGTGGCGGTAGGCGACCGCCGGCGCAACAGGAGGGGGAGCGGATCAGACGACGACGTATCGAGCTGACTACAAGATCATTGTAGATCGGGGGTATAGTTTTTGTCAAAGGGATATCGTTGACTTTTGTCGGCCAATAGGATTAAATACCCTCTGTTATGAATAAACTGTTTGATCTCAATTATCTTTTCTCAGTGCAGCCGGGCAGTTACAATAGTGTTTTTTGGCAGCCGGTAATGATGGTGTCGATGGCTGCTATTATCTTTAGCATGGTGGCTTTCTTCATATCTCGCAGATATCCTCATGATGGTTTACGCCGACATCTTTGGCAGCGATATATGGCATGGGGCCTTACCTTTGGTCTAGTATCCTTGATCCTTGCTTTTTTCCGTCTGCAGAATGCCTATCTCCTGAGCATGCGTGCGCTGATATTCGTGTGGGTCGCACTTTCCGCTCTGTGGATCCTGCGCATCGCAGTATTCCATATGTGGAAGTATCCGAAGAGGCTGCGCGCCAGGGATGAGAAGGCCTTCTTCGAGCAGTATTTGCCGCATAAGAAGAAATAGTTTCAAGCAGCTTTGAGAACAGGGCATTACTTTTGGTACTGTCTTTTTGTGAAAACTGCACAACAACGTTTAGGTGCCTGGGGCGAGGATCTGGTGGCGAAGCACTACAGAAGATCGGGTTATAGCATTGTTGCCAGGAATGTCAGATATTCCTCCGGGGAACTGGACCTTATTTGTTCGAAGGATGGCGTACTCTATAGTATTGAAGTAAAGACACGACGATCATTGACTTTCGGATTTCCTGAAGAATCCATTAGCCACACAAAACAGGCTCGGTTGATGAGGTTAACGGCGGCTTTTCTCGAATCGCGCAAGGAAAGCTATAGGGCGATCCGGATCCAAGTCTGTGCTGTTGTCGTTACGGAGCAGCGGGTTATGCTCAAGATATACACGATTTCATAAGGAAGTACCCGCTCATTGTCCACTCGGTATGCACAAAGTATTCGTTGACGCTTAGTAGTTGGGAGGGTTTAATGCGACTATATCTATGCGTATTCCCCGGCTACGTTTTTTGTCCTGCATATCTATTGGAGGGTGTGCCCTCCTTTTTTTGTTATCTGCGCATCCGGTATTCGCGCGTGAGCGCCCCTGCGGAAATCCATTCGATTGCCTTGTGCCTGCGCCGACACTCATCCAGCCGACTTTTGAAAAAAGATTCTATTCGCCCCGGTCGGTGCTCATCACTGGCTTAAGTTGGAATCAAACCAAAGTGGATGTGTATATTGACGGTGTGTATAACGGACGCGCTACACTCCGTACTGATCCGAGCGACATAGGCAATTTTTTCTATAGGCCGTTCTTGCCGTTGACACCCGGGACGCACAGTGTCTATACGGTCGCTCGTAATCTCAGCGAAAAGGAGAGGAGCCCAGAGTCTCCTGAAGTTAGTTTTGTCGTACCAGCGCCCAAGCCAGCAACGGTGCTGTTGCCTGAGGGCACACGGCCCAAAGTAAGCTCGATCTCGACTACTACTGAGCCTGAGGCTGTGAACAATCAGAATGCAAATTCGGTACTTGATTGGTTTTTCAATAAACAGAATAATCCGCTTGCTACTACCGCATCGAGCACGATGCCATTCTTCGGCACTGATTTAGGCCGTGAGCTTATGGTTCTGCTAGGTATAGCAGGGCTAAGCTATGCAGGGTTCTATTTCTTCAAGCCGCGCTATGAAGAGCCATTACCCTATGACGAGGAGAAGAAGGATCAGGGGCCGCCGGATGGCTCATGATTATTTAGAAATGTAGAAGCTCCCGGGCGCTGAGGCAGACGGGGCTAGGTTTCTTGCTTTTTCCAGAAAAAACCGCTATAGTGCCAGTACGCTAGTTTATTTAAAACTAGCGCTTTTTATTGACTAAGAGTCGTCTATGGCAGATAGTAATGAGATAATTCAAGCGATACGCCAAGTCTGTGATGAGAAAAACATCTCTATAGATTCGGTTATCACAACGATCGAGGCAGCTTTGGCAGCCGCCTATCGTAAAGATTTCGGTGATAAGAGCCAGAATATCGTAGTTGAGTTCGACGCCGAGAATGGCGGTTCGAAGGTCTATGATGTGAAAACCGTTGTGCCTGATATAGATCTGGAAGAGTTAGAAAAGCAATTGGAAGAGCAGAAAGTTCGTAAAGAAGCCGGCGAAGAGATTCCGGAGGATCAGGAAGTGAAGCGTTTCAATCCGAAGAGCGAGATCATGCTCACTGACGCAAAGGCAATCAAGAAAACCGTCGAAGTAGGTGATCAGATGAAGACGCGTCTCACCGTACCAGCAGAGTATGGCCGTATGGCAGCACAAACTGCGAAGCAGGTCATCATTCAGCGCTTACGAGAAGCTGAGCGTGAGAAGATTTTCAATGAGTATAAGGACCGTGAAGGCGAAGTGCTCGTCGCGACTGTGCAGCGCCAAGAAGGGTATATGGTACTGTTCGACATCGGTCAGGCAACGGCCGTGATGCCGCCTGAACAGCAGGTGCGCAAAGAGCACTATGAATCAGGTCGCCGCATGAAAGTGTTGTTGCTCAATGTTGGCATGACTGCGAAAGGACCTCAAATAATCGTTTCGCGTTCGTCTGAGCAATTGGTAGCGAAACTTTTCGCGCATGAAGTGCCTGAGATCAGTTCGGGCTTGGTCACCATCAAGGCCATTGCTCGTGAAGCGGGCGAGCGGACGAAGATAGCGGTTGCTTCAGAAGAGGCGAATATCGATCCGGTCGGTTCCTGCGTCGGACAGCGTGGCACTCGCGTGCAGACCGTCATTCAGGAATTGAGCGGCGAGAAGATTGATATCGTGGAATGGAGTGACAGCATCGAAACGTTGATAGAGAACGCTATTGCGCCAGCGAAGGTTATGAGTGTGACCGTGCATCAAGAGCAGAAGGCGGCTATTATCAAAGTGAAAGAGGATCAGCTGTCCCTCGCGATCGGTCGTGGCGGACAGAATGTGCGTCTTGCTTCGAAGATGGTTGGCATGCGTATCGATATAGCGAAAGAAGACGGCACGATACAAGCTGATGAAGTTGCTACTGAGGGCGAAACGCCAGCAGCCGCAGCGGCAACTGAAACTAATGAATAATTTTTTACTAGTGTACTAACTAAAGACTATGACACCACAACTCACCATGGTAGTTCTTATGTCGCTCGCTGCAGCTGCGATTGCTATTATTTACGGTTTATTCTTGGCGCAGATGATTTTCAAGAAATCTGCCGGTAATGAACGCATGCAGGAAATCGCGAAAGCGATACAGCAGGGAGCAAAAGCGTATCTGAAACGCCAGTATACTACGATCGCGTATATCGCCGCGCCGCTTTTCCTGATCGTTGGATTTGCTATCAGCTGGGGTACCGCAATAGCGTTCTTGATTGGCGCGGCGCTATCAGCTGCAGCGGGTATCATCGGTATGAATGTCTCGGTTCGTGCCAATGTGCGTACGGCTGAGGCTGCTCGCTCAGGCCTTGCCGCGGCGCTCGATGTCGCGGTCAAAGGCGGCGCCGTAACCGGTTTTCTCGTCGCCGGCTTGGCACTTTTTGGAGTGACAGGATTGTATTTTCTAAACCCGGTGTTTTTCTCCCCGAAAGTACTGGTCGGTCTCTCATTCGGCGGTAGCTTGATCTCGGTTTTTGCGCGTTTGGGTGGTGGTATTTTCACCAAGGCTGCTGATGTCGGTGCTGATCTGGTGGGTAAAGTAGAAGCAAATATTCCGGAAGATGATCCACGGAATCCGGCGGTCATTGCGGATAATGTGGGTGACAATGTGGGTGACTGCGCGGGTATGGCGGCTGACCTCTTCGAGACCTATGCGGTCACGTCGGTCGCGGCCATGCTGCTCGCGTTCCTGACATTCAAAGATAATACGAACGCGGTTATTTTCCCGCTCGTCATTGGCGCGGTCGGCATCATTGCTTCGATCATTGGGTTGTTCTTCGTACGATTGGGCGCCAAAAAGAATATTATGAATGCGCTGTACAAAGGATTGATCGCGTCGGGCATTATCTCGGCGGCGCTCTTGTATCCTGCTACGAAGTATTTGATGACTGATCTGAAGACGATCAGCGCCTCGAACATTTATTTTTCCGCGCTCGTCGGTCTGATTGTTACTGGTCTTATGGTCGTGATTACTGAGTATTATACTTCCACGAAATACAGCCCAGTTAAATCTATCGCGAAGGCTTCGACAACCGGACATGGAACCAATGTTATCGCAGGCCTTGCGGTCAGTATGAAAGCAACGGCATTGCCGGTACTGACGATCGTCCTCGGTATCTTCGTCAGTTTTTCATTCGCGGGGATCTACGGCGTCGCAGTCGCCGCGATGAGTATGTTGTCGCTTGCCGGCATGATCGTCACGATCGACGCGTATGGTCCTATCACGGATAACGCTGGTGGTATCGCAGAGATGAGCGAGATGGATAAGCAGGTCCGCGATGAGGTTACTGATCCGCTCGACGCGGTCGGTAATACGACCAAGGCGGTCACCAAGGGCTATGCGATCGGTTCAGCGGGTCTCGCGACCCTGGTGCTCTTCAATGCCTATATCATCGAATTGCAGGATAGGAATATCTCGACGAATTTCCTGTTAAGCGACCATTTGGTCCTGATAGGATTATTCGTCGGAGGATTATTGCCGTTCATATTCAGCGCGCTTTCTATGGAAGCAGTCGGTAAGGTCGCAGGCTTGGTCGTCGAAGATGTGCGCAAACAATTCAAGGACAAGCCGGGCATCATGCAAGGAACGGAGAAACCTGATTATTCTAGTACGGTAGACATTGTTACCAAGGGCGCTATCAAGCAGATGATCGTTCCAGCGCTGATCCCCGTTCTGGTGCCGGTCATCATTGCTCTGCTGTTCTCATTCGCGCCTGATGGCAGAAATACCATCGCTCTGGTGTTGGGCGGAGCATTGATCGGTAGTATCGTGACCGGATTATTCCTCGCGGTGTCTATGACGTCTGGCGGCGGCGCTTGGGATAATGCGAAGAAGTATATTGAGCAAGGAAATTTCGGCGGTAAAGGATCTGATGCGCATAAAGCTGCTGTGACCGGCGATACGGTCGGTGATCCCTATAAGGACACTGCGGGCCCTGCTATCAACCCGATGATCAAAATTTTGAACATCGTAGCGCTGCTCCTTATCTACATCATCTTCAAATAATGAAATCCACAGTAAGTGATAAAGTGAAAGGCCAGGTAACCCTGACCATAGAGATCCCTGTCGATGAGACAGAGGCGTATCTGAAGCGCGCGGCTGATCGGCTTTCACAGAAAACATCTATTCCGGGTTTTCGTCCGGGCAAAGCGCCGGTCAATGTCATCAAACAGCGCTATGGCGACATGGCTTTGTATGAAGAAGCGCTGCAAGATATCGTGACGCAGACTTTGTGGACTGCTCTCAAGGAACAAAAAATTGATTCGGTGGGGCAGCCGCAGATTAATGTCGAGAAAATGGCCCCGGGCAATCCCATTGTGTATACGGCGATCGTTTCCGTTTTGCCAGAGGTGAAGCTCAATGAGTGGCAGAAAGTGCGTGTAGCGAAAAAGGAGATCACCGTCACTGATGCTGAAGTTGAAGAGATGATAGATAATCTACGTGGCATGCAGGCAACGGAAGCATTAGTACAGCGCGCTGCCCAGAATGGTGATAAAGTAGAAGTGAACTTCGAGGTGAAGCATAATGGCGCGGTTATCGAGGGTGGTACCGGAACGAAGTATCCTTTGATCCTTGGCAAAGGTTCTATGATCCCGGGTTTCGAAGAAGAGATACTTGGCGCGACAGCAGGCGCTACCAAGGAATTCATGCTGACATTCCCTAATCCATATTTTCAGGAATCGCTCGCCGGCAAACAGGCGACCTTCAAGGTAGAATTGCTTGGTGTGTATGAACGTAACTTGCCCGAGAAGAATGACGAATGGGCTCGGTCGATGATGGGCCGATCCTATCCTGAGCTAGCCACTCTCTTGAAAGAAAATCTGAAGAGTGAGAAGGAGCAGAAGGAAAAGAATCGCCTCGAACAAGAGATCGTCGAAGCTATCGTCAAGGGCGCCACCTTCTCCGACATTCCGGAGAACATGGTACATTCTGAAGTTGAAAAGATGCTCTATGAACTCGAGGATGATGTGAAACATCGCGGCATGGAGTGGGAGAAGTATTTGTCGAGCATGAAGAAAACCAAGGAGCAGATCGAGAAAGAATTCGAACCGCAGGCGATCCTGCGCGCGAAAGCTGGACTGGTGTTGCGTATCTTGGCTGATGAGCTGAAGCTGCAGGCGACTGAGCCCGAGATAGAAGCGGAGCTGCTGCAGCAGCGGGATAGTTATGCGGGGAATGAAGAGGTCCTGAAGAATCTCACGACCAGAGAATTCCGGCGCTATGTAGCAGTGACCTTGACGAATAGGAAAGTGATTGATGTACTGATAGAGAAACTAGCTAGTTAAAATACTACCCTCATAGCTGTGGCTGTGTTACTATCCAAGATATGAATAGAGAGAGACCAGAACACAGTGAAAATGAGCATGAGCCAAAGCCCTTATTTAGGGCTGTTTTAATGAGGCATGAGGAGACGAACTATAAGGACGAGGGTCATGATTTAACAGATAAAGGCGTTGCTGGTGCTCTAGAAACTGGAAAGAAATTGAGGGAAGAAGGATTTTTTTCTGATGATGATCCAGTGTTGCTCCTTCACTCTCCGAAACCGCGCGCAGAGGGCACCTTAGATTTTGTTGCAGAAGGAGCGCAATTATCCGCTGGCATCAAAAGATCAATAAACGCATTGGGACAAAGTAAATTTGCTGATCGTGATGCGTTTATGGAGCGCGTCAAAGAGTTGGGCTCTGATCAGGAGTTGATTGCAAAGGACCACTATACTCATGAGATGCATCAAAACCGTCCAGATATCATTGAGCCCCACTCAAAGAAGAAAGAACGGTTGTATCGTTCTTTGGAGTATCTTATAAGATCAATTCTTTCAGATGTTAATCAAAGCGAGGATTCGACCCCTCAGATTTTAGCGGTTTCACATTTTGAGGTAGTAACGCACATTGTGAATGATGTTTTTGGTATAGAAAATCTCGGAGCGTATAATGCTCCAGCTTTCGGCGAACAGGTAAAAATTGTTGCATTTCAAACTGATAACCCTGATATCATTTCATTGAAGGTTTCGTTTCGAGAGTTTGAAAAAGAGGTACTTTTCAATAGAGCAACGCGAGAGATTGAGCAGAGAGACAATTAATGCAAATGAATAATCAACTATCTACTCTCCTTCAGCGCGGCATGGTCGATGGTTTTTCTTCTACCCCAACAGTTATAGAAACGGTCATCTCTCGTGTTTTCATTTTTGATACAGAAAACAGAGTACTTAAGTTTTATAAGAGGGACAATGAGTGGTGGAACACTGACATGAAAGATTTGTCAGGAGGGAATTCGAGAATAGATTTTATTCGTAATGACTTTGAGTTTAATCATTTTTTAAACCCCACTGTATACATTGATCTCAAGCAGGCGATCGCTGAGGATGGGAAAGTGAAGTTAGTAAATCCGAAGTCTGGCGATGATGAGTTAGTCATTATAATGCATAAGGAGGATATTCAGGGAACACTGACCGAGGTCTTGTATCAGAATACTTTGTCAGTAGCAGAGTATAGGTCTATGGGAGAGGCTTTCGCGAAAATTAAATTAGCGCTACCAGAGAAGTTTTTGCCTGCCACAGAAGCTAATTGGTATGAACTTATGTGTGAAAGAGTGAAAGACGTAAAGACATGGGCATTGAGTGAAAAAGATTTCCCCAAAGATCTAGCTGACAAGGCCTTGGCAATATTATCCAGAGAACTGGAAGAAAATAAAAATAACTTTAGGTTAATTACAAAAGATAGCCTTTTCGTGTCGATAGATTGCAACTCTGAAAATCTTATTTATACGAATCATAAACTTCGGTTCCTAGATGCATACCCTCCAAAGGATGATTGGAGAATCAGCGCCTTTAATGTTGATATTTTCAGGGTTGGCTATGATATATACACTTTTGCTGGGAAAGAGTCGTATGATGCTTTTTTAGAAGGTGTGCGCACAGTTGCTGGCGATCGCTTGGATCGAAGTACGTCACATTTTTATCTTCTATATGCTGGACTGATAGTAACGCCCTATTTTTACATGTTGGATAAAAGCAAGAAGGATCAAAAATATTTGGTTCGTGCTGAAAAAAGCATTTCACTTCTAAAAGAGTTACTACAGAGAGCATAAGGGTTGATTTATTTTCAAAGCTTGCTATAGTGGTAACGCTTTGAAATCGAGCGGGAGTAGTTTCGCCCACCGGGCGATCACCCCGTGGGTGACATCGGTTGAGAAGCATGTTTGAGTAGTGAGAGTCAGTAGTTAGTTTTCGAGCGGGAGTAGTTCATCGGTAGAACGCTTCCTTGCCAAGGAAGAGGCGGCGGGTTCAATTCCCGTCTCCCGCTCCATCGAGTGAGAACTCGTCCAAGACACAACCCTGTACTAGGGTTGTTGTCGTTTATGAAAAGTATTGCTACAGTAGTATCGCTTGCCCGGGTGGTGGAATGGTATACACGAAGGACTTAAAATCCTTTGGCGCAAGCCTTGCGGGTTCGAGTCCCGCCCCGGGTACCATTCGACTTACTACGCTTCGCGTAGTTCGCTCATGGTTTCGGCCCAGTAGGGTCTCAACCAACCGCTAAAAAATGTGCTAGACTAGTACTAGGTTTTTCTAAAAACTAACTATATACTCTATGGTCCCTGTTAATTATCTTGCAGTCATTGTCGCTGCGGTCGCCAGTATGGTTATTGGTTCTCTGTGGTATGGTCCGCTCTTTGGAAAGCAATGGATGGCATTGATGGGGGTTACGAAAGAAAGCATGGCCGGAGCAAAGGTGAATATGGGCAAGCTCTATGCCATACAAGCAGTTGCCTCGTTGATCATGGCTTTTGTCTTGTCCCATGCATTGATTTTCGCAGCAACCTACTTACATGAGAGTGGTGTTTCTGCTGGATTGCAAACTGGTTTCTGGAATTGGATCGGCTTCGTGGCTCCGGTGACACTCGGTTCAGTACTCTGGGAACAGAAATCATGGAAGTTGTGGCTTTTGAATAATGCGCATTATTTGGTGAGTTTGTGTATCATGGGAGTGATACTTGCCCTCTGGCAATAACTCTTCATGAAAAAAAGAGCTTTCATTATTCATGGTTGGGGAGGTTATCCTGAGGAAGCCTGGTTTCCTTGGTTGAAACAAGAACTAGAGTCGCGTGGTTTTGAAGTGCAGGTTCCGGCTATGCCGGATTCAGATACTCCGGTGATCGAAACATGGGTTTCGTTTTTGAGTAAACTCATTGGTGATCTTGACGAAAAAACGTATCTCATCGGACATAGTATTGGTTGTCAGGCAATACTCAGATACCTTGAGCGTCTGCCTGAGAACGTGAGAGTTGCAAAAGCGGTTTTTGTCGCAGGTTGGTTTACTTTGCAGGGTTTAGAAACAAAAGACGAAGAAAGAATTGCTGAACCCTGGCTTGAGCAACCGATTAACCTAGAAAAAGTTCGTGCGCATATTCAGGAAAACACTGCCATTTTTTCTGATGACGACCCCTTCGTTCCATTGATAGATAAGGATATTTTTTCGGAGAAACTTCAATCGAAGATTGTCATCGAACATGCAAAGGGCCATCTCAGCACTGAACATGGCATTACGGTATTGCCTAGTGTGTTGCAGGCAGTCATTGAATAAAAAAACCCCGCCGACCAAGTCGCTGCTTGATGGGCGGGGTTACTGCTTTTTTCGAAACTACAACCTACTTTCTCGGACGAAAGTCTGCTCGCGGTCAGGACCCACCGAGACGATCGACAAGGGCCGGCCGCCACTGCGCTCGATTACATCGAGGTAGTTCCGTGCCGCCCGCGGCAGTTTCGCGCAGCTGGTGATCTCATCGATTGGCTTGGTCCAGCCGGGGTACTTTTCGTACAAGGGGTGACAGTGCGCGAGGAAGGCGGCATCACTGTCGCCCTCATTCACGCGTTTGCCGGAGAACCACGGGTCTGCACCAAGTTGGTAGTCAGGGCCCTGATACTCATACCGATCGCAGACCGGGATCTCCTTGAGTCCGCTCAAGACATCGAGCTTGGTCACCGCGAGGATAGTATTCTTCGGCATCCGGTCTGTGACATAGCGTAGCAGGACGCCATCATGCCAGCCGACCCTGCGCGGACGCTTGGTCGTGGTGCCGTACTCAGCGCCTTTGCGTCTGAGCCAGACGCCGAGTGCGAAAGGACCGCTGTCGAGAAGGCGATCAGTATTCGCATAGCGTTCTCGCTCGAGCGCCTCATTGACACCCGCAGTATTGCACCAGCGGTCCGAGGCGGAGTCGCCGAGCTCCGTCGGGAAAGGTCCTGCGCCGACACGTGTCGCGTAGGCTTTCACGATCCCGATCGTGAGATCGATATCGCGATCGAAGAGGCCAGCTCCTTTCGCAAGGCCGGTGACCGTGCAGTCGCTGGACGTGACATAGGGGTAGTTGCCATGATCGATCGACAGCAGGTGGCCTTGAGCGCCTTCCAGGAGCGCTCGCTTGCCTCGACTGAGTTCCTCGCGGATCATCTCGTCGGTGTCGACGATTGACTCGTTCAGAACTTCAGCGTAGCGCATGTATGCATCGACTATCGCATCTTCGTTGAAGATCTTTCCGGCTTCGTAGTAGCTGCCATTCGCCAGATGCTCATGTTGCATGATCTCGGCGATCAGATCTTCTTCGAAGCCATCGAGGTAATGCTTGTGCTCTGCAAGGTTTTCCCGTAGTTTTGCAACAAATGAGTCTCGGTTGAGGAGATCATTTGCAACCAGACCGCTTCGTCGGATGTGATCGGTATAGCACGGACCGATGCCTCGACCCGTGGTGCCGATCTTCGCGCCCTTGGCTTTCGCTTCGCGGATGCGGTCGGCGACCAGATGCTGCGGCAGCACCAATTTCGCCCGATGCGAGATGTAGAGATGATCCCAGGTCAGCCCTTCAGTGTCGAGCTTGGCGATCTCCCCGAGCAGTATTGCGGGATCGAGAGCAACGCCAGATCCGATTATGCTTTTCTTGCGTTGTTTGTCTCGCAAGATGCCGGATGGGATCAGGTGAAAGGCCAGTCGTTTGCCGTTGGCGACGATGGTGTGCCCTGCGTTAGCGCCACCAGTTCCTCGGATGACCATATCTGACCAGTCCGCGAACAGATCGACCAGCTTGCCTTTGCCCGTGTCTCCCCATTGGGTGCACACGATCGCGACCACTTTGAGGCCGCGAAGCAGATTGAGAACAGGATTCATTATGCACCGCCTTTGTAGTTGGGAGCGTCTTTGGTAATGATGATGTCATGCGGACGGGACTCTTCGAATCCCGCGTTAGTATTCCGGTCGAAATCAGCTTTTTTATGCAGCTCATCCAGGGTCGCAGCACCGGCGTACCACATGCCTTTACGAAGTCCGCCGATGAACTGATGGAGCACCGGTTCCAGGTCGCCGTCATAGGGGACGACACCTTCGACGCCCTCAGGAATGAGCTGATTACGAACGGCTGAGCTCTCTGCGTAACGTTCGCGTGAAGACTTGCTCGCCTCCATGGCGCCGAGCGAACCCATCCCGCGATAGGCCTTCACCTGTGTGCCACGGAATGTCATGACTTCGCCGGGGGCTTCGGTTGTTCCAGCGAGAACACGACCGAGCATGACTGAGTGCGCTCCGGTCGCGAGTGCGATAGGGATATCGCCGGTAAAGACGATGCCGCCGTCCGCGCACACTGGCACATCCGAACCGCGGATGGCTAGAGCGCATTGATATACAGCAGTAACTTGCGGACAACCGATACCGGCGACCACGCGGGTAGTACAGATGCTGCCCGGTCCTTGTCCTACTTTGACGCCATCGGCGCCCCAGTCGACAAGATGTTTCGCTGAGATCCCTTGGGAGATATTGCCGGCGACCACGTCGATGTCGTTGAAACGCGAATCCTTTCGGATCAGCGCGAGAGTTTCTTGCATGACTTTGCTGTCGCCATGCGCTTGGTCGATCACGACCACATCCACGCCTTTTTCAGCGAGAGCTTCAAGGCGCTGCAATGCATCGTCATACAGACCGATGGCAGCACCGACGCGGAGTTGCCCTTTCGGATCGAGATTGTAGTTCGTGGAGGATCCTGTCTTCAGACGAGTGACATCTGAAAACACGTATAGACCCGTGAGCTTGTTTTCGTCGTCGACGAGCGGGAGCACCTTCTTTTTTGCGCGATGCATAATGTCATAGGCCTGGTCGAACGTCGTTTCGGTCTTGGCGGTGATGACATCTGTTGTCATGATATCCCGTGCGGTCAGACAGGAATCTGCACCGAACGTGAAATCGTTCTGTGTGAGCAGGCCGATGAGTCGATGATTCGCGTCGAGAACAGGGAAGCTGTAGAAGCTCCAACGATTCTCGGCGCGGCGCTTGTCGATGACCTCGATCGTGTCCGTATCCCGGACCCATATAGGTTTTTCGATCAAGCCGTTCATGAACAACTTGGTACGGGCGACCTTTGCCGCCTGCTCTTTGGGACCGAGGTTTCGATGAATGATTCCGAGACCTCCGAGCTTCGCCATGGCAATGGCCATTCTTGTACCCGTCACAGTGTCCATCGCGGCAGACAGGATCGGGATCTTCAATTGCACCCGACGCGAGAAGCGCGACATGATCGAAACATCGGCTGGCTGTACTTCTGTGTAGCTAGTCTTGAGCCGTACTTCCTTGAAAGCGAGTGCCAACCTGAGCCTCGCCATATCCGCAAAGAATCCGTCTTTCGGGTACATTGTGTATTCCTCCTCAAGTCGTGAGATGTACGGTGGGGGTAAGTAGTTTCGTTCTGTCAAAGGACATGAAATCCCACTTAGGCTTTCTGTGGGATGCAGAGCTACCTTACGAAAAAATAGTGATAGGCGCAAGATCATTTTTTGTTCCACTTGACAGGTTTTCAATAACCTGATATAGTACTTGATTGTTACATATTTTGATCTTTTTATCTTTGAAATAGTGGCCAAGAAAAGGCTAATTTTGTATCAAGTAGGCAGCCATGCTGTCTAATGAAAGCTGCTATCCAGACTCGTAATGACGAGCATCTTGAGGATAGCAAGCTCAGCCGATACTTACTTGTTAACGGAAAGTATAAGGAATAGAGCAAGTTAGTCTTTTCTTGGCCATCGATAGACGTATGGGACGTTTCGGCATGGTCAAGGAAGAGAGGTGCTGCTTGAGGCTCGGTCCGGGAGATTTTTTCCACACCATCATGAAAGACCAGTTGCGTAGCGACTCCGTGACCACGACCAAGGCCGTCGGCGCCGGCTCGGGCCAGACTCAGCCGACCTCCGCGACTTCCTGAAGCGCATGTACGTCGACGTACGCGCGGTTACGGTCCGCGTTCAGTAGGTCGGCACACAGGCGCTCGACGCCACAACTGTCAGCCGACAGGTGGTCGGCAGAGGAGCATGCGAAGATGCAGCTAAACGTCAAGAAGGGGGGCGCGGTTCCCGCGTTCGACGCGCAGCGTCGCTGACATCATCACGGTCGAAAGACCAACAGTTGCCTCTGCTAAGAGGGGGTAGAGCTCGCACATGCGGCAGACCAACCGGGTAGCACAAGGATTATATCCTTCCCTCCCAACAGGTCGTGCCCGCGCCAGCACAAGACCCCATGGTGAGCCGCACCCGATCGACCCTACGTTTGTGAGGACTCCCAAACCTCACCTCATTCATCGCAGCGAGCGGCGGCCTCTGTAGCGCCACTCAACCCCACGCGATGGGCGCGTAATGCCGACCCTACCAGGTCGCGCGAACGTCCGCCGGCCGGCGATAGTGAGACCGCATCAAGCGGTGGGTGCACAGGTCAACCTGTGCAGTTTCTGTCCCTGGGGGACCTTCGGGCGTTCGCAAGAACGTTCGTTGGTCCCCCTTTTATTTTCCTAAGATTTCTGATTGCATTTTTTATCGCCTATGATAGTATCGTGCAAGATTCCGTAAAATTTACGGATCGTTCATTTCTAACACTAATTGTTTCTTTTCTCAGCCAAGATGGCTGATCAAGGAGGAGACTGAATGACCACTCCGGCCGCTGCGAAGAGCCTGAAGTCTGTCCGCAAGCCGACCGCTCCCTCGTCCGGGGTCGTTCTCGAGATCCCCTTGGGATTGATCCGTAATTTCGTCGGACAGCCCAGGAAACATTTCAACCAGGCACGTTTGGCCGAGCTTGCTACGAGTATCAAGAAGCACCGTCAGATCACGCCGGGGATGGTCATCGAACTCCCTCCGGGCGAGGTGTACCGTTACGAACTGGTCGATGGTGAACGTCGTTTCATCGCTTGTAAGATGGCCGACACGAAGATCTTCCGCGCTGAAGTGGTAACGGTCACGGATTCGAGAGAACAGCTTCTCAGGTCGGCGATCGCGAACTACCATCGCGAGCCGCATACAGCCCTCGAGGATGCTGAGACCTGTCGTCGGCTTGCTGAGATCTATGAGATGTCATGGCCGGAGGTTGCGGCCACGCTCGGCAAGTCTCTCACATGGGTGACACAGTCTCGTATCCCGCTGCTCCAGCTGGATAAGCGGGTGCAGGCGATGATCGAGCCCTCATCCTCGAAGTTGGGCGAGCTGCCCGTTCTGATGGCGGTCGAGCTGACCAAGGTGCCAGCGACTAAGCAGTATCAGATGGCGGTGAAGGCCGTGCATGACGAGATGCGTTTATCCGATATGCGCCACGCCGTTCGCCGTTTCCAGAACAAGACCGGCTACCGACATGGTACGAGGCGTATTCGTACCCCCGGCGATGACTACAAGTCGATTACTACGTTCTATCGGAGATCTACTGCTGATGCGCAGCTGTGGCTCTCCATGACTCCTGTGGCGCTCGCGAAGATGTTCGAGAACCGTCCGGAGATGGACTATCGGCGGTTGCTCAAAGCATCGGCGAACGCGGCCATCATCTATGGCCGTCTGATGAAGAAGATCCAGGATTTGAAGTAGTCAGTACGCACCCGTTCCTTCCTACACGCGGCACAAGGGAGATGATTATGTCTCGTAAACAGATTGAGTTGAGCCCCGAAGAGTTGGCAGAGGCTGCTCAGTTTGCGCGCGAGGCAGAAGAGCTTCACGCGCAACTCGATACAGGTACTGATCCGGTGATCGAAGAACCGTCTCGGGCTTTGAGGCCGATCGCTGAACGTAAGCCTCGATCGGCCAAGGGTCAGCCGAGCTCGACTTCTAAACAGCAGGCAACACTGGCAAGGCTCAAGAAAAAGGATCCTTACTCGGTGGTCCCGTTCACGCAGTATCTGCACGAGATGAGCCGGCACAGTCTGATCGACTATGACAAGGAGCAGGAGACGTTCACGCGTCTCGGAGAGCATCGGGTCAAGTTGCAGCTCTTGGCTGGCGGTTTGTCCGAGCACTGTCGCGCGTTCTGCGAGAAGGAGTCTGAGTTCGAGATGGCGAATGAGGAGTGGCGTTTCACTGACATAGAGAGTTTCGTGGGACGCCTCAGGTTCTACCATGGGGAGCCTCGGGTCTCTGACGAGGTCTTTGCTGAGGCGCGGAGCCACCTCAATGCCATCAGGGCTGCTCGGGATGAGATGATCCACGCGAACTTGCGTCTGGTCATTCACATCGCGAAGAAGTACCTGACGCACGGCGTTCCGTTCATGGACCTGATCCAGGAGGGTAATGTCGGTCTCATGAAGGCCGTCGAAAAGTTCGAGTACAAGCGAGGCAACAAGTTCTCTACGTACTCGTACTGGTGGATCAAGCAGTCGATCGAGCGGGCCATCGCGGACAAGGGACGACTCATCCGTGTTCCAGTGCATAAGCAAGAGAAGATCAAGAAGATGCAGCGCGTGTTGCGCGAACTGCCGGATGGCTTGAGTCGCACGGAAAGAGCGGCCGAGGTCGCGAAACGGCTCCGGTGGGCCTTGGGTCAGGTCGAGTCGCTCATGCTGGTCGTCGAGGAGCCAATGAACCTCGATGATTTCATCGACGATTCGCATGAGCAAAACTTCCACATGCTTGTTGCTGATCCGCAAGCTGTCGATGGCGAGGAACAGTATGAGCAGCAGCAGTTCCGAGAGCGCGTGCGTGCCTTGCTGCACCAGATCAAGGAACCGCGGGATCGGTACATACTCGACTTGCGCTTCGGGATTAGCAGTGGTACGCCGATGACCCTCGAGGATATCGGTCGGAAGTTATATCTCTCCCGCGAACGGATACGCCAGCTTGAAACATTAGCGATGAATCAGATCCGTGAGTATTTGGACACTGACACCGCTGAGCTGCGGACACTTCACGAGTTACTGCAATGAGGGGCAGAGCATCAACTAACAAGGGGTCGGACAGACTAAAGCAACATCGCGTCCGGCCCCTTTTCATTTTTTCATTCTATTTTTTATGAAAGACGAGTATAGTCTTGAAGAAAGGCTTGCTATAGTGTACAATCCTTTGAACATGAGTTCTCCCATCGAGATACATTTAGACAAGGTTACGAAAACGTATAAGAATGGCTTTCAGGCATTGAAAGGCATCTCTCTGGATATTTACAAAGGAGAGATTTTCGCTTTATTAGGGCCGAATGGCGCTGGCAAGACTACCATCATTAATATTATTGCTGGTCTTACGCGGAAAACCTCAGGCGAAGTTCTGGTCCAAGGAAAAGATGTTGAGAAAGACTATCGCTTCACGCGTTCGAAGATCGGCTTGGTGCAGCAAGAGGTGAATACCGATTTCTTTTTGAAAATTTTCGAAGTGATTAAGTATCAGGGCGGCTACTATGGCAAAACGGATCTTGACGCACGCGTCGAAGAGATCCTGAAGAAACTGCATTTCTGGGATAAAAAAGATCAGCCAGGAAGATTCTTATCTGGCGGTATGAAGCGACGGATCATGATAGCGAAAGCGTTGATCCACGATCCTGAGATCATTTTTCTGGATGAACCAACGGCTGGCGTTGATGTCGAGTTGCGCGCTGACTTGTGGGACACGATACGTGAGATGAAGTCACTCGGGAAAACGATCATTCTCACTACGCATTATCTCGAAGAAGCGGAAGACTTGGCTGATCGCATCGGCATTATCAGCGGAGGAGAGCTGCAATTAGTCGAGGATAAGAAAACATTGATGCAGCGCTACGGCACGAAGCTGCAGGATATATACCTTGAGGTGATACAGAAAGGAGTGAAATAAGATGAATCTCATTGGCGTCAAGACACTCATGAAGAAAGAGCTGGTGCGCTTCATCCGCGTGCCGCTGCAAACGATCGCCACGCCGGTCATTACGACGGTGCTGTATTTCGCGGTGTTCAGCACATCGATCGGTAGTCGTATTGGTTCAGTGCAGGGTCTAAGATATGGAGAATTCATCATGCCGGGACTGCTCATGATGAACTTGGTTATGACGGCATTCGAGGGCATTGCGTCAGGCATTATGCTCACGAAATTCATGAATACGATGACGGATATTTTGGTAAGTCCAATGTCCTATGGCGAAATTATCTTAGGCTTCGTGGCTTCATCGACCATTCGTACCATGATCACCGGAACAATCCTCTACGGCACGGCATTATTTTTCATACCATTCCGCGTTGATCATCCGTTCTTTCTCATCGGATTTTGTATCTTAGTCTGTCTGATCTTTTCTTTGATAGGACTGGTGATCGGCATCTGGGCGGATGATTTTGAAAAGCTCAGCATCATCCCCACCTTCCTCCTAACGCCATTGAGCTTTTTGGGTGGCGTTTTTTATTCGACGACAATGCTGCCGAAGCTCGCGCAGATGATAGCGGTGTATAATCCGCTGCTCTATATGATCAACGGCATGCGCTATGGTTTCTATAGCATCTCTGATGTTGCTCCTGTGTTCGCGGTGAGTGTGCTGGTCATCATGACAGTTGCCATGATCTGGTTCACTCTGTATCTTTTTAAAATCGGTTATAAGCTGAGGAGCTGATACTCGAGACGCCTTGCGTTATAAGGCTATTTTCAGTAAGGTTGGGCTGTCAGTTGCCTAATAGTAGGAGGGCGGGAATACTCCCGCTTTTCTGATTTTTTGGCGAAGTTCATTAACACGTGTAACTACGTAGAGAAGGGTTACCCATGAAGCGCAACCTGACTGATGTGATGCATCCGAAACTCGTCCGAGATAAGATCCCCGATAGGATACGTAGAGATCAGCGTATCCCGGTGACGCGGGAGGCCTTGCCGGAGGAGCGTCTGGGTTTTGTGGTGGCAAAGCTCTGTGAGGAAGCGCGCGAGCTCCATGACAATCCCGATGCTAAGGAATACGCTGATGTTCTCGACGTCGTGCGGCTGCTCCGGATCGAATTCGAAAAAAAATTCGACAAGAAGTTTCTCGGCGCCGAACGTCGACGCAAGAAGAAGGAAAACGGTGGCTTTCGTAAGTTCATCATCTTGGTGGACATTCAAGAGTCTTCATCAGTCTGACAGCAGTGCTGTCAGCGGGAGGATCGCATGAGCCGCAATGTCATGGTCGTCGGCAGCGGCGGCCGTGAAGGGTCGCTGTTGCATAAGTTGAGCGGATCGCCGCACAAGAAGAAGCTGTTCTGCTCACCCGGGATCGGTAATGCGCATGAGATGGGCGTTTTGAATACCGGCATCGCCCAGGACGATATCCTTGGGATCGTCGCATTCGCGAAGAAGCATCACATCGAGCTCACGGTCCCTGGTCCGGATGTGGTGTTCGCCGCGGGGATCGCGGACGCATTTCGCGCGGCCAAGCTCCGGATTGTCGGGCCTACTCAGGCGGCCGCGCGCGTCGAATCCTCGAAGGTGTTCGCCAAGCGCCAGATGCAACGTCTGGGCATACCTACGGCGGCCTTCGAGGTTGCCTATTCGATGAGTGAGGCGCTCGACATTCTGGGTCGACGCTCATTCCCGTGCGTGATCAAGCTGGATCGCCTCGCTCGAGGTACCGGCGCTACGCCCGTGCATTCCTATTCGGCGGGCATCGCAGTTCTCTCAGGGTACTATCAGAAGAACCCGAGAGAGGCCATCCTGATCGAAGATTTCCTCGTGGGGCATGAGGTGTCTACCCATGCGCTCTGCAGTGGAAATCGAGTCCTCATGTTTCAGGGGGCACGTGATTACAAAACGCTCAACGGCAGGAATACCGGCGGTATGGGTGCCTACTCTCCGGTACCCGACATCGACGATGCCTTCTTGGCGCAGGTCAGGCAGGTCGCTATCGATCCGCTACTTCGGATGCTCGCGAAAGCTGGCACTCCATTCGATGGTTGTTTGTACCCGGGACTCATGGTAACTGCCGAAGGGATCATGGTGATCGAGTACAACTGTCGCTTCGGCGACCCTGAGGCGCAGGTGTTCATGCGCAGACTTGGAAATGAGAGCGATCTTTTGCTACTTCTCGAGTCATGCGCTGACGACAACCTGGACACCACTCCATTGCACTGGAACGCTGAACCTGCCGTGTGCGTGGTGCTGGCTTCGGCGGGCTACGGCGTGCCGGGTGCTCTCTGCCCGTCCTCAGAGTATCCGTCGATGCCGATCAGTGGCTTGCGAGAAGCCATGAAGGTGCCTGGCGTGGAGATATTTCACGCGGGTACCCGACTCGAGAAGGGTGTGTACTGGACCAATGGTGGTCGCGTGCTGAACGTCACTGCAGTCGGCGCAACACTTGCCGAAGCCCGTGCGCGCGCCTACGCCGCGGTTGCCTTGATTCACTTCGACGGTATGCAGTACCGTCTGGACATCGGCGAGGTAGCAGCATAACCACGCTGACAGAGAGGAGATAGTCATGCTAGGAGATCCAAGTGGTAATCTGAACGCAGATGATTCAGCAGAGCCAACCATTGCTCAACGTGAGCTCAACTACGTTGAGTACTTTTTCCCTGAAGCAGAAGAAGCTGAAGGGGAATCTACTGACAAGCTTCGGTGTGGCGAGGCTCAGGTAACGGAGACGACGGATCCTGCAGCGATGCAGTTTCCTGAGGGAGCGGTCGCTCTTCGTTTCTATCGGGCAGCCGAAGTTCGTCATCTGCTCAACGGCAGTTGGAAGTTAGCTAGCGCTAAGCGCGTCTGGGAGTCGCCTATGATTCCCATCACGCGAACACGCTTCAAGAGGTAAGGACGCCCCATCGGGTTTGCTGAGCATAGGCTCGGCCGACTCGGTGGGGTTTTGAATCGTCTTGTTTTTTATAGTACATCATCTAGTATGCAGATAGACGAGTCAGACCAGGAGGCCTGGCTTGTATGTTCTTCGAAAACTGAGTGAATTGATAATTTTCTTTGGCCGAACAACATCGTCGCGACTACTAGGTCGCACTAAAGGAGACAGATAGCATGCTGGCAAAGCACCGGATTATCGTGGCATTGGATGTTGACAACCCGAAGCGAGCGACCTCGCTCATCAAATCTCTGGCGTCGCATGTGGGCTACTTCAAGATCGGCCGTGAGATGCAGGCCGCATTCGGCCTTCCGCAAGCGATCGATTTCGTTCACGCTGCCGGCGGCGACATCTTCCTGGATGGTAAGGAGAATGACATCCCGAACACGGTCGCAGCGACAGTGCGGGTCATCGCGCAGAAGAGGGTCGCGATGCTCAATGTTCATTGTTTGGGCGGCGAGGAGATGATGCGCGCGGCTGCGCAAGCAGCGCGCGAGGTTGCACAGGAGACTGGAAGTCACTCCTTGGTTCTCGGTGTCACGCTTCTGACGAGTCAGGATTACGGCACCTTGCAGCGCCTGGGCTTCGTCGACTCGCTGGATCGGATGCAGGGCCCGCAACAGCGGCAGGAGATAGCGGAGGTCAAGCTCAGCGCCATCGTGAACCATCTGGCAGTTCTTGCCAAAGACTGCGGGCTCAACGGGGTGATTTGTTCTCCGAAGGAAACAGAGATGGTGCGCGGCAGTTGCGGCGATGACTTCTGCATCGTGAATCCGGGTATCAGACCCGCAGGCACTTCGCTCGACGATCAGAAGCGGGTTGGCACGCCGGCTATGGCTATCAAAGCGGGAGCAACGCATCTGGTGATCGGACGACCCATCACCGGAGCAGCGGATCCTGTTGCGGCAGCGATCGCCATCGCTGCCGAGATTGAAGCAGCGCAGGCTGTCTGAATCCGTGCTTCCCACACCAATACTTTTTCTGCCCTAAGGAGGGACCATGACCATTCGTCGTGACATTCCGCCACACATCGACCCGATCGAACTCTGGAAAGCGGCCGGTGGCTTCTACCAGTGCCCGAAAGACGCTGATGGTAAGCGCCTCGGCCCGCTCGTCGGTTACGCGGGGACTTACCAGGACGATCTTGACTTGAACAAGCACTATGTCGGCGAAGTATACTTCAACTTCGCCGCGGTCGAACAGTACCCTCGGCCATTGCGTCGTTTCGCTCAACTTCTGATGCTGCAATTGGAGCAGGAGGGGGACATCTCTGTCTTTCTCGGCGCTCCGATGGGTGGCATCGGCCTTGCGTTCGCGCTTGGTGACTTCTTCGAAGACGTTCGTGTCGTCTTCGCAGAGAAGAAAGTTCTTGCTCCGGGATCGGAGCGAGAGCAATCTTCGCTCGTCATCGCGCGGCATGAACTCGATCCCGACGATCGAGTCGTCATCATCGAAGATGTCTGTAACAACTTCTCCACGACTGAGCAGCTAATCAACCTCGTTCAGGCCTCCGGCGCCACCGTTTGCGCCATCGGCTGCGCCTTGAATCGTTCGGAGATGAGTTGCTACCATCCGCCCTCGGCGCCTCTGGGCGATCATCTGCCCGTTCGATCCGTCATCCACATTCCTTCGCCGCAGTTCAGGCAGAAGGATCTCGAGGTCTGGGAAGACGTCAGGGATGGCAACATCGTGTGGAAGCCGAAGGTCGACTGGGAACGACTCATGACAGCGATGAACGCATCGGGTCAGGAGACTCCCCATGGCAAGTAGCCGAAATGCCCGCCGGCGTCGAAGACGCGCGCGTAAGGGCGGTCAGTACTTCAAGCAAGGCCGCAAAGTCAAAGCCTGCTATCATAACTACTGGCCGCACTCCGGTCGCCGCTGAGCGAGCGCGGCCGCTCATTCACTCATAACAAACCGCAGAATAGGAGGCTGCGGAGGAGGCAAAGGTTAGCTATGGCTAACCTTTTTGCTTTTGCTGAGTAGGTTGAAATTTTCTGGTACTTGACTTTTTAAAGTAGATTATGTATAGTAGGTGTTTAGTTTGTTCTGCTCGCATAGTGCGAGTAGGGCGCGGGTTCATTTAATGTTTCCTTTCAAGGCATAGGAGAAGAAACGTGTATTACTGCGTCGTTTTGAGTCGCCCTGATAGTCGCGGTCACCTCAAGGAAGCCTTGGCTGCTAAACTTCGTCGCAAGGACGAGCGTCTGCACACCAATCTCACTGACGCTTACGACGAGTTCGGCATCGCGATGAGCGAGATCTCGTTTTTTGCGAACAACCAGGAGGTCTGTATGATCGCCGGTGAGCGTCTGCTCGACGGCGGTTCCGGCACGGCCTTCGCTCAGCGTTTCAAGGCGAAGTACCCGAAAGGGATCTTCATCCTTTTCACGCAGTTCAGCCTGGACGGCATCGACACGGACAATCCTCTGATCGACGCCGTGATCGCCCAGCATCCCGGCGGAAACAATCCGTTCGAGACGCTCGCCGAAATTCTGGTCACGCATCTGCACTTCATCGATGTGCATTCCCTGAAGCGAGAGCACCCCGCGCTGCTGCTTCGTCACGAAGTGCGGGTGCTGCAGGAGCGCAAGAAGGCCGAGTATCGTTTCTCGCGAGTTGCGGTGGAAAGACGGTCGTAAGGCCTGCCTTGAACGAAAACAGTTGCCTGCCGTGCGTAGTGTGCACGGTGGGCGTTTTTGTTTGCAGAAAAATATTGAACTGTGAGCGAGTCTTTGTTAGGATACTTAGGTCAGTAAGTACCTTGAGAGAAAAATAAGCCGTCGAAGTGTCTCGTTGATATGAAAAAAAGAATATTCTTTGGTGGAATAGTCTGAGTGAATGAGTATGCCGTCCGCAGCAGTCGACAGCTTAAGAAAAAGTGACTAACAGTTCTCACGGGATGGTTCGTCTTCAGTGGATGCTTCCTGGGTCTCGGCTCGGAATATGCTACTGTTGGATAAACCAAAAATCCCCGAAGGGACTTTTGGCGAAAAGCGATTTCGATGCCGTACATTTGGTGGAACGGCATCACCGATATAGTACCACTGCAGTTTTTGAATTGTCAACTACTACAACGGGTGATCGCTTGTGCGATCATTTTTTTGCTAATTAGTGGCGATGTCATGGGTGACGATCCGTGGCAGCGCTGTAATTGAATAGTGATATGGATGTGAATAAAGTCACGCTCATTGGGCGTCTGACAAAAAAGCCCCAGCTTCGGGAAACCGCTTCTGGGCAGAAGGTCGCGAGTTTCAGTGTCGCGACCAACTATATGTGGAGGGATTATAAGACGAAGGAGAAGCATGATACAACCCAGTTCCATCGGGTTATTGTCTGGGGCAAGCTCGCGGATATTGCCTCGACCTACCTTGATAAGGCCTCACGTGTCTATCTGGAAGGCAGGCTCCAGTATCGTGAGTGGCAGGATACAGAAGGTAAGAAGCGTTATGGTACCGATGTCATCGCTGATGAGCTCATCATGCTCGGGCATAACGGCAGTTCAAAGAAATCTTCCTCATCAGAAGCAGCGTTTGTGAAAGAAGGTCCTGGTGAAAAGGAGTTAGTGGTCGAGGAAGTTTAATGTGAACCAACGTGGAGCGATGCGGTTTTAAACAATGCCCTGTTTCCGTGTCGCTCCACATGGTTGTACTAGTACTATGCGCTTTAACTTTTTTTCAAAATACATCATTGCATCTGGTTGGTATATCGTGATCAGCTTACTACTGCCATTACTGGCGGCGGCTCAGACTCTTTCGACGACGCCCACCTCGACAGACACTATGCAGCATCGAGCTAAGAAGAGCACCATCAATGTGCCGCCTTCTCAGACAGTGCGGGGCATTGTCATCGTACCCCCGCATACATTGTATAAGCAGAAAGCATATATACAAGTTGGCAGCGATGAAATCATCGAACTGTATAGTGCGAAAGGAACATTCCCGAAAATGTCATTCGGAAGTTCGGTCGAAGCAACAGGTATTCTCTCCTCTGACTATGATCCATCTCGCTTGAAGATCGTTTCAAAAGCGAATATACAAACCCTTGCATCCGGCGCGATGCCGAGCAGTACTCAGATGAGCGTATCTGAGATAAGTCCGGATAACGCTTTTTCATTGATTCAAGTCGAAGGTCAGATAACCCACTATGCTCAGAAGTCATTGCTCATGGCTCAAGGTGATGCTCAAGTGGCTATTCGCCTGATGCAGAGCGGTAAGCTATTTCCCAAAAGCATGGCCAAAGGCTCGCGCATTCGAGTCAGCGGCTTTTTGAAGTATGAAGCGAATGATCCGGTGCTGTATGCGCCCGATCTTAAACATATTGCGGTCCTCGCAAAAGCGCCTGCTGCGGTAGGAGCTTCTACGCTGCCAACAACTACGCCGCCGGAGCGGGTGATCCAGGGCGTGGTTAGTAGTACTCCCACAGGAGCGCAATGGTATGTAGTCGCAGCTATACCGATACTCCTCATCCTTGGTTTTGCAGTAAAGAAATATGTAGGACCGAGGCTGGGGTAAGGTTCTCATAGTGAGACGCGGATGAAAGTTTGACGTGCTTTCATTTTTTTTATACAGTTAGTGCATGCAAAAAAAACAATCCATTGAATTACTTATTCGGCGCCTCGATAAATCGCAAGTGGGACTTTCAGTCGCGCTATTGAAAGAACAGATACTGCAGGCACATCGCGACTTTCCTAAAAAAACGAGTCTTCCAAAACGTCGCTGGAATGCAGTCGTTGTCTGCGCTATGGGTGGCTCGGCTTTAGGAGCGGATGTGCTACGATCACTCTATAAACATTATCTCAAAGTTCCTTTCGTCATTGTGAACGGATACTCGCTCCCTCACTTTGCTGATAAAAACACCCTGGTACTATTATGTAGCTATTCAGGTACTACTGAGGAAATCATTTCTTGCCTTTCGGAAGCTCGTGAACGAAAATTGCCTTCCTTTGTGATCGCCGAAGGTGGAGCGCTTAGTACCGCTGCAAAGAAATTCCGCATACCGCACTTTACTTTTCATCCTGATAATAATCCTTCCAAGCAGCCGCGCATCGGTACCGGGTATACTATGACGGCAATGTATGAGGTGCTGAAGAAAGAAGGCTTGTTAGCAGCGAGCGCGCCGGATCTGATCGCCGCGACCAAGCACATGACGATCGATACCGCAGTACCATTTCGTTTCGCGGAAGAACTCCTCGGACAGTCATTTGTGATTATTGCCGCAGAGCACCTAGTTGGCAATGCTCATGTTATAAGTAATCAGCTAAATGAAACTGCCAAAGCATTCGCGCCCGCCTTTTTCTTGTCAGAATTGAATCATCATCTACTTGAAGGTTTAGGCAGTTTGAGAGAAGCCCGAAAACACTGGACATTCCTGTTTCTTGAGTCAAAGGAATATACGCCTCGTACGCGGAAGCGACTTGCTATTACTCGTCAGGTAATAGAGAAGCAAGGTTTCAACACTAAAACTATTTCATTCAATGGATCTCGTGTGGCGCAGTGTTTGAAGATGTTGTCATTCAGTGGATTTTTTACCTTTTACTCTGGTATTCTCGCGAAAAAAAATCCAGCTGCAATTCCGTGGGTTGATTATTTCAAGAAGCGTTTAGCATAAACTATGGGTGAACTCTGGCGAGCGATACGGGCGAGGAGGCTCGACTACCTTTTTTTATTCGTCGGATTTTTCGCGATAGCAGTATATATTCAATACAATCAGGTGATGGGCGATCCAGACGGCTTCTATCATGCCGCGATGGCGCAATTTCTTTCACGCGGGGTGATCTTGAAGGATATGCCCTGGATGCAGGCAACGACTCTGCGGATGTATTTTACGGATCATCATTTGCTCTACCATGCATTGCTCATACCGTTCGTCATACTCGGCAATCCGCTCTTAGGGGTAAAGCTCGCGACCGCTGCGTTCGGAGCCGCCTTTTTCGTCACACTCTATGGGACCTTGCGCAGGTTACGTTTCGCCGGTCCGCTGCTCGCGACACTGACGCTATTCTTCTCAAGCGGGTTCCTCTTTCGCCTGAGTCTGGTTAAAGCGAACAGTGTTTCGCTGATACTACTCTTGTGTATTTTGATATGCTTATTCGAACGGCGTTGGTGGCTGCTTGCCATGCTCAATACTATATTCGTGTGGCTCTACGGTGGATGGATCGTGGCGTGGGTCGCTGCCTTTGTCTATAGCTTCGTCGCCTTTTGGTATTGGGTATTCTTAGCCCGAGGTTTCAGGCGTCATCGCTTCTTGAGTAGATTGCGGGGATTGCGCCGCATACCGATGCTGAAGCCAGTGCTCGCTACGGTCGGGGGGTCTTTGGTCGGCCTGATAGTGAATCCGTATTGGCCGCACAATGTGCGGTTCTACTGGCAGCAAATTTGGCAGATAGCTATCGTTAATCAAGGAAGTGTGGTGAATGTCGGTGGTGAGTGGAGCAGTCTCTCGCCATATGAATTCGTAAATAACTTAGGACTGACGGCCATTGCTGGCGCGCTACTCTGTACCTTGATCATACTTGAGGTGCGACGTATTACATTTCGTACCTGGGTACTGTTCGCTCTCACGCTCTTGTTCTCGGTGTTCATGTATAAGTCGCGTCGCTACATAGAGCTTGCGGCGCCTTCGATGATCATTGCGGCATCTTCCGCATGGGCCGACGTGTTCCAGTATCATATCTTCGAACACCTGTGGCGATCCTGGCATATGCATCGCCGAATGAAGCAGAATCTCACTATCGTTGCCTTAGTTGTCATAGCCATGCTCGTCGCCCTGCCGCGAGCTGGACTATGGGGTCGTATCGAACAAGTACGCGCTGAGGTTGCGCAAGGTATCCCATTGCATCAGTATCAGAAGGTATCCAACTGGTTGGCGCAGAACACGTTGCCGGAAACAATCGTGCTGCAGAGTGACTGGGATGATTGGCCGATGCTTTTCTACTATAATCAGAGGAACTATTATCTCGTAGGGCTTGATCCGACATTCATGTATAACTATAGCCCGAAGCTCTATGCGGAATGGGCTGATCTTACCGCGAATGGCAGCACTGATAATTTGGTACAAGTAGTAGACCAGGATTTTCACGCCCGCTATGTACTGGTTGATAAAGACCATGCTGCATTTCAGAAAACAGTAGCCTCGAACATTTATTTCAGGCTCGTGTATGAGGATGATGAGGTGTGGCTCTATCGATACACACCAGCACAAGCGCTCTAGCGTCAATGATAGTCTATGATGGCAGAGCTGTGATAGAATACTTTCAGTATGGAGACACGAAAGCAACGATGGTTCATCGGCATTGGAGTGCTTTTTCTGCTTGCGACGAATATCGTTTTTGTACGTTTGTATCTTGAAACGCCGCCAGGGCATCAGTATACTGGCGCCGGCCTGGAAGCGGTCGCTGATAAGTTCGTATACTATTCGATGATACAGCAGGGAGCGGAAGGCAGACTCTTCATGCAGAATGTGCACACGTCCGAACCGCAGCTCGGCCTACTCTTCTCGCCGCACTGGTATCTTATCGGCATGACTTCGCGACTTCTCGATATGCCGATACCGCTCGCCTATCATCTCTATCGTTGGATAGCGACAGTTGGTTTTTTATTGCTGCTCTATAGCTTTATCCGAAAACTGTTCGCTCACACAGGGGATCAGATCGGAGCTTTCGCCCTGGTCCTTTTCAGCTCAGGCCTTGGCTGGTTGTATTTCATAGCTCACCCTGAGATTGCCGACAGCTCTGTGCATTGGTTGCAGCATTTTAATCAAACACCGATAGATCTGTATGTGACAGAGTTCAGCGCCTTCACGAATACGCTGCAGTCGCCGCTATTCATACTCTCACACCTGTTGATACTTGCAGTGTGGCTCTTGTTTTTACGAGAACGGAGGTCGTTCAAGTCGAGTGTGGCGCTCATGTGCATCGTTGCCCTCTTCGGTGCGATGCATCCCTATGATCTACCGCTGCTTATCATTGTTACTACCGCTCTAGCTCTGAGCGAAGTGTTCCAACAAGACGTCGCGAGTATTGTTATTCGCCTCTGGCCACTCGTGACGGGCGCGGCACTAGCATGCATCTACCACGGCATCAGCCTTATTCGAGAGCCCGCATTATCTGGCTGGCTATCTCAGAATATCGCCTTTTCGCCTTCCATCAGTAATTATCTATGGGGTATTGGTATGACTGGACCGCTCGCGCTGCTCGGTGTTTGGTACTTGGTGCGTAACCGAGCCTTGGACGACCAATATTGGCGCTTAGTCTTGTTTTGGGCGCTCGCGATACTGCTATTGATCTATGAGCCGACATCCATCAATCGGCGTTTCGCGAATACCTTGTTGATACCCTTGGGTCTCCTTAGCTGGTATGGGCTTACGCATTTGCTGCGTGCAGTAAAACCCTTTGCTCTACGCGCCGCGGTTGGTATTTTCTGTGCTATGCTGCTTTCTTCAGGAGTGCTGTATCAGATCGCTGAGCAGCTGTTCTATCAGCCCACCTTGAGTGAGAAGTATAACTACTATCTCGATCCGTATATAACCGATGCCTTGACGCAGCTGCACAACCAGCTGACCTATCAGGATGTGCTCTTGCCGAGCACTAGTTTTATTGGCATACTCTCAGCTGCATATGCGCCGACGAGGCTCTTCGTCGGGCACGCGCATCAGACGGTACAGTATGAGCTGAAGAAGAATGAGATGGATTGGTTCTTTGCCGAACCTCAGACATCAGTAGCCTTTACGAATCGTAGGGATTTTCTCATTCACAACAAGATCACCAGCATTATAATCTATAAACCTAGTATGACAGCCTCGTATGATTGGCTGGATACACTGCCAGGAGTACAGCGCGTCTATGATTCGGTCGCTGTCAGAATTTTTAAGGTACGTTCATGAATATTCGATCAGCCTATCAGTATGTGAGGCGAGTAACGCGGGAGCATTGGTTGTATGGTGTAGCGTCAGTAACATTCGTGCTGCTCACAAGTATGGGACAGTTGAACTTTGCCGTGCATACGCCGGCAGGGTATGCGTATACTGGCGCGAATCCCTACACTGCTGCTGACAAGATGGTCTATAAGAATATGATACAGCAGGGAAGGGAGGGGATACTGTTCATGCGCAATGTGCATACGACCGATCCGCAGCATGGACGTATGCTCTCGCCAGTATGGTATGTGATAGGGCAGACTGGGGCTTGGTTCAACCTGACGAACAATGCGGCTTACCAGATCTACCGAGTTCTTTTCACGCTTATCTTTTGCTGGCTGCTATATTTATTTTTGGCGCAGCTCTTTGTTCATGAAGTCGAGCGGGTCATCGCCGGTCTTTTCGTCTATTTTTCCGGAGGGTTTGGCTGGCTCTATCTGATCACGCATCCGTGGCTCCTACAGGCGTCGAGTCAGATAAAATTTTTCTTTTCGCCGGTTGATCTGTATGTTACTGAGGGGAATACCTTATTGAATTTCGCTCAAGCGCCTTTGTTCAGTTTTTCGCAGGTCGCCTTAGTCGCGAGCGCGTTCATCTTTGTCAGGTATCGAGAGAAGGTTAATTGGCTCTGGGATAGCGTGAACGCTGCCATCATACTGGTGCTCGGTACTATGCATCCCTATGATATGCCTATTGTCTTCGCCGTCTTAGGCTCATGGACGGTGTGGCATATCTATACTTCTGGCTCATGGTTGAGCTTGAAGCGTTTCATGTTATTGGGTTGCGCCGCGCTCATAACTATTGCCTATAATTTCTACGCGCTTTTCAGTGAGCCGGTCTTGCGATCATGGTATGAGCAGAACCTGGTGTATTCGCCGCTCATAACGAACTACCTCTGGGGATATGGATTGCTCCTACCCTTAGCGCTCGTGGGATTGTTCATGATGGGCACACAGAAGAAGCATGATCCATGGTGGGCGATGATCTTGATTTGGTGCGCTATCATACCGCTGCTCTTATATCTTCCGCTCGATGTGAATAGGCGCTTCATCAATGGCTGGCATATTGTTTTGGCGATAACGGCCTATGCTGGATGCAGCTACCTTTTCCGCGCGATACACAGGCAATGGCTTCGGGTAATCTACGTGCTTATCCTTGCTGTGGCGCTCGGCAGTTCTCTTGGTCTGTATTTTGTTATCAATCTCTATTTTGAACCGAGCGCGTATGGGTATGGCTACTACTATATCACGCCAGATGAGAAGCAGGTGATAGATTTTCTGCGAGGTGCAACGACGGTGAATGATCACCTGCTGACTTCAGACATGAAAACATCGTTCACGCTCACCAGCGAATTGAATCGGCTCGTCTTTCGCGGACATGATCATCAGACACCGCAGGCGCCGCTGAAACAGCAGCAGATGGATTGGTTCTTTTCAGAGCCGGAAACCTCGGCGAGTCTTGAGTTGCGCAAGAACTTTTTACAACAAGAGACGATATCTTATATCGTCGTTAGCTCACTTCGGTTAGGGCATGAAGTGCAGTGGCTTGAGACAGCGCCTTTCGTGAAGAAAGTTATGAACGCAGGGCCGCTCACGGTCTATCGCGTTGTATTGTAACTGTAACTACTGATTTCTGTGGCATCGCTCGTCGGATGGATGCTCTTGATCCCGCTCAACTCAATCGATCCTTTGCTCCAGGCATAGAGCCGCAGCATAATATTTTTCGTGGCCGGACCAATGAATACAGGCATGTGTACGGTAGACGCTCCGTCGAGCTCGCCAATTCCAAACAGATCGTACCCGAGCGGTAGGCGGAATGTTTCGCTAGCGTCAGACACTTCAAGGTAGTAGTATTTCTGGGTGTTTGTCTTTTGCGGCAGAGCGATCGTTACGGCGATATGATCAGCATCTGGCGATACTTGCGTGATAGTCGCTGCAGCGTCCGCGGTTTGAGAAGTATGCCGTAGTGCGGCAAGCTGCTGTACTGTGCCGGCATCAGTAGCTCGTTGTAATACATAGATAGGACCTTCTGCTCTAATGATAGAAAATTGAGATAGTATAGTTCGAAGATTTTTGGGTACCGTATCTGCATACGGACTGAAAGCGGCGTTTTGACTGAAATGCATCTGCGCTAATACCATTTCATCCCAATCAATAAGCAGATACTCGGTGTTTTCCGGCAGCGCATACTCACTCAATGCGAATTGATTTTTACCGATCGCGGCATAAGGGAATAAGTACACATACTGTCGACTAGAAACGGTCGGTAGCAGGGAGTAGGTCGTAGCGACTGCAGCATCGCTAGGCAGTGCAGCAAGCATATGCTCTTTAGCAACTAGCTCATGCGGCTTCTGCCACCAAGCAAGAGCGGTCGAGATCGATCCATAGGTCGCGGCAGCATAGAGTGCGGCACAAGCGATGATCGCAGAGAGTACGCGTCGTGAGCGGAGTTCTACCGGCAGCCATCCAGGAAGTTTTGTGAAGTCGAAATCTCGTACCTGCAGCGCGAATAAGAGGAACAGTATGGCAACAAGGTAACCGGCATAGTAGGTGCCGAGTATGAGTCCGCTTCCTCCGAAACCTGCCAGCAGTATTTGCGCCGCAGGAGGAATGAGTAGCAGGGAGTATCGATTCCGGAATGAGACAAAGAAGAAGAACGGGAACAATAACCCAAGCACGAATTCCAGGTTATACCAGGTGGTGAGATGCGCGAGTACTTGGATCGGATGCAGGGCGAAACTCGCGATGATGGACCAGAGAGTAGTGCCCCCGAGCCAGTCATAGTAGCGTAAAAATTTATACGAATTCTGTGGCGCATAGAGACTGATCGTCCAGAAGGCAAGAATGCCCCATGCCGCCGAAGAAAGGATTGGATAGAGCTTCCAGAATAGTGATCGTTTATCCAGCAGGGCCAGTATGCTGAATACAAAAAAGATACAGACGAAGTCTTCGCGCATGCCGAGAGTGAAGAGAGAAGCAATGATGAAGAGGGTTGGTTTCTCTTTGAGATAGGCCCAGATCGTCCAGAGTAGCCCCAGCACAGCAAAGGACATAAGCTCGAACTCAAAGAAATTCATATTATGTACCAGAGGATTCACCAGCCAGAGCATGCTGATGAACAGCGGCATCCATTTCCGTTCCTTGCCAACAATATACTCACTGATCAAATAGATGGGTTGCGCTGACAATCCAAGCGCTACTGTTTGCAGGATGAGGAGTGTCTGAGGAGTGGGCGCTAGTGCATAGAACGGCATGAGCAAAAACAAGGAGGGCGAAAAGTGGTCACCCAGGTAGCTTGGCGGATGTATGCTCGCCTGGAACCAGTGCCCATGCAAGGTGTTCCAGAACACATTATTGAAAATAGCCAGGTCCAGATTGTCATAGTAGAAGTGAGCGTATTTCCACAGGACTAGTATGCTGAACAAGATCGTATAGCACAGTATGGCTGACCATAGTAGCCATAGTGGTTCTATTTTTTTGGTATGTTTGAACTCCAGCATATAGTGCTCATTTTAGCCCAAAAAAGGGGATGGTGATAGTCTATTGACAAAAAATACAATAAAAGGTATAATAGATAGTTAAGATGTCTGAGTAGTATTACGCAGCACCTTCGTACCAGAACAATAAACGATCGAACAATCAGGCCTTATGGCCTAAAGAAGGAGATCGCTGTGCGGTCCAGAAAACTGTCTCTTTTCCCTCTGGTCATGATGGTTTTCATCCTCCTCCTCGGCAGCTTCGGCTGCGTGACCCGTCGGCAACCCGATGGAAGCGTGGTCACTCGGTGGTTGCCTTCCAAGGTTCAGCTGCCCCCGGCCGGCGAAGGCCCGAGCGTCCATTACATGGCCCAGTCGCCGAGTTCGTTGATCCCTGGGCAACCGCGGCCACAGCCGGTGCTCAAGGAGCTCGGCGAGAACGGTACGGTGGAGCAGATTGGGGTGGTAGACAACTACTTCCCCTTCGAGATCACCTACTTGACCTCAATGGTTTCGGTCTGTTACGGCTCAGAGAACCGTATCGAACAGCCAGCATCGAACGATCCGTGCTGGCTCCCTGTCGGCGCCGTCGAAGACGTGACCCTTCGCAGGCGTTCGCCTGGTCCTTGGATCAAGCTGTATACGACCGGCGGAAGTTTCCAGTTCATCGCGCACAAGGCGGGGCCTCACGGAATGACGATCGAGTATGCCGGATCGCAAGACATCGACTGGTACGGCCGAGACCATGTGTGCCCCGGCAATCGGGTCGTTGACTTCGCGTTCGTCTTCGGCTACTTTCCGGAGCAACACGATAACGTCCCGTATTGTAGGGACATCAGCTAGTGTGTTCGATCGCAACAGGACTCCCTGGTCGCCTCACGGTGACCAGGGAGTTTTTCGTTATACGATGATTTTTAGGATTTAAGGGCTGCCGCTGCCCGCTGCGTTGGAAGTAGCGCCATTACCGACTGCGGCTGCGAGCCACAAGTTGATAGATCTTGCTATGGCGTATGACATAAGCACCAGAACGAGACCGATAGTAGCGCTCGTAAGGCGTTTTTTGGCGTCTTCTATTTTTTTCTCATTACCCCCCGAGGTCATCCATTGAAAACCTCCCCAGAGGATGAGTATGAAAAAGACAATACCAATAAAACCAAGCAGTACTTGTATGATACCAACGATGGTCATCTTAATGTCACTTTGCTGGTAGCCACTTCCTTTGCCGACGAGATCTAGATTTTGCAGCGTTGGTGGCACTGCTGCAAGTGTGAGTGTTGGTAAGCCGAGAAGAAGAAGCCAGACATATTGAAATATTTTTTTCATGGGTGGTTGTGTTAAGGGCTGCCAGATCCAGCGCTTGCTGGTCCTTGTACCGCTGTTAGATTCTGTACGATGAAGTAAGTAATGCTATAGGCCATGAGCACTATGACCAGCCCTATGACCGCGGTCGTGAGTATGCTCTTCGCGGTGCCGACGCGCTTCTCATTACCGCCTGAGGTCATCCACATGGTCCCTCCCCAGATCATGAGTATTAGGAAGATCACGCCGACTATACCTAGTAAATTGAAAATGACGACCGAAATGATAGAGCCCTGACCCGTTAGCTCTGCTGTCGAAACGCCGGTGCCGCTCGCAGCTCCCTTGAGTCCAAACGGATCATCTGCGAGGGCTTTTGACCCCACAATAAAAAAAAATAAGAAACTGAGTGTGCTGGGAATAGAACGCGTAATTATTTTTCGCATGGATCTTAGAGTATATACTTCCCCTCCCCATAGAAGAGGAGGGATAGCTTAGACTGTAAGTCGTAAGAAAGATTAGACGGCCTGCTGTAATGAGTTGACAACGAAGCTTGCGATTGCGTAAGCAGCGAGGACAACAACGAGACCGACAACGCCAGCGCTGATAAGTTTCTTTGCTTCTCCGATCTTATCTTCGCTACCGCCTGAGGTCATCCATTTGAAGCCACCAGCGAGAATAATCAAGATGGTAATGATGCCAAGGAAACCAACGATGATCCGAATGATGTTCTGGATCGTGGTCTTCAGGTCTTGCGAACTGAAACCAGCGAATGAACTTGGAAAGTCAATGGAAACTCCTTGTGCGTGGGCTGTTGCACCGAGGGCCAGAGGAGCTAGATAAGCCACGCGATATGCCTTTGTGAGTAGTTTTTTCATGTATTCACCCCCTTTCATGTTACTTTAAGATGGTAAACGCCAGAAAGAACTATGACAATTATACCACAAAACGCTTATTTTGCAACTTGGATCATTATAGAGATAGTGTATAAGCGTATCTCTAGATGGTTGTCTCTAGGTCTGACATAACACTAATATATAAAAACCAACCGCTGCGGAATACCGCAGCGGTTGGTGCTCTGTGTATCTTGAGGCTTCTAGACAGCTTTCTGCAGACTGTTGACAACGAAGCTTGCGATTGCGTAAGCAGCGAGGACAACAACGAGACCGACAACGCCAGCGCTGATAAGTTTCTTTGCTTCTCCGATCTTATCTTCGCTACCGCCTGAGGTCATCCATTTGAAGCCACCAGCGAGAATAATCAAGATGGTAATGATGCCAAGGAAACCAACGATGATCCGAATGATGTTCTGGATCGTGGTCTTCAGGTCTTGCGAACTGAAACCAGCGAATGAACTTGGAAAGTCAATGGAAACTCCTTGTGCGTGGGCTGTTGCACCGAGGGCCAGAGGAGCTAGATAAGCCACGCGATATGCCTTTGTGAGTAGTTTTTTCATGTATTCACCCCCTTTCATGTTACTTTAAGATGGTAAACGCCAGAAAGAACTATGACAATTATACCACAAAACGCTTATTTTGCAAGTTAGCTTTTCCCACTGAGCGCGGTGAAAATAAAGCTCAATATTGCATAGCTCGCGAAGATGATGACCAGACCTATGGTCGCCCAGATCAACGTTTCTTTACCTTTCTCGATCCGCTGAGCATTTCCAGCGGAAGTCATCCACAGCATACCGCCATAGACGAACATGAAGAGTGCGAGAGCACCGACCATACCGAGGATTGCTTTGACTATTGAGTTCACCAGCTCAGGAACGCTGGTTGCGTTGATAGGGTTCTGTAGGGGGATGCCAGTTCCGCCACCAGTGGCAGCGCAACGTACAGCGCCTGGTGGTAGTGGTCCGACAAAATCACTTGGATAGCAACCTTGCGCTCGGACACTCTGAGCGCTGAAGAGCAACGACAGAGATAGTATTGCCACAAACACTATGCCGAACAGTATGGTCCGTGATTTTATTTTGTATTGCATAGATGTATGGTACTTGTTTTTTTGGAAAAATGCTATAAATTCGGATTCCAGCAGCAGACGATGTTCGCTGGTTGTGTGATGCAGAGATTGAGAGCGCAATTTCCGGAATGCGCTGAGCAGTCATTCGCTGATGCTATGCCGCATTGGTTCATATCCTGACACTGCCATGGATGATCAGGATCTTTCTCGGCTTTGTCAGTGACACAGCGCTCGACACATTTATTCTTCGAGCACACTTGTCCATAAGGGCACTCACCGCTCGTACCACAGTTGTTCGGTTTCAAGAGGAATTGACTCTTCGCTCCCACGCTCTGCAGAGCGAATTGAATAATGAGCCATCCTCCCAGAATGAAGATGAGCGAGATGCTGGTGCCGACGATAATATCTTTGCCGTGTTCGATCCGGCTCGAGTTTCCCTGTGAGAAGATCATCCAAACGCCCCCGATGACATACATGAGGAGAGCAACCGATCCGCTGATCGCCACTGCCCAGCGTATGATGCTGTTCGCGAGAAGCAGTATATGTTCGATGCTGCAGTTGCCGGTATTCGTACAGTCAGCGAGCGTGACCGGGTTATTCGCATCCGCGCCGATCCCTGCGGCCGTTCCTTCTCCACGAAGGATGGCATTGGGGTTGGTTTGAGCTTGCGCTGCGGTCAATGCGGCGCTGAGCGCGAAGCTCACGACGATACAACAGAGTAGCATGAGGCGAGTCGATGATTTCATTCGGTCGGTGAATAGGTTTGTCGTATGAGATCAGCGCCAGCACTGAGGAATTGTTGCGGCCCGGCAGCTCCCATAGGGGTCGTAGTGCTGAGGTTATTTATCATATCGAGGAAGTATTTTTTCGCGAGATCATAATTATACCCTTGGTACCAGCTTTGGCTATTCAGTAAACTCTGAGCGAATGGGCCGAGGAAGAGATCGGATTTTTGGGTATCGACCAATGCTCGGAGCGCGGTCGTGCGTGGATGGGTTGGGTTGGTAAGGAACGTATTCACATTATCTTTCGCCGTGCTTTCAAGCAAATATTGCCAGGCAAGCTCGGATTTCTGGGTAGATTCCCCGGCGCGAGGTTTAGTCACCACGGTAACCCAGTAAGACGCATAACTTGGCGGATTTTCGGCCCCTGCTGTCTGGAACATCGGTATGACATCGAAGTCGAGCTGCGGATTAGCTTGTTTAATGAGATTCGCGTGGTAAGGATACCCGATGAAGTAAGCCAATTTCCCTGAGGTAAATTGATCAAAAGCATCAGGGAGATCCTTGTTCCAGGAGTAATTTGAAAGACCTTTTTGGGCAAAGGTCAGGAAAAAATCAATAGCTTTCAGGCTGTCTGGATTGGTATGGAAGAGCGGACCGGAAGCGTCACTGATATGCACGCCTATCTGCATCATGAGGTTGATGATGATCTCAAGGGCGGTTGGTATATTATTCGTCGTTCCCATCGCGATAGCTGACTGCACAATAGTGTCATTGGAATCCAGCTTCGTTATGGCGGGCGCTTGCGCGATCAACTCTTCCCAGCTCTTGGCGGGAAGTGGGATATTCGCGTTTTTCAGCATCTCACGATTATAGTAGACCGAGAGTGTGTCGACGCTATAGGGAAGTCCCCATATCTTGTTGTCAATGACCACGTCATTCGAGACAACATCGAGGAAGGTATTTTTGATATCACTTGGCGTGAGCCCAGGGTAGGCGCGAACTTCATCGACGGTCTCTTTTTTGATGGTACCTTTTTGGTATTGCACCGGAGAGTTCATGGTCGCCGGCATCGGCGTGATGAATTTCATGAATTCGCGGATCTTCGTAGAAGGGATCATGAACATATCCGGCCCCTGACCCAAGGCCCATGCCTCGAGCAATTTCTGCTTATACTCATCCTCACGGAATGTTCGGTAGTTGATGCTGATCTTCGGATGGCGAGCTGTATATGCTTTCGTGAGGAGCGAGATGTCTTCGGGTGTTTCATTGACGCCCCAATACTGGAGGACGACCGGAGGATAGTTTTTCGCTTTCCCGCTGTTGGTGATTTGGACGACCGTAAAGTATACAAGTACCGCGAGGATGAGGCCCCCGATGGCGACAGGAATTAGGATATATTTGGAATCCATGTGTTGTGTTTGTTAGAACTTTTTCTTTTTGAGATAGGCGCGTAACTCTGGATAGTCCATGGCGTACTCGAGATAGGCTTTCATGAAGTTCAGAGGATCTCCGGTGGTTAGCCACTCACCATTGGTAATGGCTTTCGCGAAGAACGCGCCGCCGGCCTTGATATAGCCACGGATCGCGTCGACGATCCACAGTTCACGGCCCTTGCCGAGTCTCGTTTTCTGCAAGACTGAAATGATATCCTGATTCAGGATCATGCGGCCGAAGTCCGCGTATTGTGATGGCGCTTCCTCGATGGATGGTTTTTCGACAATGTCGGCAAGCTGCATGCTGTTCTTATGTAGTTTCACGATGCCATAGCGATGCACATCTTTCTTGGGCACTTTCTGGACTCCGATCATCAGATGGCCGGTTTTGCTATAGTCATCGATCATCTGTTTCGTGAAAGATACTTTCGATCTGACCAGATCATCTCCCCAGGCGAAGACGAAAGGTTCATTGGCGACAAGGCTCGCGGCAGACAACACGGGTGTCCCATTGCCATAGGGACCTTTCTGCCGAATATAGATGAAATTCGCCATTTCAGAGACCCTTTTGACCTTAGTTAAGAGCTCAGTCTTCTTTGCTTTTGCCAGATCCTGTTCGAGCCCCAGGCTGCGGTCGAAGTAATCTTCGAGAGGCTTTTTGTCCCATTTAGTAACGAGTATGATGTCAGTAATGCCTGCCTCGACCAATTCCTCAACGACCAACTGAATAATCGGTCGGTCGACGATCGGAAGCATCTCTTTAGGCATGGATTTTGTCGCTGGCAGGAAGCGAGTCCCAGCTCCAGCAACAGCAATGATAGCTTTCGTGATTTTTTGCATACTGAATGGCTATAGTATAACACGAGGCTTAGTGTTTTGTATAGCTAGCTAGCATATAGAATTAAAACCCTTAATGGGTTGACAGCCTGAGTCAAAGCAGGTAGTATACTGAAACTTCGGTCTTTCGATATACTCATGACAATCCTTTGCTCAGTGGGTACAGTCGAATCATCGGTCGAACCAGAAGTACAACAAGATACATTATTCTTTTCATGCGGCGCGCACTTGATGCAAGTGAAAAGAGAGAATTACCAGTAATAAATTACTATGCTGACAATACGATTTTCTCGTGTCGGTAAACGGAAGAAGCCATTCTTCCGCATCATAGTTTCTGAGAAGCAGAAAGATACCCAAGGCCACTACTTGGAGCTTCTTGGTCACTATAATCCACATACGAAAGAGGCAGTGCTGAAAGCTGATCGCATCAGCCATTGGTTGACGCTGGGCGCAGGCACGTCAGATACGGTCTATAATCTTCTCCTGAAGCATAAGATCATTCAAGCTGATGCTGGACGTAAAGTCGTTCATATTTCGACGAAGCGCAAGGCCAAGTTGGATGAGAAGAAGGCTGAGAAGGAAAAAGCGGATCAGCCCGCAGCTCCTGCTGCTGAGGCGCCAGCCTCAGAAGAAGCTGCCCCGACAGAACAGGCGTCGGCTGCTTAAGCTCGTTTTTTGACAGTGGAGTAGTACTTGCTATACTAAAGTCACCACGCAGTGATGCCCGTACAGGTCATACGGATACTACTGCGCAGTACCTTATACCATAAGTATTAACGTTACGAATCAGATGCCCGAACAAGACAAAGAGTTCCTCGAGTACGTTGTCAAACGGTTGGTTGACAACCCGAATGACGTACAGGTCGAGCGGACGATCGATGAGATGGGTGTTCTCTTAATCCTTAAGGTGAATCCGACCGACATGGGCCAGATCATTGGACGTGAAGGTCAGACTGCACGAAGCCTCCGAACATTGCTTCGCGTCATTGGCGCCAAGAATAATGCTCGTGTTAATCTGAAGATTTTCGAACCAGAGGGTTCAAAACGAATGGGCGAGCGACGTGAACCACGTGAGCCTCGCGAACCACGACAGGACCGTGCGTCATCCGTCGATGAAGCAGTCGCAGATCTCAAATTGTAAGGTATATAGAGCAGGCCGCCCCGCACAGTAGTGCGGGGCGGCATTGTTTTTGTGTCCGGCCATAGTATACTACACGTATGCGTTTTGATATTATAAGTTTATTTCCGAATGCTCTGGAGACATACTATCAGTCTTCCATCCTTGGTCGCGCTCAGAACAATAAGAAGATCAAGATTACTAACTATGATCTTCGCGCGTGGGCGCAGAACAAACATAATCGCGTCGACGATACGCCCTATGGCGGTGGAGCAGGAATGGTCATTCGCGTGGATGTCGTGCATCGTGCCCTCAAAGCTCTCTATAAACGTAGAGCAAAAGATACGCGCGTTATCTTACTGACGCCACGCGGGAAGACCTTCGATCAACGGGCTGTCAAACGGCTTTCAAAATACAACAGACTTATTCTTATTGCCGGTCGTTATGAGGCCATTGATGCGCGGATCGATCATTTCATTGATGAGAAGCTGTCGCTTGGTAATTTTGTTTTGACCGGCGGTGAATTAGCAGCGGCATGCGTCGTTGATTCGGTAGCGCGCATGCTGCCGGGTGTGGTCGGTAAAGAAGAATCTATCCTGCATGAATCATTCGCTGATTTCCGCCAAGGCGCCACGAATATAGAGCATCCGCACTATACGAAGCCGGAAGTATATCTGAAAAAGTACCGCGTACCGAAGGTATTGGTTTCGGGCGATCATCGGAACATAGCGGCGTGGCGCGCGAAGCATGCTCGGCGTAGAAGTGTTGTAGAGAACTAGTCTTTGTATGTTGAGAAAGATCCGTCTATCTCCAGAAGATTTCAAGGAGTTCATTTTTGCTGGCGTCGCGCTTGTTTTTTTTATTGTGTACTTCGGATTGAGTGGAGCGCGGCCACCTGATCTGCTCCAATTCAAGGTTATCTGCGTCAGCATCGGGATGTTGCTGCTCGTTTTTTTGATACTATATGCGATCATTCGTTCGGCCTTTCGTGGGATGGATCGAGCCGTAACCATTAAGATCAATGTAGGGCGATTGATCGGCTTCAGTGTCGCGTATACAGTGTCATTCTACGCAGCAGTGTATCTGTATATATTGATAGTCGGTTCAGTTTCACGTGATCTGTATACCATGGTGGGAGGAGTGGTCGCCATCATATGCAATGTGTGTATAGTGCATCTGCTCTACCTTTGGCTTACTCTCTTCGCCTATGCGCTCGGTCTGCGGGCCACACGCAGGATCGGTCTGGAATTAGATAGAGCGATGGGATTTTTTGTCACGCTTGGCATCGGCTTGTATATGCTCATACTCCTATATTTTATTCTTTCCCTGTTGCACATACTGTCAATCGCTCCAATCATACTCGCCGTACTCACGCTCTATTTCATCTGGATGGATCGCCTTAGGCTGCAATCGTTACTGTTAAAAATACATACGGTCACTTTGTCATCACAGATAGGAGATGCTCGAGCGCTGTGGTATACAGTAGGATTACTTGCAGTTCTCTTCGGGCCGCTCTTGCTGTTCAGATACTATACCTATCCAAGCCTTTCGCTCGATGATTGGCAGACCTATCTCAATGTGCCGCTGACATTCCTAACGAATGGTGGCTATACGCAGTTTATCTCTCCGGTGAATCAAATCTCCTTTGCCAGCACCTATCTGATACTTCCAATAGCGCAGCTGTATCGTCCGGCCATAGCGATACTCAATAGCTATTTGTTCTTACTTACGACAGCCGTTCTCGCTTGTATCGCGGTCTCGCGTTTGAAACCGCGCGCAGCTTTCTGGTCATGTATCTTGCTCACCATTCTCTTGATGAATGATTTCATGCTCTATAGCGTCCGTCCTGATGCTTTGCTCTTGTTGTTCACCACCGTAGCTCTAGCGCTTGTACTCACTGTGAGTCATGAGCGTTCCAGTCGATCGTTCGCTGTCGCTGGCTTCTTTGTAGGCAGTGCCTTCGCGGTAAAATATAGCGCTCTTCTTCTCATCCCGGCGCTTATAGTGCTCCTACTTTTTCAATCAGACACCATCAAGCAGAAAGTAAGAGGCATTGTTATTATGTGTTTTTTCGCTGCCATAGCTTTCGCACCATGGGGTATATACAATATGCTGCGGTATGGCAGCCCCATGTATCCATTTCTTTCGATCTCGCAGCAAGCCGCCGCGCCTAGCAGTCAGGCGTTCGCGGCTGTAAAGAAGAACTATTACGCTGAATTGCAATCCCTGAATTATCTGACAGTACACATTGATCAGAGTGGGCTGACGCAGCTACTGATGCCGAGCCTGGTCACGCGTAGCTGGCCAGTCGATTATCTGGGGCCGATAGTCTTGCTTATTGGTGCCGCCGCGCTTCTGAAGAAGCGGAATGCTTTTGTTGTACAATTGGCTCTCGCTGCGACAGCATCATATCTTGCATGGCATTTCATGCAGGTGAGCTGGCTGCATTACTTATACTTTCTTTTTCCGCTGCTGGTACTGATGCTTGCTTATTATCTCGACCAGCTCAAGTATAGTGGCCTGGCTTATCTGGTGTTGCTCTTACTACTGATCGCCTATGTCCAGACATTGCACACAGGAACTGTGCGGAATGCCACACTGATGCTCGCGAATGATCAGCAGTATCTGGCGGGCCAACATAACCTAGAGGGATTCAAGGTCGCTCAGACGATTGACGCATTGAAGCGACAAGATTCGAACTATGTGCTTTTCAATATAGCGGCCAATGATAACTATCCTTTCTATCCCGCTATCGATGGGAATGCTCAACATATCTATGTTAATAATTACCTGGATGATCATGATTGGTTTGACTATGCGATGCGCTACTCTACCACAGACAGCCTCATCACTGCTTTGCAGCAGAATGGTATGACGCATATTGCTGTGCCGACTCTGCTTCCTTTTACCTCGGAGATACGGCGATCGCCCGATGCATATCCGGTGTTCAGCTACTTGAACTATAGATTGGCCGAAGTGCTGCAAAAGCTACCCCTCGTCTCGAGTAGCCCGTATATACAGATATACCAGATACCGTCGTCCCGCTGAGTTTCGCTGCGATGGTCTTTAGACACCTTTTTACAGCTCGTGTATACTAATTCCATGATCTATCTTGGCGCTGACCATAATGGTTTTTGGCTCAAAGAAGAGCTAAAGACGTATCTACAGAAGCACAAAATCCCATTCAAGGATTTGGGAGCTTTGCATCATGTCCAAGGTGATGATTATCCTGACTATGCGCTTCGTGTCGCGAGGAAAATAGGGGAGAGCGATCTGGGCATTTTGGTCTGCGGTTCCGGACATGGTATGGCCATCACCGCGAATAAAGTGAAAGGCATCCGCGCGGCTCTCGTGACGACCATCTTCTCTGCGAAAAAATCTCGTGAGGATGATCATGCGAATGTCCTGGTCCTGTCATCATGGGAAACCGCCGTCGAGAAGGCAAAGCGTATCGTCGCCGCATGGCTTTCCACCAAGCCATCGAAAGCATCACGGCATCTCCGGCGTATTAAGAAGATACAACGCATCGAACGATGATCTCCATAGCGCCCTCAGTACTAGCACGCGATAACAAGTCATTCACTGATCGCATCCATGCATTAGCTCCGCATATTCAGCTTGCCCAACTGGATGTGATAGATAATTCGCTCATCGCCGGCGAAAGCATCGCGGATCCTCGATTGATCGAATCGCTGAACACTACACTCAATTTCGAAGTGCATCTGATGGTTGATCTGCAGAAGTATGCTATCGCCCAATGGAACAGGCCATGGGTCGAAAGTATCATCGTCCACTGTGAATCATCAGGGACGCATGACGCATTGGCGCTCATACTGAGTTGGGGTAAGAAGGCTTTCGCCGCGATCAATCCTGACACACCGGTCGAATTCCTCTCGAAGGTCGTTGGTAAATGTTCCGGCGTGATGTTCATGACGGTCGAGCCTGGTGCCAATGGCAGTCCGTTCCGCCATGATGTCGTCGAGCACATCGCGCTCTTTCACGGCGCGCATCCCGAGGTTCAGATAGAGGTCGATGGCGGTGTGACACCGACAAGTATCAAGCAGCTTATGAATGCTGGAGCAAGCCGCTTCGCGGTCGGGAGTTTCATCGACAATGATCATGTGGCCGAACGACTGCAACAGCTGCATGATGCCGTGAAGGCATAGCTCGGCTATGGTCCTCGACAAGCCCACGCGTCCCAAAGTCTATGGGCTGATCGTGCTCATAGCTTTTTTTATTCTGACGCTGAGTATCCGTCTTTGGATCATTACCCAGGTCCCTGCCCTGGACGATGAGTTGGAGTTGATTAAGGAAGCATCGCGTATTCACCTCTCGTATCTTCCAGTACAGTTCGTTGGATTCGGTTGGGGAGAGAATGTGACACTTGCCTATCTTGCATTGCCATTGATCCGCTGGTGCAAAGTGCAGCCGCTCATTGCTATTCGAATGATCGTGTTGCTAGCACAGGTATGTGGCTGGTGGCTGCTCTCTATACTATTAGCTCGCTGGGTCAACCGGACCGTCGCCTGTATCGCAGTCATTAATAGCCTCATCTGGCCATGGAGTGTGATGGCTTCATCGATAGGATTTAACGCTTTTCTTGCGCCAGCGCTCTGCTTGGGGACTTTGGTGCTACTTGAGCAGCATCGTGCGCATCCGAAAGATTGGCAGATCATATGTGTCGGCATCCTGTGCGCCTTGATGCTCTATACCTATGGCGCATCAGTGCTGTGGGTACCGCTCATGTTGCTTGGCTATTGGTGGTCTTTCAGAAAACAAATTTCTATACGATCAGTGTTTGGCATCATAGGTTGCGCGGCTCTGCTCGCAGTACCTATAGTGCTAGTCTATGTTCAGTCACAGGAGCATATACTCCTACTTTCTCATATGGGGGCTCTCGTCATGCCGCAATTGACCAAGAGTAGATTCGACTACCTGAGCGTCTTTACGCTGTATCATACGATGCATGAACGGATCGGTTACTATCTCTTGAATTATTTTTTGCATTTCATAACGCTCTTCCTTACCTATAATCCAGCCGCCGCCGTTTCGAGCGCTCAGGCTTTTCTGGGGTTATCCTTCACGCCATTCGCGTATTTATTCCAATCACATCCCGGAACGCTCTCTCCCGGAGTCTGGCTGAATAATACGACGCTTGCCTATCCATGGGATGTACTCTTCGTGCTCATCGGGATCATTATGCTTCGTCAGTATGTCGGAGATACGGGAGTGAGGCGGTTTTTGTACTTCTGGGTATTCGCCTGGCCACTAGGTCCGAGCTTCATTCATGCTGATTATATCGGCTACACGATCACTCGGGACATCTTCGGGCTCCCAATACTCATGACCCTTTCCGCCATTGGCTGTTATGCGACATACCAAGGATTCGCTGCGCTTTTGGTTAAGAAAAAGGCCTTGAAAGCAAGCTCGCAGGGCCTTGCCGCCCGCTTCATGTAGCGGGCTTGACAGCTTATCCAAAATACTTTAAACTATTGAACGCAATGGTTTCTCTTTAAAAGTTAAGAAAAACGACAGCAGCATACTAAACTACCTTTAGAAGCGTTGTTGTAGAGACAGTACATATTCAATGTAGCGCAAAGTCCGAGTATGTCTGTCGATTTTTTTTCCAGAGAAGAGACCCGTGCCGTTCGTTGACAATTTGACAGCGCAAATCATCAACAATTGACAAGTGACAGGTTTCTATCAGTATAAACTGATTCCATCAATTCTAAGGCTGAAGATATCCTTCGGGATATACTTTGGTAACATGTTCACGCGCTCATTCGTTTCGCCCGCCAGGGCGAGGCGATAGTCCGTATCACTTCGGTGACTCGGCCAAGCACGTGGAATTTCAATGTCCTTCTGGACATTATCATGAGAGTTTGATCCTGGCTCAGGATGAACGCTGGCGGCATGCCTAAG
>CAYRBH010000003.1:0-90468 GCA_964422585.1 uncultured Gammaproteobacteria bacterium
GGGGTTGTATACAGTTCTAAACAAAGCAAAAAGAACATGGTTAATCGAAAAAAATGCAACCGGTAAGCTTGGCGGCATACAAAGGAAGGAAACGGGCATCAAGCTGCAGCATCATATGCTGAAGTATGATGGCAGACCGATCTATCCGATAGATATCAAAGAACGAATCATGAGTTTATGAGCGAGAAGAAGCTTCCGTACGACAACTTTGCGAAACAGACACCGACGTGGTGTCCGGGTTGTGGCAATTTTGCTATTTGGACCGCATTGAAAAAGACATTAACCAAGCTTGGTATCAAGCCGCATGACACGTTGATAGTCTACGGTGTCGGTTGTTCCGGTAATATGTCGAATACCATCAATGCCTATGGCTGGCATGGTCTGCATGGTCGCGCGGTGCCGGCGGCAGTCGGAGCGAAACTCGCGAACCAACAGTTGACGGTTATTATCGTCGGCGGTGATGGCGATGGGTACGGCGAAGGACTCAATCATTTTATTCATGCCTTGCGTGGCAATGTTGATGTGACCTATCTGGTTCACAATAATAGCGTCTATGGTTTAACCACTGGTCAGGCATCCCCAACATCGCAAACCGGCTTCAAAGGTAAGTCAACGCCTGACGGTTTGATAGACTCGCCGCTGAATCCTTTAGCAATGGCACTTGCGGCAGGTGGTAGTTTCGTGGCCCGAGGTTTCGCCGGCCATGAGGATCACTTGGTGGAGATCATGACGCAGGCTATCAAGCATAAAGGTTTTTCTTTCGTCGATATGTTCCAGCCATGCGTGACATTCAATAAGCTCAATACCTATGCTTTTTACTATGACCTGGTGTATTCAGTGCAAGATGATCCGTCATATAGCATTTCGGATCGGCACATAGCACTCCTGAAAGCGCTCGAAACCAAGAAGATGGCAACCGGTATTCTCTATCAGAACACTGAGAGAAAGGACTATCGAGCTGAATTGTCCTACCTGAATAGCAAGCCGCTGCTGCGAGTCGATGCTTCGCAACGTCAGATGAAACGTCTATTCAAAGAATTCGTTTAGTATGCGAGGGGTCTTTGCTGTCACAGAAGTCGTTGATAGAGGCAACCTTGGCCTTGCTCTGCGAGGAACAGTGACATCCGGTCAGCTCATACCTCATATGGAAGCGAGGTCTGGCTACAGTATGATCATTATCAGCCAGCTTATTGATGATGATGCGGATCATGGCATGAAGAAGCGGGCGAGGAAAGGCGAGACTATCCTTTTGCAACCATTACAGTTGGTTTTCGAGGTTATGAAAGCGACTGAAGGAACAGAACTTATCTTCGAAGATGTGCGAAGTGTTTTAAGTAAAAAAGGGCTAATACTAGAGCCAGATTTGACCTAGCTGTTGTTGAACTCGTTATTATTAGGCTAATATTAGATTATTTTTTTTATTTTATATTAGATTTTTGCTAAAGTAAGCAACATTTTATGTCAATAGGTTATTGGATATTTTAAGGCTAATATTAGCTTTTATTATGACATAATGGTTGACTTTTGGCTAATAATGAGCTATACTGATTATAGTACGGTACCGTGGTACCACAGTGCCAGGGTCCAGTACCAAAAACCAAAATAAATAGCATGGCAACCATACTCTATAGTTTAGTGAAAGTAGCTTTATTTTGGATTGAAATGAAGCTTTTTTAGTACCAAGGTTTAAAAAACACATATGTTCAGCAAAAAAGTACGGCTCATCGATATTGCTCGCGAGATTGAACGGGACAAGAGCACTATCATACGTTGGGAAGAAATGGGTCTTATCCCAGTTGCTTCTCGAGATAGTCGCGGCTGGAGATTCTATACTGAAGCTGAAGCGAAACATATTATCGATCGCGTTCGAGCAACGCACTATTTCAAAGACGCGGTAGACCAGCCTGGTACGGCTGTGAAAGCCCGACCACAGCGAATGGTGTATATTGGCGTGGTCCTAGCGGTACTCTGTATGAGCGCGCAGCTCTTCACCCTTGGCTATCGCGCATTCGCAGCGACCGCGAACTCGAACTGGTTTACGACCGTTACAGCTGGCACCTTGAGTATCGTGAGCGCTTCAACGAGTAATAGCTTTACGGGTGTATCGGTGTCTTTCAGCTCACAGACAGCGACAGCTCCTGACTTAGGCGCTGTACGTGTTTCTGATGCTCGTGGCTCTGGTGCTGGTTGGTCACTCGCACTCTCAGGCGTTGACTGGAATGAAGCGAACAATAATGGTGGTGGTAATGTACACACTGATCAGCTTGACTATGATGGCACTGGTTCTGATGGCAACCTTGGTAAGATGTGTCTCATTACTACGGCTGGTCAGATCCGATCACAAGCAGGAGCTAACACGACCGGTATTACCAAAGGATCGCTTGCCTGCTTCAGCGCTAGCGTTAACTCTCTCTCTATCTACACCGCAGCCGGCGGCAGCGGTAAAGGTGACTACTGGATCACTGATTTCTCTCTGCAGCAATTTATCCCTTCGAACCCGACGGCGCAGAATCTGACAACGACATTAACGCTCACCCTGAGTTAATAAGGATAGCCACATTGTATACCTACTCATATGAACGGCAACTCATTGCAGAACGATAGGCGCTACCAAGGCGCGAGCCGCTTCATTGTGGCGCTCATCGTGCTTCTCATCTCGACGAGACTCTTTACCTTAGGCTACCGGGCATTCGCTTCAACCAATACGGTCAACGCATTTACCACCGTGACCGCTGGCGTCTTGCAGACGACCAGCGCCTCAACGAGTAATAGCTTCACCGGAGTGAACGTTCTGTTTACCTCACAGACAGCGACGATGCCTGATTTAGGAGCTATGCGCGTATCAGATGCTCGTGGCTCTGGCGCCGGATGGACGATGGCATTATCAGCTGTAGCCTGGAATGAAGCCAATAATAATGGCGGTGGAAATGTTCATACCAATCAGCTCGATTACAATGGCACTGGTTCCGACGGTAACTTAGGCAAAATGTGTATTATCACTAGCGCTGGTCAGATCCGATCACAAGCAGGAGCTAACACGACCGGTATTACCAAAGGATCGCTTGCCTGCTTCAGCGCTAGCGTTAACTCTCTCTCTATCTACACCGCAGCCGGCGGCAGCGGTAAAGGTGACTACTGGATCACTGATTTCTCTCTGCAGCAATTTATCCCTTCGAACCCAACGGCACAGAATCTGACCACTACCCTGACATTAACGTTGAGCTAATCAGATAGCTATAAGTCTATGCATGAACAAAGCGCCAAGATGGTTACTATCAGTTCCAGCGTGTATTACTCGACGATGATCGTGCTGCTCATCTCGAATGCGATGACGCTGTGGCTCGCGACTCAATTCGCGGCGGTCTATGGCCAGGGTATCGGAGGCGCGATGTTCCAGATCGAAAATGTGCATGCCGCAACCCTTATGCCAGGGCAAGAGGTCGGTGGTAGTGTTATGCAGCCGACACCCGGCGCGCTCACGCAACCGCAGAAGCAGTACGTGGTCGAATTTACGGGAACGGTCAATCACTTAAGCCCGGGGGTATTTCTTATGGATGAGAGTATACGGCCAGGGACGCATGTGAACGGAAGATACACGTTCAGCATGCCAGCACAAGATCGATTGCCAGACGATCCACAATCGGGAAATTATCTGGCGAAAGGATCCTATCAAGTGGTTGCGGGGAATTATCTCTTCCAGAACGGCGGCTCATATACGATCACGGTCTATGATACGAATAGCACTGATGTGTATGGTACGATCGCTGAGCACATTACTTCAAAGAATGTGAATCCTAACATGAATACGCCAATCAATAGCATCGTCATGCAGTTAGGTTTCCCGGGAAGTTATTTCACGAATGATAGCTTGCCGACGACATTGATGGTATCACCTGAATATAGTAACTCGAACGAACTCTATATCTATCCGGCAGTCGGCGCCTACTTTGCTACAAAGATCGATACGATCACGGTTAAAGAATTCACCAAAGACAACAGTAGTATTCAAGAGTAAGCACGCTTGCTTCAGCAAGATGCAAAAACAACAACTATGAAAAAAATGCAGCAGACCCAAGGAGTCAGTCGCGCATCTCATTATGCGGTGCTCGCCTCTCTGTTAATTTCAAATCTGACAGTGCTCGGCTTAGGCATGCTTCTCGCAGGACCAGTAGCTGGGCAATCACTGGGATATTTCGCATACTTAGGAGATATACATAAGATCCACAAAGCGGAAGCAGCGACAAGGGGAACACTGACAGTACAGGCGCAAGATCAAGGCTGCGCAACCACTAACAGTGGTAGTGCTACTATTGTCGGAGGCTCTAAACTCCAAAAGGTTTGTCCGACTGTCCCTCCAGCACCTTCCAATATCTACGCGGTAGGTAACTCTCCCACAGTCGTCACTGTGACGTGGGATGATACGCCGAATGAAATAGGATATAGCGTTGAGCGAGCGACCGGGACTGAGCCAGCGCCGTTGCATTGGGGGCAGATCGGCACCCAGTCGCAAGATATGCGCGTCTATACCGATTTTAATGGTGTGCCGAACACTAGTTACTCATATCGCGTGCAAGCATTCAACGCGGTAGGCAGCTCTCCCTATTCGACGGTTGCTTCGGCGACAACGTGGCCAGCTGCTCCGGTCATTTCCTCGACAGCCCCTGTCTCTAACAGCACGATCAGCAATATTACCACAACGTCGGGCGTCAATTATACATTGAGCGAAACGGTAGCAAGTGGATCTATCACTATGACACGAACAGGAGGCGCTGCTGATGGAGCCTCGCCGCATACTTGTACTCTCAAGGGCGCAGCTTTGAATGGAGGCGCGCATATAGCTTTGAATATGTCTGATACTACGAACGGATGCACTATCGCGCAATCATTGATCAATGGCGCTGTCTACACCTTTGCATTTAATGCCAGAGATACGTACGGTACTTCCGCTAGTATGGTCACCAATACCAACATTACCTACACTGAACAAGTGCCTGCCGCTCCATCAGGGCTCATAGCATCAGCTACATCAACAACAGCGATAGTTCTCTATTGGACCGATAACTCGAATAATGAATTAGGTTTCAATATTGAGCGCGCAAGTGGAACGCCAACGACGACCATGGCCTGGGATGTCCTTTGGTATCATCCATCGGCGAATGCAACATCGTATACGGACACAAACCTCATTCCTGGTACAGCGTACTCATATCGTATGCAGTCCTATAACGCAGCGGGTACATCTGGCTATTCAAATACTGCTTCAGCAACCACCTGGTAGATTCCATTCTTAATGATAATCCTAACGTACTAATATTTACTAGTGAAATAATCAAGCAAAATATATGGCCCACCAATCAAAACATACACATACAACCGAGCACTACACGGTAACATTGGCATTAACATTCTCTATCATTACAACCTTTCTTCTGGGCATGTTTCTAACCGAGACTTTGTGGAATGGTAGCTTGCGGTACTTCTCGGACATGTCTCAACGAGGGCAGATGCAAAGAGCGTATTCTCAATATGTAAGTTTACTCTCGACCCAGAAAGCAGAAGCACAGGTCTTGATGCCAATCGATGAACCTGACGACGGCACTGGTTGGCTTGAATGTATTAATTCATGTGTGGCTAAATGTGATGCAAATCAACTTGGGTCAGTGTGTCGCAATAGTTGTGTTATGCAGTGTAATACTAGGTACCCTAAGTAGGACTATTGCCCAGCCTTTCTATTGATCAGTATCAGCGGAGCGTCCCTCGAGATACTTTTATTCCTCCTTCACTACATCATTTGGTGATTGGAGAAAGACAAAAAGGTCACCTACTCGGTGACGTTTTTGTTTTTTAGCATTTTCTGTTATACTACAGTCGTCTTGTAGCAATTAGACTAACATAAAAATACAGACACAATGCTTAGAGGAGGTATGCTTTCAACGTTAGCACTGTCACTACGCCGCGCGGCCACAGCTTTTTTCATGGCTGTTTTTTTATTACAGCTCGCGATGCCGGCATATGCGCTGAGTTCTGGCGGTATCGGGGGGTACCCTGCGCATGCTGACCCCGGCATTCAGTATTCAGACTCATGGTTCATTTATAATCTTGATCTGGGCGAAAGCAAAGTAGATTCAGTGTTACTGACCAATCATTCTGATACGACGCAAACGCTCAAGCTGTATCCGGTCGATTCTGTCGCTACGGGTGACGGTAATTTCTCACTGAAAGCAGAGGCTGATCCGCGCGTTGGCGTTGGTTCTTGGATACAGCTCAGCAAGGATTCGGTCACGCTGGCTCCTGGTGAAGAACAAGAAGTGCCTTTCACCATCACGATCCCTGAGGTAGCAGATGTGGGGGAGCATTCAGGTGGCATTATCCTAGAGAAAACCCAGGCAGGATCTGCGGCTATCGGACAGAATAGCGCTTCGATCGTCACGCGCGTCGGTATCAGAGTATATGAAACAGTCCCTGGTGAGCTTATTCGTAAAGTCGAACCGGCTGACTTCAGCGTGACGCGAGACGTGGTAACGAAGAATCAGCAGCCCACCTATCGGATCCAGCTCAGCGCCATCAATAAGAGCAATGTATCAATCAAAGCCCATGCGACGGTACATATTACTGGTTGGGGTCGAACGAAGTATTTCCCGAAATCGCATTTCAAGGATGGATTCTATCTGGATTATACCGATCTCTATAGCATGTTCAGCGGCGACACATTGAGCGGCGATTGGCAGTTGTTGCGCGATCAGCAAGTTTCCACCAGCTGGGAATGGCCGGTGCCGGCTTTCGGCCACTATGTATTCCAAGCAGATATCACCTATGATGGTACGAATGGACCAGAAACATTCTCGACGCAACCAGTGGAGATAACGGTGATTCCGTGGATGCTGCTAGTCTGGATCGCGATTATCATTATTCTGCTCATTGGTCTCCTGGTATTTAAGAAGATGCGGATGAGCGGCCGTGGCTGGCAGACGTATACGGTAAGAAGCGGCGAACAACTTCCTGATATTGCGGCAGCTGCCACCATCAGTTGGAAGAAACTCGCAGCGGTTAATAAGATACGGGCTCCGTATCTGGTGAAAGCGGGGCAGACTATACGGGTGCCGAGTATGCGAATGGCCATGAAGCCTGTCGCTGAGCCTACTGCCGAACCTAGTGCTGAAGTGAAGGCTATGCCACAGGCTGCTGTGGTGGCCCCAAAGAAAGTCGTTCGCAGGAAAATAACAGTCACCGCAGAACAGCCGTCTGCAGCCGCCGCTCCGAGAAAAGCAGTACGACGTCGTGCTCCGGCTAAGAAAAAACAGACAGGTACTACACCAAAGGTATGAAGAAATATATTCTTATTGCTATCGGTTGTCTCATCGTTATTGCGATCGGCTTTGTTCTGCTAGCGAGTACTGGTTCCAAAAATACTGCTGGCGGAGCGAATCCTGATCAAACTGCTGACGCCAATCAAGCTGCCGCAGAGTCTGCTCGTAAGCCTGCTGACATCAAAGTCGCCATCTATGATCCTGCGACCACGCCTTCAGCACTGACTGATCTACTCGAGAAGCGCTTGAAAGCTTTGGGCTATCAGGTCGATACTACGACTACGGTGCCTGATCCTACGCAGGTGCCGAGCAATCTGACCACCTTATTTTTACGGGGTACTATGGCGCCATCCTTCGTAACCTTGCAGCATACTTTTCTCAATTCTTCACTGGTACGACAATTCACCAGCGACGCCTTTTCAGAAGATGTATTGATAGCAGCGTGGAATGTCGATGATATCACCTGGGGTGATCTAGCTGCAGATGCGCAAACATTGGCGATGCCTGATCCGGCGTCTGTAAGTATCGTCGTGTACAATGCTGGAGCGGCGTCTGGAGCAGCAGGCACGGTCGCAGGTATTCTCAAGGGCCAAGGCTATACTCAAGCTGCGGCCAAGAACGGTGCTACGGCGATAACCGGTCCTAGTGTTATCTATTACCAGACCGGATATAAAGATGTGGCCAAGAAGTTAATGGGGGTATTAAAAACGAATGGCTATCCTGATCGAACCTATCGTTATCAGCAAAATCAAGAAGCGGATCTAGTGCTGATGCTCGCGGCGCCACAAACCGCAACTTCTACCGCGACATCAACGAAGCCGTAGCAGTGGATCAAGCAGAAACAAAAATAAAAACACAAACAAAACTCATAAGCGGTCTTCGAAAACGGCTGTATGAGGACGTATTGTGTGATACTCATTGCATGCATACTGCTTGCGCCACTAGCTGAAGTGCGAGCATCAGAAGCTACCATGGTAGCTTCGCTTACTATTACAGAGCGCCCGGTGGCAGAGAACCACGAGACGATAGTCATACTGCCGCAAGCAAATGATGCCGCGCAGCTTGCCGTCGTTTGGGGAGCGCCATCGGTCACGGTGCATGCCCGAGCTCAAGATGGCGGTGTCTTCGAGCAAGCCGCAGTGGTAGATAAGACCGTTGACCTTTCAACCATGGGACAGGTACAGGAACTATCAGTTTATTAGTCGTATGCAGAGAGTCGCTTCGTATATAACTAAACGTCCAGCAGTCATTATCCTTGTCGCGCTGTCATGGCTTTTTTTTGGCTGGCCGCGCATTAGCACCTTTTTGAATATACCGCCCAGGATCAACACTGTCTTGGGAGCTGCCTGCAACGCCACTACCTCGGGTAACTGGAGTGTCGGTAGCAACTGGACCGGCTGCTCTGGCGCTGGCGGCATACCCGCATCTGGCGATACGATCACGATCAATACTAATGTCATCATCACCGTTGATGCAAGCGCAAACAACCCTTCAGTTACGAGCGTTACTCTTGCTAACCCTTCAAGCGGTAATAATGGCATTACCATCGCGACTGGCCAGACCCTGACCATTACCGGGTCAGGTACAGCGCTGACGAATACCGCGAACAGCTCGGCTAATGCCCAGACCATCACGATGCAGGGCACGGGTAATTTGACCGTCAATACGGGAAACGTCGTTATCGCAGCGCCGACTAGTACGGGTAACACCGCGGTCACCTGCGCGTCAGGCGGCAGCGGGACATTCAGTATTACCGGTACGTTAGGCATTACCGGCAACTCCACCTCTACCGGACTTGCGACCTTTGACATGCTCACCTGTAGATTGACGACAACAGGACTTACCACATTGACCGGCGGTACGAATGCGACTGGTAAAGCTCGCATTACGCTCAGCACCGGGACCTTGGATACGAATGGCGGCTTAACCTTAGCCGGCACAGCCGGCGATGCGTTATTTTCTACCTCCGGTATTGCCACCTGGAATGATGTCGGAACGATCAGCGGCGGCTCAGCAGCTTCATTCTCATTTACGGGCCATACGCTCTTGAAATTTAATGGAACCAGTGCCATCAATACAGCCTATACTTCACTTCCCGATGTTGAAGTTACGGCTGGAACCACAACGTTAGCAGCAGCTCAGACTGTAACTGGTTTAATGGTTGATAATGGCGCGACCTTGGCAGGGGGTACCTTCTTATTGACGAATAGTTGTACTGGTACTGGCACCGCTGGTTTCAGGGTCGACGGGACTTTCAGCGGTTCTGGTGGTACGACTCTGAGCGGAGCCTGCACGATCGATGCTCAGGGAGCTGGCGCGAAATCCATTTCAAACTCCGGGACAGTGACGCTCAATGCTGCTGCGAATTTTGCTTCGACCGCAAATATCACGATCGCTGGAACGATAGCAATCGCAAGCAATATCAGCATTACGAATAACGGAACGGTCACGACGACCGGCACAGGCGGTATCACCGGCGGCAATAGCAACTCAACATGGGTGAATGCAGCGAACTCTACTTTGAACTTCGGTGGTAATACGACCAGTTTGCTCTCTACCGGTACACTTACCAATACAGCGTCCGGCAATACCATTAATTACAACGGCACAGCGCAGACGTGTAAGGTGCAAAATTATGTGAACTTAAGCTTTGGTGGGAGCGGTACCAAGACCTGCGCCACGACTACTGTAACTGGCAACCTCGTCTATAGCGGGAGTGGTACGTGGACCACTGGTGCGACGCTTGCTGTCTCCGGCAGCACGACAGTGAGTGCAGGCGCTTTGACCCAAGGCGCATTTAATTTCACTACAAACAGTTTGACGGTCAATGGCGGTACCTTTAATACATCTGCGACTGCAGCGATCACGTCGACGGTCACTACGACAACGACCGTGTCGAGCGGCACTTTGGCGATCCCGGCGGGCACCGGAACAAAGTTATTCTCTGGACTGGTCACCGTCAGCGGCGGGACATTGAACGGCGCTGGTCTTAACGGAGCTTTCGAAGCTGGTATCACGCAATCATCGGCTGGCACAGTATCATTGACTGGTACAGCAACGTTCCAAACAAATGATCAGAGTTTGAATGGCACCATAGCGATTGCCACGATCGTTGTGGGTACTTCCGGCAAAACAGTAACAAATAGCGGCACAGTCACTACCAGCGGCACCTCATTCACTTGCACCGGCAAGTGGTTACAAGGCACCGGATCATCACTCACCTTCAGCGGCAATATTACCTTCACTTCATGTGTCGACACTACCACTTTTGATGCCCATACGAATAGCAATACGGTTGTCTATAGTCGCAGTGGTACACAGACCTGCTTTACTGCGCAATACTATACACTGAACTTTGCAGGTTCAGGCGCGAAAACCTGCACGCCTACCTCCCCAGTGCTCGGAAATGTGGATATGGGCGGTACTGCAACCTGGACGCATACAACAGCGCTCACGATAAGCGGTAATCTGACTGTTTCAGGGGGGACGCTGACTACAGGGGCGGTTGCTTTCCAAGTCAGCGGCACGACAGGCATCAGTAGTGGCACCTTGTCGCTCACCAGTAGTACTGGCAACAAGACTTTGATAGGCCTCGTGACCTTGACTGGAGGTACATTGAGCGGAGCAGCAACGACTATCATTGCGCGGGCAGGCATCGTCAATACCTCAGGAACTGTTACCATCACCGGCACTGTCACCATGGATACTGCAAGTGGCGTTTTGACTTCAACGACAGCGATGGCTATCGCGAGCGTTTCAGTGACAGCACTGAGTCAGACATTCAGCGGCGCGGGGACGCTTACCTTAAGTGGTACTATGACACTCAATACGAGCGCTGGCACTGCCGTGACGAACAGTGGAACGATCAGCGTCGCGACTATGACAGTGACTGCTGGCACTTTCCTGAATAACGGCACGGTGACTATCACTGGTACCTTCAGCGGAGCAGGTGGTTGGACACAAGGATCAGGCTCAACACTGAATGCAGGCGGCGGTACCACGAATGCGGTTGCTATTACCACCTTTGACGCATCTACGAACGCGAACACTGTTAACTACAATGGCACAGCACAGACATGCAAAGTGGTGAGTTATCAAACATTGAATTTCAGTGGTAGCGGTACAAAGACCTGTGCGCTTGTCGGCGGCACGAATAGCGTCCAAGACGTGAACATTTCAGGTACAGCCAACTGGACCTTGTCTGCAGCGACGACCATCTCGGGCAACCTCTCCATCGGTACCGGCTCTACGCTTACCAAGAACGCCGCGAACGCTATCACGGTGACTGGCACTACGTCAGTGACAGGGACTTTGACCGCGACGACTGTCACCACTGGATCGCTCACCTTTATCGGAGGAGTCACGGTGAATAGCGGCGGTACCTGGACGTTCTCAGTGGCTATGCCGGCTACGTTCCGTGGAGGGCTCGCGAATAATAGCTCGAATACCTTTACGAGCGGTTCTGGCACCTATACTTTTGATACGAATGCGCAGAGCCTCGGTGGCAGCAATGCATTCACGATCACTGCACTGACGAATAATGTTACTTCAGGCACGGGCTTGAGTATCACCAGTACTGCGCCGACGGTCACGACACTGACACAAGGCAGTAGTGCACAGTTGACATTCAGCGGCAGCATGCCGACTATCACGACATTAACTGCGACGGCATCAGGTAATACGGTGAGTTATACGAATACTTCAGCAGGTCAAACGGTGATCGGCACGACCTATGTTAATCTGACTATCGATGATTCTGGGCAAACCGCAACACTGGGGAATAGTACTACCATCAATGGTAATCTGCTTATCAATTCCGGTACGCTTGATGTATCCAGCAGTTCAAATTTTCCACTCGTCGTGAAAGGCAACTGGACCAATAATGGAACCTTCAACGCGGAAAATGGTTTAGTAACCTTGAGCGGCGCTGCGCAGCAGACCTTGTCCGGAACAATGACCAGCAGTTCCGCGTTCTATGACCTCAGCATTACAAATGTCAGTGGAACCAATGATCCTGGCTGCGGCACGTCATTTACGCCAGGTGTTATTTTTGCGACTGACGCAACATCCACGCATATCTATACTATTACGACGGCATCGGTCTTTATACAGTATCATTCAGGATCAACGTACACGTTTACGAATATCAATTGGAACGGTCAAGCCTCGGGAACGAAAGTGTATTTTAGAAATTCGAGCCTCTCATCAGGTACCTGGCTTCTGAATGTGTCTGGTACGCAAACCTCGGTCGCCTATGTGAACGTTGCCAGGTCAGATGCTACTCCTGGTAATGATATTCTATCCGACAATAATCTGAACACTGATTGTAACAATAATACTGCCTGGAGCTGGCCATCAGGAGCTTTCAGTCTCACCGCCTCTACTACTAATAGTTTCGATGCGGCTTTGAATGTCCTGTTCACCAGCCAAACGTCAACCATGACCAGCATAGGCGCTTTAGAGGTCGTGGATGATCGTAACACATCACCAGGCTGGACTCTAGCCATTGCTGGTCAGGACTGGGCGCAGTTAAATTTTGGTGGCGCTGGTGAACATCCTAATCAACTCGACTATAATGGTTCTGGTTCTGATGGAAATTTGGGCAAGATGTGCCCGAAGCCGAACAATGGGACCTTGTACGCAGAATTTGGTCCGCTCACTGGTGTGAATAAAGGTACTAATCAATGCTTCAGTGCCGGTGTGAGCTCTATTACGGTGCTGAGCGCCACAGTTGGGAATGGTCATGGTCGGTACTGGCTGACCGATATGCCGGCAGAGCAATTCTTCCCGTCGAGTCCCACGGCTGAGAGCTATACAACGACCATTACCTTTACCCTGAGCGCTCTTTTCAGGGCATTTTCGGTCTGAGTAGTTCTTAAACGAGCCGAAAAGCGCTATACTATAGGCACTATGCAGCAGCCTTCGCCGCAGCATCAGCGGAAAAAGCGTTTTCATACCTTGTTATTCAGAGGTTCGCTTTTCGTTATGCTGCTCAGCACCGCTGGACTACTTTTTTTCATGAATGTGTCTGACGCAGCCAATGCGAATATCAGCTTCTTCTTGCGTATTGGTGATCCACCGGCAGTTATTGAATCGCATCCACCAGTGCCTATTCTCGGTGGTGGCGAGACGGAGGGCGGCAGACTTGCCTATTTGGTACAACCTACTACTCCTACGCCACCGAGCGATATTCCGCCAACCCTGTCACCAGCAGAGGTGACTATCAATTTGGTTTCAGACGGCGCCGTGCCTGATGGCGGATCGGTGTCGCGCGATACCGCGCAGAGCGCGATACCGCAGATAACCATTGTGCGTCCGACATTCAGAGGCACAGTCGGTGTTGCTGGCGCATTGCTATTCCTTGAGTTGCATTCAACTACGATTACAGCAAGCTTCAATGCTGGCGAAGACGGATCATGGGATTGGACGCCGCCGCGCGACCTCGATCCTGGCTCGCACATTTTGTATATAACGGTATTTGATCCAACTGGTAAGGTAAAGATAGGTAGTGGATCGTTGCAATTCGATATCATCTCACCAGTGGCGAAAGGAACTTCACAGCCAACAAATACGCAGCAATCTCGTACTGATGTTGCTATTCCGCCCTCACTCGTGGCTCAGCGTAAGGTATTGTTTGATATTCGAGTCAATGTATTAGGTACTACTTCTAAAAGCGTACAGCCTGGTGATAGTATCCTTGCTCAGGTTTCATTGCTGAACATCGGATCGCCTGGTTACATTGTGGACGCCCTCGTTCATTATCAGATAATCAATGATGCTAGTAATAGAGTGTTGTATGAGGAATCGGAAACCATCGGCGTTTCGACGCAGACGTCCTATCTGAAGAGTTTCAGCACGAAATCAACGATACCTCCTGGTAAGTATCGGCTCGAAGCGAGTGTCACCTATGGCGATACGGAGGCATATTCGGATGATCAGTTCACTATCTCGGGGGTTCCGGTTATTGCAACGACGAGTCATACAGATATGAATGTTTCCACATTCGTCGAAGTACTCGTCATTGTCTTGGCGATAGCGCTTCTGATCATGTATACCGAGTACCATACGATGGATGTGCTGCAGGGAGTGCTGCGACAGGTCAGTGAGAAGGATCTCAAAAAGAACGGTTTGATATAATTAATAGACTCGTCTATGGACACATCGATCACATTTATCAGCCCGGGGCTCATCTATGAGCTTGCGGCATTCGGTCTTTCCATCATCGTGCTCATTATGTATGTGCGCATTATCGTGCGCGTTGAGGGGCAGCTCGATACGTATTTCAAAGTCTCTGCGCTCGCATTCTTTTTTCTGACCATCCGACAGCTTGTCGTGGTAGCGATCCGTGTTGGTATTATACAGCAGGTGGAATGGGTCTCATTACCCAGTGTACTATTCCTGGTCACTATCATCATCTCGCTGTTTATCATGGGTAAGTTATTGAACTCGATGAATCGCCAGAAATAGAAGGTTACTGTTATTCTGACACTTCTTCTTTACACGGATGCCAGCGTTACAACAACAGCATAGGAGAACAAGCACCCTGACCAGGCGTTTTCGTATCATGAGGAGCTACGCATATTTGTGCGGAGTGCTTTTGGTTGTGCTCAGCATTGCGTATGTGTTCATGTTTGGAGTACATCATAGTAGGGCAGCAGAGACATTGGCATGCATGCGTATTTGCGAGATGGGAGTGAGCCCTTGTCTCCCGACATCCTGCGCTCTAGCGCCAACGGTCATCACATCCCTGGCTACGCTCATTACTACATCGAGCGCGCTGGGGCATGGCACAGTGCTGAGCGATGGGGGTGGTGCTATCATTGAGCGCGGCATTGTCGTGGCCACTACGACCGATCCGACGGTGAATGACCATGCTTTCGCGGCTACGACAACGAGCACGGGCCCCTTCTCGGTATCCATCACGGGATTATCGCAGGCTACGAACTACTTCGCCCGAGCGTATGCTACCAATGTGGCGGCTACAGGCTATGGAACGACAACTAGCTTTACAACACTGGGGGAAGGAACACCAACACCCCCGCCAGCGGTACCGCCTGCGCAGACTAGTGGTGGCGGGGGAGGGGGAACGACTCCGCCAAGCACGCCGCAGTCTCCGTCAGAGCCCACGCCTCTACCTCCTGCGCTGCCAAACACCAGTACAGCAGATAATAGCCCGCTCGTCGTGACACCCGAGCAGTCTGGAATGCTGACCGCGGATACTCCAGCAGGGAAGGTCTTTGTTGAAGTTCCGCCAAACGCAGTACTCAGCGATACCACATTTACCGTTATTCCTAATCCATCAAGCGATACGACCGCGTATCTGGTGCCGGCGACGACGCAGCTGGTCAACGAAGTCTTCTATGATATTTCGGCTCAGGATGCATATGGTAATGCGATCCACTCCTTCGCTCATCCGATTACCATCACCTTGCCAATCCCAGCGGGGCTTATTCAGTCGAAGAACTTGCGGGTCTACTGGCTTGATACAGCGAATGCCAAGTGGGTGCTTATCCCAGAGGCAACTTTTTCTGGCGCACAGGCTCGTTTCATCGTGGATCACTTGACTGTCTTCGCCATTTTTGAAACAGCTCGCCCTGCTGCAAGCATTCCAGTGGCTGTACCGCCTAAATCTCCTATCATCGGCGGAGTACAGCAGTCCCGACACGGGGCCGAGCATACCTATGCGGTCGATTTTAATATACTGAACTCACCTGAGGCTATAAGCCGTGATGGCTACATAAATCTGAAGACCGATATCGTCAGTCCAGTGCCTGGTAGAGCCGAGCAGGTCCATCTTACCTATACGATCTATGATATGCATGGTCTAACTGTTTTTTCGCAAGAGAAGGATGTGTTCGTCAAAGACGCGGCTACTGATTATAGCCGAGCGATGTTGAAGAATGACTTGCCGGCAGGCAGCTATAGGCTCGAGGTACAGCTTTCTCAGGGCGACCATACGGTGGTTAGTATCAAGGATTTCGAGGTGCGCTCACCGAAAGTACTCACCATACCGGTAGCAGCTATTACGCTGCAGGCTTCTCGGGCCACGATGCAGGGAGGGATTGGTACGCTCTCCCTCGCGCTAGCATCGCTGCTCTTTTTCATGTATTGTGAATACCAAGCATCAAAGCGGGCAGCAGGACAGATCGACGATGCTGACCTTTTGCGAAGCGGCATGATCAGTTAAGGAGGATTAGTATGCGACAAACCATTGAACAATGCATTCTCTACAGCTCATTTATCTTCGTGCTGATAAGTATCGTATTCAGCAGCAGCATCGTATGGCGCTCTGAGCAACGGCTTGATGCGAGCTATAAGTTTTTCACCTTAGCGCTTCTATTCTTCGGTCTGCAACTCAGCCTTGATACCTTCACCGCTTTGTTGTCAGCTCAGGATCGCGAGACGGTACGCTTATTTTTACAATTCTTCTTTGCCTTTTTCTTACTCTTGGGTTTCTGGGAGATGCGCAGACTGGTTCGAGATCTCGACGATGAGAAGCAGCTGCGAGCATTATCAAAAAAGACCCGAAAATCGCGTCAGTAGAGCACAGTAACCCATAGGTAGTCCTCTAGTGGGTTGTAGTTCCCTGCATAGCCTTCAGCGCTTTGTCGCGGACGGCCTTCAAATCCGTTGATAGTTGCTGATACTGAGGATTATCAGGCACATGCGCGATAACTCGGTCCATGAATGCAATGATAGCACCCAGGTCGCGCGCGTCAGTGTAGGCGCTCACGAGTTTATGGATATTGGCATCAGTGTATATGGGGAAACCGAGCGCCTCGACACGATCGAGCTCAGTATTTGCTTGCGCTTGTTCATGGCTCAGGATATAGGCTATTGCGAGGTTCCAATGCGCTTCTGCGAATTGATCGTTGAGCTCCACGGCCTGGGTTAAATATTGAATGGCGGCTGGCAGGTCGTTCTCTTCCGCTTTGATACGCCCAAGCAAGGTATAGGTTTGGTAACGTCGTGGCGCGCGCGCGAGTGCCTCGAGGGCCACTGACTCAGCATTATGGATATAGTTTGGGTCAACGCTATCTGCCGCAAGGTAGACTTCCGAGAGAAGTAAGTAGGTCTGAATGCTGCTCGCATGCACATCGATGGTTTTTTGCAGCTCAGTAACCGCGAAGGTAATGAGCGGTTGTGTAGCAGGAGTGATCCCGTAGGTATTGATAGTATCTCGGGTATACTGTGCGAGAATGAATCGCGGCTCCTCCTCAGTCGGCGGTGAGTATTCGAAGGCTTGGGAGAAATAGCTCTGCGCTTGGTCAGGCTTGCCTTTCGATCGGATAGCAGCTTGTACGGTATAGTAATTGGCCAGGACCGGACGGATATTCGCATAGTACAATGCGAGCAGTAGTAGTACACTGAGCGCCGGCAGCACCACTTTCAAGCTCGGGGCGGCACGATGAGAGCGTTGTTGTTTCGCTGAACGAGGCTTATGATGCTGCAAGAAGACCAGAAGCAGTATCCATACGGCATAGGAGTTCAGTGTGTCGAAGACAAAGAGGTTCTGTATGAAATACGCTATGAAAAACCAGGTTAGGGCGTATCGCTCGCCTTGCGAAAGAGCAGTCTTCTTGCTCCAGAGCATGCCTATCGTTACATACCACAGGGCGAGGTAGATGAGCAGTCCTACTATGCCGGTCGCAACAGCTACTTCCAGTACTGTGTTGTGTGCGCGATCATACCATGGATGCGAGCCGATATCGCGAGTCAGGGCAGGATTAAAGTAGATATTGAATGGCTCGCTGAAATTCTCCCATCCCCAACCGAAGATAGGCCGTGCGAGGAATCCCTGTAGGCCTGCGCCCCAGACGATAAAGCGGTTCTGGGTGGTGATGTCATTGGCGGATATGCTCGCGAGACGTTCAAGCGTCGGCATCTTTGTCATCCATGAGGAGTACTTGAATGACTGCAACGCGATGACGGCGCCACTAGTGAGGAGAATGAGTAACAGCGCTCCCACGGCGGCTCCCTTGAGGCGATAACGTTTCCAGAGCATGATAGCGCAGATAAGTATGGCTGCAAGGATTGAGCCAAGTATCGCGCCGCGCGTCTGCGTTTCCCAGATGAGCAGTAGATCCAGCGCTATCAGTAGGGAAGACAAGGTCCGCCACAGTTTCGATGTGCTACGTAGCAGGACGATGACAGCGCAGGTAATGATCGCCATGAGATAGGGAGCGAGGAAGCTCGGATTGCCGATGGCGCCGCTTACACGTGTACCCGAGGTATCTATCGCAAAGCCGAGATTAAAGAGTTCCCCTAAGGCATATGCTGTTTGGAGCGTTCCGGAGATGACCATTGCTTTGAATATTTCAGTCCAGTCATCTTGGTCCCGCACGGTGGTCAGCAGCAGGACAAGCCATCCATAGAGATGCAGCCAGGTAAGCACGCCTTCACCTCGTTCGAATGAGCTCCAGAAGCTATGATGCCAGTTCGCGCCGATCGCAGAACTGAACAGCATGGCCAGGATGAAAGCTCCGAGTACGAGCAACAGCGGGGATCTCCGCGGGCGATAGTCTTTGTTGCGTATGGCAAGGATGACCCAGCAAAAGATGCCTATCTCGATCAGGATGCGGAAGAGTATCGTTCGGGGGAAAACGAAGGGAAAGAGCAGCTGGTCAACGATCAAGAGCGGTATGAATAAGGAGAGCAAGACGCATCCTTTGATGATGCTGAGCAGTACTTGCTCAACGCGAGAGTTCTTAAGCATGGACATAGTATAGCAGATGTATGCCGTTTTTACATCCGAATGAGCGAAACTATTTTTGTTTGAAGGTGCAGAGCAATAATGGTACAATAGACTCCATGCCAAAGAAGAAAAAAGCAGCAACTGCAGCGCTTCTCTTGCCAGCAACGGTCTATGTGGTGGTCGGTGCTACTGGAGATCTGATGCGACGCAAATTAGTGCCCGCGTTGTATCAATTACATGTTTCAGGGGTGCTGCCTGAGAAATTCGCTATTGTTGGATTTTCACGTAAAGATTTTACTGACGCGGCATTTCGCAAAGTAGTAAGAACGTTTTTGCCGCGATCCGCTCGTACATCCATTGATTCTTTTTTGAAACGCTTTCATTATCAGCAAGGTCAATTCGATGACCCACAAGCATACAAAAAGCTTCTGCAGCATGTCGAAGTGTTTGATCGGAAATGGAAAGTCTGCGGCAGCGCGCTCTTTCATCTCGCTATTCCGCCAGTTCTCTATGGCATGGTACTTCAGAATATTGCCAGGTCAGGTTTAACCAAGCGCTGCAGTGATGCGGAAGGTTGGTCTAGGATTTTGATTGAGAAGCCTTTCGGGAAAGACGTGAAGAGCGCTGAAAGATTGGATGAAAAACTGGCCCGACTTTTCAAGGAAGAACAAATTTGCCGGGTAGATCACTATCTCGCGAAAGAAACTTTGCAGAATATCCTGACATTCCGATTCTCGAACGCGCTGTTCGAGCCAGTGTGGAACCGTGACTATATTGAGCGCGTTGACATTACATTGCTTGAGAATGAAGGTATTGGCACTCGCGGACAATACTATGATGAGAATGGAGCTTTGCGTGATGTCGGGCAGAATCACTTACTGCAAATGTTGGCGCTCATTGCTATGGATCATCCTGGTAAGCTTGATAGCAAACAGATACGTGCCGCGCGCGCGAAGTTGCTACGCCACGTAAAGCCATTGTCATTCTACCCGCACGGCTCGGTCAGCAGGGGTCAGTATGAAGGCTATACGAAAGAACTGCATGTAGCGCCTAACTCGAAGACTGAAACCTATTTCAAAGTTACAGCGCATATCATTAATAAGCGATGGCGCGGTGTTCCCTTTTATCTCGAGAGCGGTAAGGCCTTGGCCTCGAAAAAAACAGAGATTGTCATTCACTTCAAGCAATCAGCGCCATGTTGGTGTATGAAAGCGCATGATGGGCATACGCATCAAAATAAATTAGTATTTAAAGTGCAGCCCAGCGAAGGTATCGCGATACGTTTCTGGGCGAAGAAGTCGGACTTGATAGGTGATATAGAGCCGCGTATGTTTGATTTCAACTACCGCAAAGGCTCAGGACCTCAGACTGATCCGTATGCGAAATTACTCTTTGACGCGATACGCGGTGATCAGACGCTTTTTTCTAGCACTGATGAGGTTATTGCTTCATGGCATGTCGTAACGCCGCTGTTGAAGGGTTGGCAGAAATTGCCGCTTTTGAAGTATGCTCAGGGTAGCAGAGGGCCGAAGCAATCATTAACACTATAGTTATATGAAGATCGGATATATAGGTCTGGGAAAGATGGGTCACAACATGGTCGAGCGTTTGCTCGAGAAGAAGTGGGAAGTCGTCGCGTGGAATCGCAGCGAAGGACCCTTGAAGAAGGTGGTTAGCAAAGGGGCAGTAGGAGCTTTGAGTATCAAAGCGCTGGTCGGCGACTTGCCGAAGCCACGATTGATCTGGATCATGTTGCCGCACGGGACTGTAGACATGATGCTAAAGAAACTCACGCCGCTGCTCTCGCCTGGCGACACGATCATTGACGGTGGCAATTCACCCTATTTCAAAACGATCGAACGAGCGAAGCGTCTGAAGAAAAAGGGTGTGCACTATCTTGATGCCGGAGTCTCCGGCGGACCGAGCGGCGCTCGGAAAGGGGCTTGCGTCATGGTCGGCGGTGAGAGGAGAGTGTTCACGAAGCATGAAAAGTTATTTAAAGACATAGCCTTACCGAACGGCTATGAGTATATGGGGATGTCAGGAGCCGGACATTTCGTGAAAATGGTACACAATGGCATCGAGTATGGCATGATGCAGGCCTTGGCAGAAGGTTTCGCGGTCATGAAGAAATCGGCATATGATCTTGACCTGCGGGCAGTGGCAGAATTATATAATCATGGTAGCGTCATAGAATCTCGCCTCGTGAAATGGATTGCGAAGGCATATAAGGAGTATGGCGTGGCTCTGAAGGGTATCTCGGGTAAGGTGGCGGCCTCAGGCGAAGGTTTATGGACCGTGCAGACAGGCAAGCGGCTGAAAGTGTCGACAGAAAATATCAAGCAGGCATTGGATTTTAGAACTGCATCACAGAAAAAGCCGAGCTACACTGGACAAGTATTGACCGCGATGCGCAATCAGTTTGGCGGACATTCGAAGAAGGGGGATAGATAATCATGAAATCCCCTGACATCAAAAAACTTGCTCAACTCATCCGCTACTGGTCTTTGGTTTCAACGACCAAGGCTGGTTCTGGACATCCGACGTCTTCACTGTCTGCTGCTGATCTGATGGCAACATTATTTTTCGGCGGCTATTTTCGCTTCGATATCAAGAAGCCTGCCAATCCAAATAATGATCGTCTGATTTTCTCCAAAGGTCATGCCTCGCCATTGTTCTATGCCCTGTGGGCAGCGGCAAACGCTATTCCAGAGAAAGAGCTTATGACCTTGCGGAAATTCACTTCAAGACTCGAGGGTCATCCGACTATGCGCTTCCCCTATACCGAAGCTGCAACTGGTTCCCTGGGGCAGGGGCTTTCTATCGGGGTGGGCAGTGCCCTTGCCGCGAAGTATTTAGATAAGCTGCCGTATCGAACCTATGTGCTTCTAGGAGATAGCGAAATGGCTGAAGGTTCGGTGTGGGAGGCGATGCAATCAGCTGCGTACTATAAGCTGAATAATCTGATCGCCATCCTTGATGTGAATCGACTCGGTCAGCGTGGTGAGACGATGTATGGCTGGGACATAAGGAGCTACAAGAAGAAGGCCATCGCGTTTGGTTGGGATGTGCTGTTGGTCGACGGACATACGGTCGATGACATTTCATTAGCCTATAGCGAAGCTCTGGTTTCGAAAGATAAGCCAGTCATGATCATTGCAAAGACTATCAAAGGTAAAGGCGTGCGTTTCCTCGAGGATCAGGAAGGCTTCCATGGCAAGGCGCTGAATGAGCATGAATTAGAATCAGCTTTGAATGAGTTGGGTCCGGTGTCATTGACCTTGCGTGGCAGCCTAGAGCAGCCAAAAAAAGTTACGTTGGAAGTTATTGCGCCACAGAAAGCAAATAAGTTAGAAACTTTGAATGCGCGCTATGCGACCGATGAGTTGGTAGCCACCAGGAAGGCGTATGGAGACGCGTTACTGCTCCTCGCGAAGAGATTTCCGAAACTCATAGCGCTTGATGGTGAGGTTTCGAACTCGACCTATGCTGATATTTTCAAGAAAGCATATCCAAAGCGTTTCTTCGAGATGTATATCGCTGAACAGAATATGATTGGTGCTGCAGTAGGCCTTGCTCATCGCGGGTACATTCCTTTCGTTTCGACATTTGCAGCATTCATGACACGCGGCTTCGATCAATTGCGCATGGCACGCTACAGCGATGCGAATATCAAGCTCGTCGGCTCACACGCAGGCGTCTCGATAGGCGAGGACGGGTCATCGCAAATGGGGCTCGAAGATATTGCCATGTTTCGAAGTATAGAGGATTGCGTTGTGCTCTATCCTTCGGATGCTATCTCAACGCATAAGATCATAGCAGAAGCAGCTCAGCACAAAGGCATGGTCTATATCCGCACGACACGCCCTGCAACGCCATTGCTCTATCCGGAGAGTCAGTCATTCCCGATCGGCGGCAGCAAGATCTTGAAGCAATCAAAGAAGGATAGCGCGACCATAGTCGCTGCTGGCATCACGGTGTATGAAGCATTGAAAGCCTATGAAGCATTGAAAAAGAAAAAAGTTTTTGTTCGAGTGATCGATGCGTATTCTATTAAGCCCATTGACGCCGCCTCAGTACGCCGCGCCGCGCAGCAGACTAAACGTATTATTACCGTGGAGGATCATCATGCTGAAGGAGGCCTAGGAGAAGCAGTGCTGGCCGCTCTCGCGCATACTACCGCGCGCGTGACCATACTTGCTGTCAGAAAGATGCCGAGAAGCGGGAAGATGGATGAGCTTCTGAACTATGAGGGTATCAGCGCAGAGAGCATCGTTAAAGCGGCTGTACAGAAATGAAGCCTTCGCATATTCATACGAAGATTTTTCTTGATTCTGGAGATCCTGCTGAAACGCAACAGGCACTCGATAGATTGGGCTTCCTTGATGGTCAGACTACAAACCCGACCTTGGTAGCGAAGAATCCCTACGCGAAAGGGCGTTTCGACAGAGGGGAGAAGTTCGCCAGTCTGGAGCTACTTGAGTTGTATCGGAAGGTGGTCACTGACATCTCGAAACTCATACCGCAGGGTTCTGTTTCGATTGAAGTATATGCTGATGCTACGACCAGCGTCGAAGCAATGATATTGCAGGCTCGTGAGTTCTATGCATGGATACCGAATGCGCATATCAAATTCCCAACAACCAACGCTGGGCTGCTTGCAGCAGAGACGCTCGTCAAAGAAGGTATGCGGGTAAATATGACCCTGTGCTTCTCGCAGGCGCAGGCCGCAGCGGTCTATGGGGCGACGCGTGGCGCACGCAAGGGACAGGTCTTCATCTCGCCATTCATAGGCCGCCTCGATGATGTTGGTCAGAATGGCATGGATCTCATCGCGAATATCGTCAAAATGTATCGTATTGGCGATGGCCATGTCGAAGTATTGGCGGCAAGTGTGAGAACTATGGAGCATTTTTTATGTTCATTAGCGCTCGATGCTGATATTATTACCGCGCCTATAAGTATATTGAAAGAGTGGGCAGTTCTTGGTATGCCCTTGCCTGACGCGGACTATCGCTATAATCAGAAAGCGCTCTGGAATATCAAATATGAGATGTTGTCCTTATCCGGCGACTGGAGACGCTTCAATGTACATCATGAGCTTACTGATAAAGGTATCAAAAAGTTCGCAGATGATTGGAACGCACTTCTGAATTAATATGAAACTCTACGACATCTCGGTAGTACTTTCGAATGCTACGGCTACCTATCCGGGTGATCCGAAAGTGACGATCGGCCGCGGGCCGAAACCTTTCATCTCAAGTATTGCCATGGGCACGCATTCGGGAACGCATATTGACGCGCCGCGGCACGTATTCGCCCGCGGCCGTGGTATCGAATCGTTTTCTTTCTCCCAGTTTATGGGACCGTGCCGAGTGCTTGATTGTACCAAGGTGAAAGGTGGTATCACAGCAGCGGATCTTAGGAAAGCACGCGTGAAGAAAGGTGAGCGCATTTTGTTGAAAACAAGTAATTCGAGGAGGGGTTTCAAAAAATTCTACCCCGACTATGTGTATTTGAGTCCTGATGGCGCGAAGTATTTGGCGGCAAGGGGCGCAGTGTTGGTAGGGATCGATGCATGGTCTATCAAACAGCGTGGCAATCAAGATAATCGTCCGCATATCGCGCTCTTGAAGCATACTATCGTGATCCTTGAGACTATCGACCTGTCCAAGGTACAGCCGGGTGCCTATATGCTCATACTCTTACCGCTTCGTATCCAGAATAGTGACGGAGCACCCTCTCGGGCCGTGCTTATACAAGACTAGCTCGCTATGTTACAATAGGTAGAGATGTCTATGCCTCAAATCTACTCATTCCAAGCAGACGGATCATTTCAGGATCTGCAGGATTTCGGGAAAAAGGTCTACTCAGTGCCCGATGATCGCATGTTCTCGCTCTCTGACCTCTTGTCGAATCAAGAGCGATTCATTATGCGCGCGTTGAAAGGCATGCGTAAGGGTAACACAGAAAAACTTAAGAAAAATCTGCTGATCGGCGGTTCATGGCTTATCGAGATTGCGAATCGGATGCATATCGATCTGGAAGACTCGCTCTGGGAACGATTCCCTGGCGTCTGTTCATATTGTGGCAATGCTCCCTGCATCTGTAAATCGATCAAACAGGAGCAGAGAAAGAAAGTACGTGTCGATGCATCGAAACGTCCGCGCAGTGTCGCGGCTTTTCAGCAAATGTTCAATACTATTTATCCGCAGGCATCGCGAACCATCTACGAAGCGGGCGTGCATCTTGCAGAAGAGATCGGGGAGGTGAGCGAAGCCATACATGCGTATAGTGGTGAGCATAAGGCTGAGCAATTCAGTGCTATCGAGGACGAGATAGCTGATGAATTCTCGTGCATCATGGGAGTGGCAAATTCAGCTGGCATCGATGTGGCGCAAGGCTATGCGGAGATGTATTATCAGAATTGCCATGTGTGTCATGAGGCGCCCTGTGTCTGCAATTTTTCCTTTATAACTAAGTTTAACTCATAATCAGTAACATACAACATATGTGGTTTACGACGGATCATTTAGTACCGGTGCTGGCGACGACGATCGTGGGCATGATCATTGGGGCGCTCTGGTACTCGCCGGTGATGTTCGCGAAGCAGTGGAAGGAGCTCGCCTTCAAGAATAATCCACCGAGTGACGCGCAAATGAAAAAAGATATGCCAGTCGCAATGCTTGGAATGTTGCTGGTCCTGCTCTTCAAAGTATATATTTTGAGCACGTTTTTGCAGATCATGGGTGTGACCGATGCATTGACCGGAGCGCAGTATGGATTGTGGCTTGGAGTTGGTTTTATTGCCACTTCTTTCACCGACTCACTTTTTTTCGAACGAAAGCCATTGAAGCTCTATATCATCAATGTAGGCTACCATATGGTCTCGATGGCAGTGATGGGCGCCATTCTTGGCGCATGGTAAAGTCGTTACCTCACGTAGGACACTAGCAGGAGTAGTATATCTGTGAAGGGCCTTGTCTCACTGACAAGGCCTGGTTGTTATGCAGAGAGGCGCTTTCGGTGGGTTAACGAAGAAACGCGAAATAGGCGGTGATCAGTACAGCAAGGGTGATAGCGAAACCAACATAGGTGCCCGCATTTCGATAGTGTCGCGCTTTGATGGTTTTGAAGAACCAGAACAGCTGACCGAGCACTGCCAGCGCCGTGATGCCTACGAGTAAGCCCCCAGGCGGATCTTGATAGATGTGTGGGTTCGTCAGCAACCAATGAAAGATTGAAGCCGGAAAGGCTATATAGACGAATCGATGTAAGAACTTCCATTTCCTACCCATCACCCGCATCGCCCAATCAGTCGAGGTGAGTAGCATCGCGAAGAGTATGCTGTAGGCGATGGTTCCGAAAATGATCGGGTTGTCGATAGGATTCCAGGAGTAGTAGAGACTTCCCAGGTCGCCGCCATACAGCGTGAATATGACGAAATAAACATGGATGCTGATGCAGAGTGCGCCAGCAACCCCGAGATAGCGGCGTATTCTCCAGCGGCTGGCATATTTCGGGTACCATTTGAAAATTGCGCTCGAAAAAAGGGAAGATGCTATCAAGGTAGCTCCTGCGAAGGCCGCGCCATAGATGATATCTTCCGTGAAGGTCGAGTGCCGATTAAAGAAATATTGATACCCGATCTCGAGTAGCAGGAATAGAAGCGAGCCGGTAGCGAAGAGTACTATGAAAGACCAACTTGCTATATTCAAGGTCTTTGTTGGTGAAGTCTGTGGCAGCTGAGCTGCTGGCGGTATTGGCGTAGCAGGCATAGGCAATTATTTCCCCCAGCGCCAACGAGGCTTCTCGCCGGTGCGATAACAAATAAGGATCAAAACACTCGTGAGAAGTACGACCCATGCGCTATAGAGTGTTAGAGCGAAAGCGCTTGGCATAGCTTCTTCTGACAAGAACGACCGTATGAATAGTATCTCACTGATGGTAACTATACCCACATAGATCAAAATAATGAGCACGCCTTGCCAACTTGACGGGTACCAGCCCCAGCCATACCGTTTTGCCTTGAACCACAGTTTCTTCATATCAGCATTGTACAGTTTTATTAGAAATAAAACACTCCCCGTATGGGGGAGTGTTTTGAGAGGTATAGATTTACCAATCGTTTCGACGACCGCCGCCGCCATCTCGACCGCCGCGGTTGAAACCGCCGCCGTTCGATCGTGGAGGACGTGCTTCCATCGGACGAGCTTCATTGACCGTCAGTGTACGGCCTTCGAATTCCTTGCCGTTCCACATGTCGATCGCAGCCTGCGCTTCTTCATCAGAAGCCATCTCGACGAAACCGAAACCCTTTGAGCGGCCGCTCATGCGATCAATGATGATCGTAGCGGACTCAACGGTACCAGCTTGCGAGAATGCTTCGCGCAAAGCCTGTTCGTTGGTGCTATACGGCAAGCCACCAACATAGAGTTTTTTTGCCATTTCGTATGTGCTTACTTTCTTATATGTAAGGGCGACCTCTTCCTCTGGGTTCTTACATCCTGCCTCTAGTGAAGCAGTAATCCTTACACTTGAAAGTAAGCTAAGGAGAGAAAACCTATCGGAATACACTTACAAAAGGAAATATACCACGTTATATCTATAATGTCAATCTAGTGGATGGCTTTACTCAGGTTTATGGCAGACTGCCTCAATGTTATTTCCGTCCATATCATGGACGAAGGCAGCATAGTAATTCGGATGGTAGTCTTTGCGGATCCCTGGTTTGCCATTGTCCGTGCCGCCTGCGGCCATTGCTGCTGTATAGAATGCGTCTACTGCGGCTCGGCTTTCAGCTGCAAAGGCCACATGTGTGGCGCGTGCCTGTTCATCTTCTCCGAGCCAGAGATCTGGTTTGCCAGCGATACCGAAACCACCGGCGCCATCATACTCCATGACGAGCTCATAGCCTAATGGCTTGAGAGCCGCGAGGTAGAATGGTTTTGCTTTCGCATAATGTTTCACGCGAAGCGAAATGTGATCCAGCATAGTATTAGTTGTTACTACTTAGTAAAGTTTGGTTGCCTTGCTATTTCTTCCGTGACGCATACCAGGCAATGGTTCGTTGCAAGCCTTGCTCGAAATTGTACTGTGGACGATAGCCGAGGGATTTTTTCGCCTTATCTATGTTCGCATGCGTATGCCGTACATCGCCGACGCGAGTCGGACGCAGCTGCAGCGTTAATTTTTTGCCCGTATACTTCTCGATGAGCTTTTTCACCTCCAGAAGCGTGGTGCGCTTCCCGTGAGCGATATTGAACGCCTCGCCATTAAATTTTTTGGCCCTGAAGAGCGCTTTCATATTTGCCTGTACGACATTATCGACATAACAGAAATCTCGTGATTGCTTGCCATCGCCCTCGAGGAACCCTTTTTTCTTCTTGGGGAAGTACAATGACTCGAGCCACGCTGAAACTACGGTCGAATACGCTGCATTGCCATACTGTCCTGGTCCGAATACATTGAAGTAGCGCAAGCATACGGTATCAAGTCCGAAGAGGTTACTGAAGATCTGACAGAAAGGCTCCCCGGTATATTTCTGCACAGCATAGGGAGACACAGGGTGTGGAGGATTTTCATTCTCCTTCGTCGGTAATTTCTTCGCACCACCATAGATAGAGGATGAGGAAGAATAGACAACGCGCTTCACATGAGCGTCGCGGCTTGCCTCGAGGATCGCGACCGTCCCGACGATATTCGAGATCGTCGTCTCAGTGGGGTGCTCTACGCTATAGGATACGCGAGGTCGGGCAGCGAAGTGTACGACATACTGGGGTCTATGCTTTTTGAATATGCTTTTGACGAATGCCAGGTCAGCGACATCACCTTCATAGAAAACGATACGCTTGTCGACAGCGCTTCTGCGGCCGGTGGAGAAATCGTCGATGCCGATGACAGTGTCGTTCGGATAACGGTCAATATACTGCCGTGTGAAATTGGATCCGATGAAACCGGCGACACCAGTGACAAGGATGGTTCTTTTTGCAGGATGCGGCATAGAGTTGTAGTCTACCCTATCTTTGTCGATGAGACAACCGATTTCTTTTCGCAACCATACGGTACCTGAAACAACTCACAGTATGGTCATTGACCATACCGGCCGCTTGCATGAAAGCATAACAGATAGTAGATCCAACGAAGGTAAAGCCTCTGCTCCTTAGATCAGCGCTCATAGCGTCAGATTCGGGACTGCGGGCAGGTATATCCTGCACTGTATGTCGTGTATTGCGTATCGTTCGGCGCTTGGTAAATTGCCAAATGTAGTTGTCGAAGGTTTTGAATTCCTTCTGTACCGCGAGGAATGCTTTTGCATTCTGCACGGTGCCGCGTATTTTCAGACGATTGCGTATGATGCCTGCATCAGTAAGCAGCTTTTTGATCTTTGTCTCAGAGTAGCGCGCTATCTTTCTATAATCGAAATTGTCGAACGCTTTCTCGAAGTTTTTACGCTTATAGAGTATGGTTTTCCAGCTTAAGCCAGCTTGGAATGCATCCAACACCATGAATTCGAAGATCTTGCGGTCATTGTGTAATGGCACGCCCCATTCAGCGTCATGGTACTGGTTCATGAGCGCATCATTCGATGTCCAGCCGCAGCGATTTTTTTCTTTCATATGGTTATGCTTTTTCCAGTAGGAATCGCTTTAGTTCTTTGAATGCAATACTCCTATGACTTATGGTATTTTTCTCATCTGTACTCATCTCAGCGAATGTTTTTGTATGCCCAGCGGGTTGGAAGACAGGATCCCAGCCAAAGCTCGTGTCTCCCCGTGGGGGTACGAGGGTGCCCCGTAGCGTACCTTCGAAAAAATGAATTTCTTGGGCATGTTTCGCATAGCCCAGCATCACTCGCGCCGTCGCGCCGTAAGCACCGAATGTGTCGGCAATGCTATATAGGCCGGCAGCTCCTAGGGTGGTCAGGAACCATTTGATGAGAGGCCCTGGTAATCCCTGCAGAGCGTCGAGGTGGAGTGAGGTATCTTCTACGATAAGCTCGCCGTCTTTGTGTTTCAATGCTTCAGTTAACTTCGCCTGAATGATGACTTTTGGATCGAGCTCTTGTATCTCGGGAAGGTCCAGGGCGAATCCTTCTATGGCAGGCAGTATGGCTTGCGCCTCTTTTAGTTTATTCGGATTGCCGGTGATGAAATACAATGACATGGTCCTATTCTACCCGACTTCGGTTGCTCTAGCAATTACTTCCGGCAACAAAACCAGTGGTCCAGCAGAGTTGTAGGCTATAACCGCCGGATGGTCTATCGATATTCAGCACATCGCCTATGAGATAGAGGTTTGGGACGATACGGGATCGCATTGTTTTGAACTGTATCTCTTCCAGGCTGACGCCTCCAGAGGAGATTACTGCTTTGTCGGCCCCAAGAAGGCCCTTCACATGCAGCGGAATACCTTTGACTAGGGTTATAAGTTTCGTCCGGTCTTCACTGCGGACGCTATGATTCGGTGTTTCGCCGTTGACTTCGGCGAGCACCAGCGCAGCTGGGACTACTGATGCCGGCATCAGTCTACTAAGCGTATTTTTCAATTTTTTATTGCTGTCAGCCATGAGTACTTTTTGTAGCTGAGCTTTCAGCGCGCCATGATCCAGCTTTGGAAAGAGATCAAGCATGATACTAACATCGCCATACTGTAGTAATTCGCCGACATCTTTACTCATATTGAGCACTGTTGGCCCGCTGATACCAACATGCGTGAACAGTAGCTTGCCTGTATAGGCCTCCTGTTTCTGATTATGTTGAAAGGTCGTGAGTCTGATATCACTGGGTTTAACCCCGCAAAGCTTTTTCTCCCATGCATCGGATAGCGCTATCGGCCCGAGCGCGACATCATTCTCAATGATGGTATGGCCCAACTTTTTCAGCCAGCGGAAGCCTTCTCCGGTTGAGCCGGTCTCAGGGCGCGACGTGCCGCCAGTTGCAAGTATACAGGCCTTGGCTCGCACTATATTTCCGCCCTTCAGTTTAATGCTCATTATCTCTTTCTCGGCTGAGATGCTTGTTACTTCAGCTTCTGTTCGTATCTCAACACGATGTTCCTGTATGTAGCTTACTAACACATCCCAGACGGACCTGGCTGTATTTGAAACAGGGAATACTCTGCCTTCAGCTTCGACCTTGGTCGCCATCCCGCGTTGATGGAAAAATAAAAGCGCGTCTTCTACGCTGAACTGCGAAAAAGCAGAAAAAAGGAATTTGTCATTTCCCTTGTATTTTTGCAACATGTTCCGTATCTCGGGTCTATCGTTCGTGAGATTGCAGCGACCACCTCCGGTGATGAGCAGCTTTTTCCCAAGCGAGGCATTCTTTTCAAGCAGGAGGACTTTTTTTCCCCGTTCGGCGGCGCGGCCCGCGGCCATCATGCCAGCAGGACCTCCGCCGATTACGATGATGTCCCAACGTATTTCCATAGGGCTATTCTACGATCTGCTGCACTCTACCAACTTGGCCATCGGTCAAGCGTACCTTGATACCGCGTGGATGGAATGAAGCGCTTGTCAGAATGTCCCGCACAATGCCTCTCGTGAGCTTGCCGGTTGGCTGATCCGCTTTCAGCACAATGTCTACCAGTAAGCCGGGAACGATATCTTTTCTATCTTGTCCTTCCATGGTGAGATTCATTGCATCAGCTCATTCAGAAGCTCGCCGGCACCTATTTTTTTCTCCGCAGAATAGGGGATGAGCGGATGCGAGCCGACGATATCCCGGATGGTTTGCAGCTGGCTTTGCAGCTCTGATTTCTTGATCCTATCTACCTTATTCGCAACGACAATGATATTTTTCTCATGCTCTTCGAGAGAGCGTAGCATATCCAGGTCATTGTCCTGTAGACCGATATAGGCGTCTATGATGAGGACAACCTTCTTCTGTGTATAGGACGAATTAAATAAGTACCAGTTGATCAGCTTCTCAAGTTTCTCTCGCAACTGCCTCGAGACCTTGGTGAAGCCATATCCGGGCAGGTCCAGCAAGTAGAATGAGTTATTTATTAAGAATAGGTTGATCTCCTGTGTGCGCCCAGGTGTAGAGCTGGTGCGCGCGAGGCCCTTTTGATTCGTTAATGAATTGATGACAGAAGATTTGCCCACATTCGAGCGGCCAATGAAGGCGACCTGCGCCTTTCCGTCGTCGAGTATATCATCGGTGCCAATGATGCCCTTGATGAACTGTGCTGAAGTTATGTTCATACGTAAGCATACTAGCAAAGGATCATTTAAATTGCCACTCTGTTCAGAGTGTTGAGATGCGAATGCAGTTATTGTACGGTGATGGTCGCGCTATAGGTCCCTTGTTTCCCGGTGCATGCTAGTGCTTCGCCACAGCTGGTACGATGCGCAGTGATCATAGCTTTGCCGACTGTTTGCGCAGTGAAGGTAGTAGTCACTGTACCCGCGCCTGAGCCAGGCACATGTCCTTGCAGCATAGGTGCATAGATCGGATCGGCATCTTGTCGCACCACCTTAGTGTCTGAGCTGCCATCGATCTGCCAGTAGGTGCTATTGAGTATGAGCGTGAGGGTGTCTCCCATCTTCATCGTGGCTGTGCCACCATTCTGAGTTTCATCGATGGTCTGCGTAGGTGTTTTTAGGATATCGGGGCAGGCACCTTGTTTGTAGGAAGGGACGAGCGGGTTCTTGCACGCTTCGCATGCGTTGGAGAATGTTTTTTGGATAGGGTAGCAGGGAGCCTTGAAGCATTCGATAGTGACCGTGGCGCAGACAGGGGCATAATCAGTGGTACAAAATGCTGCAGTACGCTGGCTAGGATCGCAGGTGATCGAAGCGGTGCCAGTAGGCGTCGATGTTGGTTTCACTGGTGGCACATTCGTAGGCTGCACCGTCGGTATAGTTACTGACGGGGCATTCGTTGCCTGTAGGTTGGTTGTGAGCGTGCAGCCGCTCAGGGCAAGCGCTGCACAGCTAATGATAAAGAGTCTGTTATGCATAAGAAGGTTACGAGATAGTACAGCTAGACCTCAAGTGTATAGTATCCCTCCGCCGGTTTCAAGAGCAGCGCCAAGATTAGAATCCGAGTATGCTCGTCGGCGCCGTGAATAATGCCGCCTGAGGGCCTTTCTGTAGATCTGGCTCCACATAATCATGGTTCGCCTGTATTAATTCATCGTACCTATACATAAAGTTGTGACCCCTATCAGTGCCTGGATCTTGGGTGATGAATTTCTGGGCGCCATTGTCATAGCCCGAAATGACGATGACATGATAGTTCGGCGTGACCGCGTCATAGTAGGGGTTAGAGACCAGACGGGCATCAATCGGGAAGATGATGGGTCTTCCTTCAGCAAGTTCATTCTTCAGTTGATCGAGCGTCGGATTAGTCACGATGCGGGCATGCCAGTTGAGATGTGCCGCTGTGATGATACGCAGAACAGTTTGCATCGATTCATTCCTGCTCACGCCGAAATGTTGCTGTTTGACGCTTAAGATATGTGTTATCTCCGCGATGGCCTTGGCTGGATCGAGTGATGTATGACGATAATAGTCATTGACCATAACGATCGAGGTTTCCTCACAAGCATCCTCCCATGGTTCAGCCCAGTTCCCAGTGGGCGCTTGCGAGGTGAAGGGCACCGAGAGATCCTTCTGGTTCGGGGTTAGAACATGTTGCAGGAGCGGCAGATCACTCAAGAGAGGGACTGGAATATGTCGCATTGTGAACACAACGATAATGCCCACGAGTATCACCGTGCCGCCGAGGACCAGGTGTTGTAGTGTATGACGAAGGGTCATGGTCTACTGTTGTTCAAGCCACTCAATGACCTCGTCCAGGACGCCGCTGATCAGATCAAGATCTTCTTGTGTGGGGAAGCGTTTCGATGTTTCTTGAAAAATAATCTCACATGCAGCGTCCATGTGAGCAGTAAGTTCTGATGAGGGTGAAAACAATCCTTCCGCCGCCCTTTCTTGGATAGAACGGAAATAATATCCAACAGGCATTCTCCAGCCGGAGGTCACTCTCCGCTTATCATCGCCTAGTTCATCAGAGTGTACGGTTGTATCTGGGATGCCGTCTTTCCAGCCGTCACGAAGCCATCTCAGCTTGGCTAAATAGTGATCAACAATTTCTTTTTTTGATTCACCCGCCTTCTCAGGTCCCATCTCGTTTATAGTTGTAGATGCATTACTTTTTCGGCCAGGCTTTTCCAGGGATGCCGCCGATGGCGATCATGGTTACACCCTTGTCTCCTGGTACGAATTTCCGTTTCTGATCAGCGTCAGCATGTATGAAAGTGCCGGGAGTTACTTCATAACTCTGGCCATTAGCTTCCAATGTGGCACTTCCTTCGACCACATAGTACACTTCTTCCTGCCCATCAGCGCTATGATCATGGTCAGGGTAGTCTTTCCAATGTGGCGGTAATTTCAGCAAATTCATGCCCCAGGCAGTCACTCCGAGGCCTTTGCCTGCATAGTTAAATTGCCCTCCGTTCGCATAGCTTTCGAAATCCTTGATGGTTTTGATGGTGATACTCATAGAGATTTGTTAGTTGCTTAGAATAGTAGTATAACGGAAAATACAGAGATAGACAAAAGAACAGGCCGCCCTGAAAGGCGGCCTGTTCAAATACTAGGCTACTATTTTTTCTCCGCGGCCATCATGCGTCTGCGCATGGTATCGCCATACACATCGAGGATGAATGTCGCCACAAGTATGATGAGCAGTCCCAGGCCGAGCATAGCGGTCAGGTTGTCGATACGTGATTCCACTTCTCGCATATTCCGCCCAGCTAGGACATAGTAGTCAGGGTTGCCTGGCACATAGCGCACGACCAAGGCGATGCGTGTCGACGGATCCAGTTGCCAGGTCACTCGATTCTCTCCTGATTGTTTCGCATGCTGGAAGACACCGAACGGAGGCTTCGGTGGAGCACTGTTGATGAATGCGGTCGTCTGGATGGGAGTCCCGTTCGCGTCATAGACACCCATGAATGTAGCGAGACTTTTGTGCAGGTCAAAGAGGTAATCTTGAGGTACGACCTCGGAGGCCTGTTTGCCAGCTAGCAGCCCATTAGCCATATCTTGAGTCAGTTGTATTTGAGGATCATTCAATGATTGCCGGTAATTCTGTTGTACCGCGACATAGATAAGCCCGCAGATGCCAATACAGGCGGCCGCTAAGGGAAGCCAATGCAAGAAGATGCCGGTGAAGCGTTTCATAGTATTCTGAAGTATAGCAAAGTGTCGAGAGGCTGGATAGTTTCTCTATTCCTTACACGGCCCCCAAGCATGTAGATTGTGTTTGGTGCAGGTACAGTTTTCATGGCTTCGCCAGAACGAGGGACAGCCAGCACGCGGCGCTCGACCTTCTCCTAAGAAGTTTTCTTCGCTCGGCAACCTAAAATCTGCAGAGATTTTTTCTGGCAATACGCTGTAGAGTTTCCGATCATCATCAATCGTCCGTTCTCTCTCATGGATATCTCGATGTGCGCGGATCGCCGACTCAATAGTTTTCAGCTCTTTGATGAGCGCTGCCTCGTTCATCTCGCGCAGATCATCATCCCACTGCGCTGGGTCATAGGGCGCTTCGGTTTGCTGTGGTTCAGGAGTATCAGATTTCCGATAGGTCCAATATGAACGACAACAGCGCATTGCTTCTGCAAATGGCGGCGGAGTACGCGGCTCCCCCGGGCTATCTTTAAGCAGAGCCCAGACTGAATAATCGTCTACCCAGCAGCGATCATCGCCTTTTTGATCGCGATGGTTACGGATCGCAGAGCGAAGCTTTCGAATGGACTCGCGATGTTGCTGAGCGGTCATATGGTGGTATTTATAGGAGCTGTGTCACAAGCCAGGCGAGAGGCATAGTGAGCGCTGCCAAAGTCCAAGCATACCACGCAGGTCCGAGATGTGCATTGGCAGTACCAATTGCCGCCGCCACGCTGCCGACGGTTCCGATGATGCCGAGTATCAAGACATGCTGTTTGGGATGATGCGGCGCAAGCTTCGCAACCACATAAAAACCAAGTCCATTATAGATACTCCGATAAATAATCACGATCCAGATAAGCCAGGCTGCGACATAGAGGTTTCCTTTTGGCAACATACCGACGCTTTCCAACGCGAAATCAGTGCTATGTGACAGTATCGCTCCGACGAGGATTCCGGCGACACAAGCCCAGATGCTTTTGAGTGCGGTTTTCATAAAGCGTTTCGTTGATGCTCTCTATACAAATATAATTTTAGTATATAGAGCAGAAGAAAGACAGGCGAAAGGATCGCTAAGAAAGGGAAGAGGCCATAGCTGGGGAGTTGCTGTGATAATATAATAAAAACGATAGGAACTATTGCACTAAGAACAACTGTTATATACCAGGTTTTTATTGTAGAAAAACCTTCAGACAAGAGTAACATTGCCAGCAAGAGGAAGGTGATGTCCCCGGTACCAATGCTGAGATCGCCACTTTGTAATAATGGACTAAAGGTTAGGTTAAAGGGTTGTGTAACGATGTCTAAGGTATGGACAGTCGGCGTCAATAGAACAAAATGGACATCAAGTAAGCCGACTACGGCGAAGATCAGTATCCAGATCCATTTCTGAATAGTTATTCGCTTCAAGAATAATGAGACAGCGGCTATATACGCAAAAAGCACTAGAAGATTGTTGAATACTTCTGATTGCAAGAAGTATGTTATGAGAATTAACACTTCAGAAGTGACGGTCGCATATATGAGCGCGCGAGGAGCTGTATATTTTTTGAGAAATGGTAAGAAGAAAAAAATAAAAACTAACCAAAAGAAAAGTACTATGTATACGCGATCGCTGAAACCGCCAATCTCCGGAAGCAGTACGTTTACTAAGGTAAGTACACCAGGTAGGATAAAAGCTTTCTTCGTTTCTTGACCTCCAATTTTTTGCTCGATCCAGGCATAGGATGGCAGCAGAGTAAAATATATAGTGGCACTACGTAAACCACAAAAAGTGTATAGCGTTAGCAGAAGTATAGACTTAACCATAAAACTTTTTTACCAACAGAGGTAGATCGCCTTTGGTTAGCTCTCCTTGCGCTATACGTTCAAATAGCTCTTTTGGCGTCAACCAGAAATATTCAGTAAAATCTTTTGTATTGTAGTCGGGAGCAATTTCAGACATAAGTTCATACACATTCATGAAAGCGGAAACGCCGTCGGTGTGAGGAGTAAGATGCCCAAGCATTTTTATTTTCTTCGTATCAGTATTAATGTTGAGTTCTTCTTGTGCCTCTCTCTTTAGTGTTTGATCATAGCTTTCGCCACTTTCAACATGACCGCCCATGCTCATATCCAGGCCAAGGGGAAAGACTCTTTTATCTGCCGCACGCCGAGGAATCCATATCTGACCCTTTGAGTTTATTAAAAATAGGTTTACAACACGAAAATTTGATAATCGCTGAGCGTATACCTCAGATCGTTTCTTTTTTCCAATGACGTGGTCATGCTCGTCTACCAAGTCGAGATATTCGTCATCGCTAAGTATTATGGACATATAGTTTTTCTGGCGGAGACGGGAGGATTCGAACCTCCGAGACCCTTTGGGGGTCTAACGCTTTTCGAGAGCGCCCCGTTCAACCACTCTGGCACGTCTCCATGACCGAGCTTAGTATACTGATTTTAAGTATTTTTTCAATGAGCAGGTGCTTTGTGGTATACTATGGCTATCGATCTATGACTATTACCTATCCCAAGGGCGACAATGAGTATGCCGGAGGCTCAGCGGCGCCAAGTGGAGGCTCTCCTCACTTGACGGCAATAGCGATCGCGGTGAGTATTGTTTTCATCGTGGTGGCAACAGGCCTCTGGTTCGGTTTTTCGCAATCACAGAAAGCCATAGAATCTGTCCCGGCAGCAGTCATACCTCCGAAGTCGACTCCAGCAGTAGCGCAGGCCCGCGTGTATGAGGCGACTGATGGCCTGAAGCAATGTCAGAAGAACACGCCGGATCTCGCTACCGCTGACGCGCGGCAGAAGCGACAGAATTGTTACTATGCGGTTATGACTGTTTTCGCGACCTCGGCTATTTGTGATATCACGTCGCTTGACGCCACCAGTGCAGATCTCTGCAGGCAAGCCGTTGCTCGTTTCGTTAAGGACTACCCTAATGGTGTACCGTTAGATCAACCTTCGGCTTCCGCACCATCGAGTGCTCCGGGTGGAACTTCCCAGACCGCGAATGGTGCCGCGACTGGCCATGGCACGACTGGTGGAGTGAACAAGAATACGAATACCAACAGCGGAGGGGCTAACTCGAATACGAACACCTCCTCGGGTACGAGTAACACGAATAGCGTCAGCGCAACGAATACTAACTCTTCTGGTAATACCAATAGCGCAGGTACTGGTCCGACCTCGGGAAATCAGAACGGCAACACGAATACATCCACGAATACTAAGCCTTTGTGTGTCAATGATCCTGGCACCGTGACCCTGCTTGAGCATACGAACGATTGCCAATAGTTTTGCAGGAAAGGTGCTCTGAGAAAAAACCGGCTGATAGGCCGGTTTTTATGCGTTACTAGGCAAAATATGGTATACTATACCTCCTACTATGCGATTACCGATTTCATATGATGATCTGAAGACGCTTCTGTTTAACCAGAAGTTGATTAGCCAGTCTGATTGGTCGAGTGCCGAGAAAAATGCCAATCGCAGACGCCGTGGTATCGAAGAAGTACTCATCGAGCGTGGTTTTTTTACCGAGATCTACCTGTTCGAGATGATCGCGAATGCCCTGAAGATACCCTATATTAACTTGCGCACGGTAAAGATAGAAGATGATGCTTTCAAAATGCTGCCAGAGGCTGTGTCGCAGACGACCAAGTGCATTGCTTTTGCTAAAGACGCGAAGAAAGGAACAGTCAAGGTCGCGACCATTGATCCGCTCAATACGGAAAGTTTAACAGCAGCGCAGCAAGCGATCGGTCAGACCTGCGAGTGGTACCTCATGAATGACCGGAGCTATCGCTTCGCGACGAGGTTCTATAACACTGATCTCAAAGAAGATCTGCTGAAGATCATCAACCAGCATATCCAAAGCGTGCAGGGTAAGGCGATCGGTCTGGACCTGCCGGTCGTGAAGATTTTTGATACCTTGCTGGAGTATGCCTTGCTCGAGCAGGCATCGGATATCCATATCGAGCCACTGTCTGATGCCGTGTTGGTCCGATTCCGCATCGACGGAGAGCTGGAAGATAAGATCGAACTTCCTATTTCACTGAAAGACGCCCTTATTGCCCGTATCAAGATATTGTCTGACCTGAAAATTGATGAACATCGGGTGCCGCAGGATGGACGCCTTGGCTTCAAGATCGATGACCTCGAAGAGTCCGCGCGCGTGTCCATTATTCCGACACTGTATGGCGAAAAAGCAGTGATGCGTCTGCTATCCGATGAAATGCAGAATTTCACTTTGCAAGATATTGGATTTTCGAAGAATAACCTTGATCTCATACTACGGAATATCAAGAAGCCATTCGGCATGATACTGGTGGTGGGTCCGACCGGCTCTGGTAAAACGACAACCTTGTATGCGGTCCTTAATATTTTGAATACTGAGGACGTGAATATCTCAACCATCGAAGATCCCATAGAATATGGCGTGCGCCGCGTGAATCAGACCCAGGTCAACACAACCGCAGGCTATACCTTCGCAAATGGTTTGCGCTCATTACTACGGCAAGATCCGGATATCATCATGATCGGAGAGATCCGTGACGGTGAGACAGCGCAGATAGCGGTCCGTGCTGCGTTGACCGGGCACTTAGTGCTCTCGACCCTGCATACGAATAATGCCGCCGGCGCCTTGCCACGCCTCCTGGATATGGGCGTGGAGCCATTTCTTACGGCCTCGACGGTCAATATTGTCATTGCGCAGCGCTTGGTGCGCCGCATCTGCATCGAATGTATCGCGAGCTACAAACTGTCCTCGGTCGAGGTCAAAGCTTTGTCGAAAGAGTATGATCTCCGTGCTATAGTCGGGCGTATGCAAAAACTAGGTGTCGTCGATAAGAAAGTAGAGAATTTCTCGAGCCTGCCATTCTATAAAGGTAAAGGGTGTACCCGTTGCCACGGCACTGGGTATACTGGCCGTGTCTCGGTTACCGAAGCTTTGATCAACAGCCACGCGATACAGCAAGCTATTATCAAGAATATGTCATCAGAGGATTTCGAAGCGATCGCGCTACAAGAGGGGATGATACCTATCTTCGATGATGCCATGCAGAAAGCATTGCTTGGTGTTACGACATTAGAGGAAGTCTTAAGAATCTCGCGAGAGTAATTTGAGATACTATGGCAGACGCAGTAGCTACAGTGGCAAGTCCCTTACAACCTTTGCGCAAGCAGCAAGGGGCGCTCTCATCATTGCCCACGCCGGCAGAGAAGGAGCAGGCCGCGCAAGTCGTGAAGCGTGAATCGCAGCGCAAAGAGAAGAAGCCGCTTATTTCATTCGGTGTTTCGCAGAATGAGAAGATATTCTTCATCGATAATCTTGCGACCATGCTGACCGCGGGCTTGTCATTATCATTGTCATTGCGCACGCTCTCGACCGAGACCAAGAACAAGACGATGAAGCGCGCCCTGCGTTCGATCGAGCATGTTATCGACAATGGACGCCAGCTTTCCGATGGATTGGCACAGCATCCTGAAGTGTTCCCGGCTTTATTCATCGCGGTCATCAGAGTAGGAGAGGCTGGCGGCACGCTGTCCGAAGTGCTGCAGCGGCTTGCTAGTATCGCGAAGAAAGATAAGGCGCTGCGTTCGAAGGTTGTCAGTGCCCTTATTTATCCGGCGATCGTTGTCTGTGCCATCATCGGCATCGTCACGATTTTAATGCTCTATGTCTTCCCACAACTGATTAGTATTTTCAAAGATGTCGGTGCACAACTGCCATTGCAGACCAGGATACTCATAGCCACTGTGCATTTCATGCAGACAGATGGTCTCTATGTCCTGATAGCCCTGATACTCATGGGTATACTGCTGGTCTGGTCTCGTAGGATTAGATCAGTACATCGGTTCTACTATAGTCTGCTCTTACGCATTCCTTTCATAGGCAAAGTGGCTCAGGAGTTGGCATTGACCCGCATCCTAAGCAATATACAGATGCTGATGATCTCAGGCGTGCCGATCGTGCAGGCCTTCACCTTAGGCTCGAAGACGGCGGGGAACTTGGTCTATGAAGATGAGCTGCTGCGGATCTCGAAGAAACTTGAATTAGGAAATGCCCTGCACGCAGTACTCGCGCAGCGGCCGAATTTGTTCCCGTCGCTCATGGTTACGATGGCGAAAGTCGGAGAAGAAACCGGTAAGCTCGACGAGATCATGGGTAAACTGGAAAACTTCTATGGCAATCGAGTCGAGTCAGTATTCGGGAATCTTTCGACCATCATCGAGCCGTTTCTACTGCTCGCTATCGGCGCGATGGTCGGCTTCATCGCGGTCTCGGTGATCCTGCCGATCTATAATTTAGCGCAGGCGTTCTAAATCGGCAGCTTAGAGTTCTCTCCACGTTATAATGTCATAGGCCGTCTCTGTCGCAGGGAAGAATGGCGGCGAGAAATACAGTAAGTTCGCGTCATAGGTAATGACGCGATTTTGATATCCATTGCCATCGCTGTACCGTGTGCCATAGACGCCGTTCGAGGCGATCAGGCCGAAGAGCGTCAATGACTGCCGAGTATCATAGGGCGCGCAGTAGGCTGAAGGATAGTAGTAGCGGCCCACCCGGCCATTTTTCGCTACCAAGGCGGCGTCAATGGTTAAACTGTCGGCGCTGACCAGACCGGTATTCACATTATTTTGAGCGATGATACCAAGTATATCTTTGCCATCATAGTTCGTATAGGTCAGATTATTGTTGATGGTTACATTCGCGTAGGTGGCTGGGTTTTCAGGGAAGCGGGCAGCCCCTATGGTCATGCGCGCAGTGTTGATCTGCCCATCGACCCAGACATCGTCTTCGACGAAAAGCGCTCCATTGGCGGGTAGCGGGATATTGTTTTGGAACGCTTCCGTAGAAATGCTCCAGGTCCCCCAGCCAGACTGATTTTGCGTATTGGAACAGTTGACCGAAGGAGGGGTCGTAAGACCGGTGACCTTATAGACATCGATCGTATCATTCGTCTTCAGGACCAGGTGATATCCCAAAGCGCCAGAGCTTGGTAAGTAGGTCCCACCTGATTGCGCATTTGTCTTAATGGTCGCGAGATCCTTCGTGATCCCGGCAAAGTCAAAGGCTGGCACAGGGAATTGTCGTCCGCCAGGGAATACATCGGGCCGTGAGGGCACTGCGGCTGGCGGCAAGGGATCCACTGGACTTACATGTGTGTGTACCGCGAATTCATTCGGGCCGGAGTGACTCGGGTCATCATAGGTGCTGAGCGCGCTCGTAACTAAGCCATTAGCGACACCATCGAAACGTATGCCGCCATTGGCATGGATACGTCCGGTGACGGTTACATTCGGCGCGAAATAGAGATTCGTATTGCCGATGACAGCATATGAAGCGAGCGAAGGCTGGCCGAGAACGACCTCGACCGTGCGATTCGCAGTCGAGTCTCCATCGACCTTGCCAGTTGACTTGATGGTCGCGGTATTGAGCCCAGTGGGAGGCGGTGTGATATCAAGGGAGTATTCTCCGATACGGTTGCCCGCAGCGTCATAGTAGGTATGCACATAGGGACCTGCATGCCCGGTGCCGTCCTGGAAGTCAGTGGGATCATGCGCGAGTCGCCAGCGATAGTACTCGATGCCTGATTCGGCGATATTGATCGACACTTCTCGATTATACTCATGCTTCGCGAGGCGGAGGTTCCCGCTTGCCCAGGTGATAAGCCCGCCTATGAATATGAAAGAAAGAGCGGCGAAGAGCAGGACTTGGATGAGTATAGAGCCTTGTTGATGGTACTGTGTCTTGCTCATTTGTTTTCCAGTGTCCGTATGCTTGCTCGCGTTTCTAAAGTTCGCGGGTCCTGACCAGGAGTCTTGCTGTCAATACTCAGGTTCATCTCCACGAGGCGGACATCAGAGGGCAGTACTGGTTGCGCCAGGGGAGGAGTTGAGGTTGAGCCGTTGAAGTTCGTCCCATAGTAGATAAAGTAGGGTGGTTGTGGCAGGACATTCTGTGTCAGGGTGGTGACCGCTTCGTGGGAAGGGTCATAGGTGAGCGGCTGTCCGCTCGGCAGGGTAACGCCTCGTTTCAGAGCTCCTGATTCGACCGAGTATCGTATCTTTTCGACGACGCCGGTGCCGTTCTTATCAGTATAGAAAGAAACGGTGCTATCAGTCGTGCTGGCCAAGGGAAAGCTCCCATCGCTTGGTTCTTGCGCTGCCCGCAGCTCGGACGTGAAGTTGCGCAGTATCGTCAGCGACTGTTGGTCAAGCGCTGATCGATTCCTCGCCAACTGACTATTGCGGAAAATACTGATCTGCAGGACCGTGATCACGACCATGATCAGTCCAAAGATACCGATGGAAGTAATGACCTCAAGGATGCTCATGCCGCGGTGATCGTCGCGCATCATTGTGGCGTCAGTTTAACAGTGAGCATCTGCCACCCTGCTTTCAGAGTCTTCGGCGTGACGGAGGTGGTGTAACCAGTCTTCGACACCGTGATGGTGTTCGAGCCGGTCACCACATCGTTAAAGTATACTTGGCCTGAAGGCGTGCAGGCATCTGCGAAGCTGATGGCGATATCTGAAACATTGGGTGTATAGGCGGTGTTCGAAGTGCGAAGGTCAATGCGGTAGCGGATATAGCGGTCGCCATTATGTATCGGATTCAGGGTATGATTGCTTGGCGTATAGTAGGTGCCTGGGGTGCCATCCGGACCGAGGAAATTCCAGGTTGTCGTCGGGGTATCGGTCTTGCTGCTTGCGATCTGAATGCGGACAGGATCTGTGCCGGTTTGGCTCGGTTGGCCCTCGGGTGTTACTACCAGGTGATAGAAGTTCGTCGGGGCAAGGTTGTCGAATATGGACGAGATGATATAACCACTCGAGGCATAGACGCCGCCATTCTGTTGCAGCTTCAGCTCTCCTGCAGGATTGGTCGTTCCTTCATTGCTGCCGCTGGAGTAGCGAGTCGCATCGCTCCAGTCAGTTTGACCTGCGCCTCCTGACCAATCAGTCTGCTGCCAATTGCCTTCGCCGGTCTGCAAGGTTTTACTGTAATTCGTGCCCTGCACCTGGACGCTCGCGCCCTGTACTGGTTGTTGTGTTACCGCATCCACGACACTGACGAGCAAGGCATTCGCTGTTTTCGGCTCAGCGATCATTGAGAGCGACTCGGTCGTATTCGGGGATATCTGCATCGGTAGCGAGGGTAGACTCCCGGCTAAGTAGTAGAGCGGATCGGTGATGCTGGCATTGTAGGTATCCCATTCCATATTCGGAAGTGCCAGTGTCCCATTTGAGTCTGTGGTCAGGAAATGATCGTATTTTAGCATGTCGGGCGCTTGGCCGATGAGTTTCGCCCCCGTCAGCTCGAAGTCAACATTAGAGCGAGCACTGCACACTTGATTTACCGTCTGAACATTGAGCGTGCTCAGTGTGTCTATGGCGAAGCTGATCTGCGTGACCGCGTCCGCGATGACCGTCGCGTCTGGTTTGAGGGGGTTCGGATTATTCGGATCGCCTATCGGGTAGGTTTGATCAGTGGAGTAGCCGGGTTTAGTAACGGTAATATGGTATGACTGTGAAGCTGGCGGCACATCAATGATTGTGAGTTGACCCTGGGCATTCGTAATATCATTGAAGTCGAGCGTCGGGTTGGTCGTCGTATTGACGATATTCACCTGAGCGTCCTGCACAGGCTGTCCTACGGCATTGAAGACTTGGACAAGCAGCGCGCCGTTGCCCGCGGTCGTTTCGAGTCGCTTCGGAGCTATTGTGGTCGTGCCTTTGAGGCTGGTTTTGAATTGGCATGAGGTACAGGTGACTTGCACTTCAGCCAGTTTATAATCGGCCGGCGAGGTGTCGCCGATGCTCGGATTGCCAGTGATGAGTAAGTTGAAAATGCCCGTTCCATAGGTAATGCTCGATTTATTGTCGATGCTGATGGCATAGCCAGTGGCCTCGACAACTTGCGCCCCATTACCGATCGCGATCAACCCGTCATTGGCATAGAGTATGCCACGGAAGCCGGTCGAATTATTGATCTGTATGGCTGGTGCTCCGGCGCTTTTTGAGGTGTTTGTGGTGATGAAGAGCGAGTAGCTCCCAGCGAAAGGGTTGCATTGATTCTTCTGGCTATTGTACCCTTCAGAACCACAGGCGGCTGTATTGTTATTGATGCTGATCGTACCGTCCGCGATGATCACACCGCTCGCGCTCGAGTAGCTCGGACTCAGGTAGATGCTCCCGCTATTAGCTAGGCTGATATTACCCGTCACCCAGAGCGTCCCGGTGACCACGAGTTGGCCACTGCCGGTCACGGTGATATTGCCGTTAATTTTTTTAGGCCCGAGAGATACTACTTGGCCATTGCCGATTGTCACTGAACCACTGCTGCCAACAGCAGCAGCCTCGTTTTCCCAGGTGGTTATCTGTGAATTGGGAATGGGAAGGTTCTGCGCTGGTGTATCAGGGCTATTCGGATGTTGTGAGCCTGCCACGGTCGAACTCTGAATACTTTGGTAATACGCATCGCCGCTGATAGTAGCATTCTGAATACTATGAGCATGAGCGTCTCCCGCGACTTTCATGGTGTTCAAAGTGTTGGCATTTGCCACCCACACATCGTCGGTTACATTCGCTTTATTATCACCAGTGACATTTCCGTTCGAGAAGACCTTCCCGAATACGGTCGCGGTATTGGTCATGCTCAAACCTCCATCGCCAACTTGGGCGCTGAAGGGGAAACGGACATCATCGAGATTATTGCCAAGCACGCCGTCGAACGGATCGTCGACATTGCGAATGATGGTCTGCACCTCATAGGTATGGCCATTTCTGACGACGGTTTTATCAGGATCCAGCGAGCCATTCGGGATACTATTTTTCAGGCCCAGCTGGGTAAAGGGTATCGCATGGATGCTCTCAAGCTCTTCCTGCAGAATAGAGTTTGCGGCCGTACGTTCGGATGCTACTTGCACGAAGCGCAGCACTGTCGTATAGGCAGAGAAAATAACAACGCCGACGATGGCGAAGACCGTTACGCCTACGAGTATTTCGATCAAGGTGAAGCCGTTACTGCGTCTCGCTTGAGAGAAAGCCTGACACTGGCCCTCCTGTCGATATATTTTTTGTTTTAGTGACACAAGAAAAGCCATACGATAATGGCTTTAGTATACCAAGTTTTGACTGCTTTTACCAAGATTTGGTATGGCGCGCGTTCAGTGCGACGACAGTATTGGCAAGGTAGATGGTGCCAGCAAGGAACAGCATCCAGAGCGCGCTGAGATCATTCTTAAAATAGGGAACATCGACTAAGCCGTGTATCACTATGACCAGCCAGGCGCTCGCAAGTCCCCAGGCAAGAGCTCGGGACCTGCCGGAGACAAGGTGAGCGCTCAAGGTGGTGCGCAACGTATTGCATATAACTATGAGCAACCATATGAAGGCGATAAGGCCCAAGATGCCCAACTCTGTCCACGCATTGAGGAAGATGTCATGCGGATAGAGGTAGATCTCGAGGAATGTGTACTGGTGATAGGGAGCGAGTGCCGCTTGATAATTCGCGAGGCCGCCGCCCTGGAATGGATGATCACGCAGCAGACGAGCTGTTTCGCGCCACTGATTCACGCGTATCTCTAATGAGGTTGACTTCAGATCAAGATGATTTTGCGAAATATTCGTCACTAATGCGGAGAATTTTTTCGTCGCAGGAGTGAGCAGCAGGAACGCAATGATCGTGAGTATAGTAATGATAGATAAGATCACACGTAGCCTGCCCACGCGGAACAGCGCTATCCACGCGACGCATGCAATGGCAAGCACGGCGCCGATCGTCTTTGCCGCAAGTATCGCGATCAGTCCCCCGGTTATCACGAGTAGCGCATAGAGCTGTTTCGGCATGCTTAATTGTCGGGTGAATGAGCCGATATAGTAGGCCACGATTGGTGCTATGAGGAGGCTCGACGCATTAGGGTAGCCGAAGATGGTAGTAACGCGGCGATAGAGCGGGTCTGCCCAGAATGCATTCGCGATGCCGTGTCCGGTGATACACTGGTAGCTTGCTATGGCTGCGAGGAACAGTGTCAGCGCCCCGAGCGCATCCATGATCTCGTCGAACTCGTCATGTGTTTTAACCTCATAAGCCATGACTATGAGTAGCATCAGGGGTTCGATGAAGTATGCCTTCAGAATGCCGAAGGCTTCTGGCTGGGCTGGCGACAGAGAAGCTGAGATGCCGGCACTCAGTATGAGGAGTATCAATGGCCAACGGAAAGCGGTGGGTATGGCATTCGTTGTGTCTTTCTTTTTCCAAAACGCAAGGTGCAAGTGTCGCCATGTTTTATTCTGTATCAGCCATATGCCGAAGAGTATGAATATGAAGAGTTCCAATGCGGTCACAGGAATGCCCGCAAGAGTGAAGCGTACCAGATAGCTGGGCAACAGCAGAGCTATCACAGCAATGCCGGATAGTATTCTCCTCCAGCTCAGTATCCCGAAGAGCAGGCATACGATGAGCATTTTAAGGCTTATGAGACTTACCGTCAGGAGCTCCATATTAGCCGGTTATCAGTTTTTTTAATTCATCATGTGGTACGGTGTGGAAGAGATAAACAAAGGAAGCATAGCACAGGAAGCTTATGCTCACGACTAGCAGCACAGGCAGCAGTGGTGTCAGTAGCCAGGTGAGTATTCCCATGCACAGACTGGCGATACAGATTTTGCCTAAGGCAAGCCACGGAATGCGCAGGGTTACCTCTTTCCTAATGACGAGCCACGCGCTTAACACTATCATAAGTTCGCTGACCACAGTCATCCACGCAGCGCCCCAGTAATTGTAGATGGGTATCGCTATTAGATAACCGATAAGACTCACGACCGCGGTCAAGAAAAAGAATTTTATCATTTTTTTCTGCCGTTCGACGACCAGCACCATATAGGTATAGAGCGTACCGAAGAAAATACATAAGGTCGCGAGCATCAGAACGCCTAGCACTGGTCCTGAAGGAGCAAAGGCATTTCCAGCGACCAGGGTCATGATATTCGTACCGAGTAACACGCCCCCGACAGCCAGTGGTATAGTCAGGCTTGCGAAGAAGATGAAGGCTCGCTCCCAGATACCTTGCAACTTGGGTATATCTCGTGCTACCCAGGCAGCCGTCAGGAGCGGTAGAGCGAGTCCCATGAACATATGCGGGAAGGCGGTGATGATCTCTAGAACTTTATATGCTGCTCCATAGATGCCGACACTTTCTTGGCTCTGGGTCAGCGACAGGATGATCGTATCAGCTTTGAAGTAGACCAGGTTCAGGACGATCGTGACAGCGATAGGCCAGGTCTTCAAGACCACTTCGCGCCAGTAGGCAAAATCGAAGGCTAGTTTGAGCTTCACCGGCCGTGGTAGTATCGTCAGGGCAAACCATGCGGTCGCAAAGGTCGCGACACCTATAATGGAGAAGCTGATATATATGCCGGTGAGCCCGAACTGTCCTGCCACGACAATGTAGACGGCGACCAGAGACGCTATTTTATTTAGCACATTGATGATGCCGATCGAGACCATCCGCAGCTGCTTTTGGAACAGGGCGGTCACGGTCGAGATGAGCGATGCTGAGAGGAATGAGATGGCAAGCAATGCCGCGCCGTGACGAATACTCGCGTCGTAGGGAGCAAATCGTATGAGTCCGAGGGCTGCGATGAGCAATACAGTGGTAGAGATCAGGCGGATCGTGAAGATATTATTGCTGATGCTGTCCATCCGGTCCCCATGCGCCGCGATCTCGCGGAGCAGGGTGAGGTAGAGACCGAAGTCAACGATCGTGATGAAGAACTGTAGTAACGCATTCACGGTCGTGAACTGACCGAAGCCAGCAGGCGTCAGATAGCGTGTGATAAGTCCTAGGGTCACGACCCCGACGAGTATCTCAACGATGCGTAGCGCTGTTTGCGCTACGGTGGTCATTGCAATTGCTTTGCTTGTATGTGCCATAGAGTACAAACTATGCTCATCCGAGCAATGACGAGCATAGTTGTTATACCACGAGTTTTGGATTCTGTGGAAGATGCAGCTATCGGTCCTTACGTACTATACTTTCTATTTTTTTTCGAAGCTCATCGCTTGCATAGATCCATGCTTTAGGAAACTGTTTCATCGCTGCCAGGACAATCTCTTTGTCATTTTTCAGATCATCGCTCAGGAAACGAAGCGCCTCTCCATTGACCTGCAAGGCTTTGAGGGCGAATGTCTTATCAGCGCAAAGCCGTTCGCTTGCTTTTTGCATGGCGCCGCTATCATGTGCAAGTCCTGCAAGGAGCATGGCCTGGTCTTCCTCAACGTTTTCAGCTCTATGAAAGAATTCCGGTTTTGTTGGTATTTTTTCGAGCAGATAGTCACGATCATTATTTTCTTCGTTGGCTTGGTCATGCAGGATGTCGATGCCTGAATCAACGGTCCCGTTGAGTGTATTGCGTATTTCTCTTTCAAATTCAGCATCTGATAACGCTTCAGCAGCTTCCTTCCTCACGAACCCACCCTCGACATCTGTAAAATTCGCCCGCTGATCCCCTGGAAGATCGTCGACCTTCTTATAGCCTTGATCGGCTGGATTGAATAATTCTTTGGGCATAAGGTTAATCCTTCTTCATCGCAACGGCAAGTATCTTCTTCCTGATCTCTGCCATGAGTTTTTTATCCTGTTGCAGGAAGGCCTTGGCATTCTCACGGCCAGTACCGAGTTTCACGCTGCCATAGGTATAGGTATTGCCGCTCTTAGTTATGGTTGCATAGAGCACGCCTTGGTCGATAAGATCTGAGGCGAGTGAGATCCCTTCATTATACATGATGTCGAACTCGCAGGTCTTGAAAGGAGGAGCGACTTTATTTTTCACGATCTTCACTTTGACACGGTTGCCGATGACTTTCTCGCCCTGCTTGATCACTGCGGCTCGGCGAACTTCGATGCGAACTGATGCATAGAATTTCAATGCATTGCCGCCGGTGGTGGTCTCTGGATTGCCGAAGAAGACGCCGATCTTCATTCTGATTTGATTGATGAAGATGACGGTCGTTTTGGTCTTCGAGATGATGCCGGCGAGTTTTCGCAGAGCCTGGCTCATCAGCCGTGCCTGTAGACCCATATGCGAATCGCCCATATCGCCCTCTAGCTCAGCTTTCGGAACTAATGCTGCGACTGAGTCGATGACAATGACGTCGAATGCATTCGAGCGTACCAGAGTTTCTACGATCTCGAGAGCTTGTTCGCCAGTGTCCGGTTGTGCGATGAAGAGATCCTTGGTATGCACGCCGATCATTTTGGCATAGTCAGGATCCAGCGCATGCTCGGCATCAATGAATGCGGCTAAGCCGCCTTGTTTTTGTACTTCGGCGACGATATGCTGCGCTAAGGTTGTCTTGCCTGAGCTTTCCGGTCCATAGATCTCGATGATACGGCCGCGTGGAACTCCGCCGATGCCTAGGGCGATATCGAGAGAGAGGCAGCCGGTGGGAATGCCTTCCAGGTTCAGGGCCTTATTGTCGCCTAATTTCATAATAGAGCCTTCACCGAATCGCTGTTTGATCTGATTGACAGCTTCAGTCGCTGCTTGGTTTTTCTTTGTCTCTTCTGGCATATAGTATGCGTTAGTTGTTAGGCCCTGTTGTTATTGTCGAGGTTGCTGTGGTGGTGGAAACGACGGCGGGAAGTGACGTTTTTACGATGGTCACTTCTTTGATGAAGCTTCTGCTGTGCTTTTTCTTCGCTTCGATGGTAATCGTATTCAAACCATCCGTCAAGGGAATATCTTGGGTAAAGCCATTTGAGCTATCAAGGATCACCGGCTGTCTATTGATGGTTACCGTTGTCCCAGGTTCTGTTTGGCCTTTTAGTATAATACTATTTTCTTGTGTTCGGAAGTCCTCAAGGGGGCTGGCGAAAGTGACCACGGGAGGGCTGATGCTTTTATCGATAACGAAGCCAGCATAGCCCAGGATGAGCAGCAGCACGAATGCGATGATGAGTCGTCTGCCAGTAATGAAGGACGTGAATTTTGGCAGCAGCCTCTTCTGTTGTGTGCCCTGCTGTTGTTCAAGTTTCGCGCGAATGCCATTCTCTTTTTCATAAGAGATCATCAGGTCTCGAGTCGCCACACCGAGAAAGGTGGCATATTTTTTTATCCAAGCTTTTGTATACATTTCCCCGGGGAGCCGAGTATACTGGGACGCTTCGATAGCTTCTAGGTACTTTTCTTGTATAGAAAGTGTATGCGCGCAGTCAGCGAGCGTCAGGTGCTTGTCGAGGCGCGCTCGTTTCAGCTGTTCGCTGACGGTGGTATAGATGCCAAGTTCTGTTCGCTTGAAACTATGTGCCATGATGTTCAGTGCTACAGATTTGCATCCGCATCGTCACTATCATCCGCTGCGTCAGCTGACTCGTCTGCTTCTTCGCTCAGCTCGGAATTATGATCATAGAGATCGTCTTCGCTGACACGTGTTTCTGAAGGCTCTGCATCGCCATACTCTTCGCGACCATGTTTCGCATACTGTTGGTCAAGTTCTTCCTGCGTGATCAGCACCTCTCGAGGTTTGGAGCTGTTCTGGGGTCCTATGATACCGCGCTCTTCTAAGAGATCGAGTATGCGTGAAGCTTTCGCGAAACCGACTCGCATCCTGCTCTGGAGCAGGGTTGCGCTCGCGCGCTTGGCTTTCACCACAACTTCGGTTGCGAGCAGTAAATCGCGTTCGGTGGAATCGCTTTCTGTGCCCGCGTTTGAACCGCCGCCCATTATACCAGTGCGACGTTCGGTCACTTCAGCTAGGTATTGCGGTTCGCCATGCTGCTTCAGATACTCAGTAACACCGTTGATTTCTTTGTCACTCAGGAATGCTCCCTGCATGCGTTTCGGCTTCGAAAGTTCAGCGGAGATATAGAGCATGTCGCCATTACCGAGAAGCTTTTCTGCGCCGGAGGAGTCTATGATGGTTCGCGAATCTGTCACTGAGGCCACAGAGAAAGCGATACGCGAGGTGATATTTGCTTTGATAAGTCCGGTAATGACATTGACCGATGGGCGCTGGGTGGCAAGAATGAGGTGAATACCGACTGCGCGAGCCATTTGTGCTAAACGGATGATGGCTGCCTCCATTTCTTTCGCAGCGACCATCATGAGATCAGCCAGCTCATCGACGACGATGACGATATAGGGCATTGGTTCCACTAAGCGAGCGTCATTGTAGGCCTGTATATTTTTTTTGCCGGCTGCCGCAAGCATTTTGTAACGTTCGTCCATTTGGGATACAGCCCAGCGCAGCGCATTGATTGTTTTATCCGTGTCAATGATCACCGGACAGAGCAGATGTGGGATGCCATCATAACCAGAGAGTTCGACACGCTTCGGATCGACCAGTATTAGTTTGAGTAGATCTGGCGAATTCTGATAGAGGAGGCTGACAAGCATTGCATTGATGCAGACCGATTTGCCTGAACCAGTGGCACCGGCAATGAGTAGGTGTGGCATCTTGGCGAGGTCGGCCATCATGGTCTTGCCGGTAACATCTTTACCTAATGCAAGCATCAGGTTGCTGCGGCGTTCGGTGTAGGCTTGTGACTGTAGTATCTCTTTTAGTTTCACGATGGAAACGGATTGATTTGGCACTTCGATGCCGACTAATGACTTTCCTGGGATAGGAGCTTCGATACGGAGAGGATGTGCGGCTAGAGCGAGTGACAGGTCGTTCTGCAATGAGCTGATCTGCGTGAGCTTTACGCCTTCAAGCGGCTTCAAGGTATACTGGGTGACCGTTGGTCCCACATTGACCTCGCCCATAGTCACGTCGATGCCAAAACTCTTGAGTGTAGCCTCTATTTTCTTCATGTTTGCTTTGATATCGCCGCTACTCGGCATATCATTCGAGCTCACCAGTAAATCGATCGGCACATCAATCTTTGGTTGGCGTACTTTCTTCGCAGGGGTTTTCGCTGCAGCTGCAGCAGAGGCTCGAGATTTTCCAAAAGGCAGATTGATCTGAGGTGTATTTTCCTCATCATCGCTCTCATCATCTTGATTTTCAGAGATCTCGCTTGTTTTGAAATTGTGATTATAGACTGGCGGCTGTGCTTCGCCTCTGTTACTTCGCGCAACCTCTCGCTTCTCACGACGTTGGACGAAGAATGCCCCTAGAGCTTGCCAGGCGCCGACTAAACTCGAGAATGAAGTATTGAAAAAAATGAAAGCGCCAATGGCAAAGATGGCAAGCAGCACGACGAGGCTGCCCCAGAATGCCATCAAGTGATAGAGTGACCCGCCGATAGCATAACCGACAAGTCCGCCGCCTTTACCAGTAGCGATGATCTCATCGAATGACATATCTCGCACTACAAGGTGTAGTAAACCGCTATAACCGAGTATGGTGAGTACTAACCCAATATAGTTGATGAGCTTGATATCATAGCGTCCTGGGCGAAGGAGCAGGTAGCTCATTGCCAGGAGCATGATCGGGAAGAGGAAGTCTCCCCAGCCAAAAACTTTACTCAAAACACTGACAATATGAATGCCGAGGTTGCCAGTTGCCTGGAAGAATGACAAGAGGCTGATAAAGGCAATAGTAAAAAGCACGACAATGGCAATGCCTCGCTTGGTTTCAGAAGCTAAGGTAAAGCTACCGGTTGTTGCTCGGGGCAGGCTTCTGCCGGTAGCTATTCTACGATTACGTTTTTTGCGATTAAACATAGGTAACAGGGCTCATTTTAACATAAAATGGGGAGCCAATAAAGGCCTAGCGGTGTCAAAAAATGAGCCACTTTTTGTAAGAGTTTGACAAGCGGGTTTAGTAAGGCTAATGTTGATATTCTTCAGTTCTTACTATAACAAGGAGATTGTCATGTTCCACGTTAATTTCCCGTTGGATAGCGGCGAAGAGCTCTCCGTAGATTTTGACGTAGAATCCGGCCCTAATGTCCCGTGCCATAAGTGTGGGAAACCTGGGTTTCAGTCACTGATAGAGGTAAGCGAAGTAACGTGCGATGGTGTTCTGATCGAGAGGGATTCGCCGATTTACTGGGCAGCGGTAGCGAAATTGCGGAAGGCGGCTCTTCACAAACAAGGACGTTGTGAGCCAAATACTGGGTGCGCCGAAGAGTTTTGGGAGGACTTGTTTGCGGGTCTCGACGAGATCGAGGCATGAGATCACAAAAAAGCTCCCTGTAGTGATACAGGGAGCTTTTACACGTCACAAAAAATCCCTCCTGAGAGGGATTTTTTGCTTTGTAATCACAGAGCGTATTATTCTTTGAACCCTGTCCCTGCGGGGATCAGGCGACCGATAATGACATTCTCTTTCAATCCTCGGAGCTTGTCCTTTTTGCCAGTGATAGCTGCATCGATGAGAACGCGAGCGGTTTCCTGGAACGAAGCTGATGCTAAGAATGAGTCAGAGGCAAGCGACGCTTTGGTGATACCCATGAGCAATGAGTCACCGACTGCCTTCTCTCCCTTAGTCGCGACATTGGCCTCCTGGAACTGCGTGTAGGTAACTATCTCGCCTGGTAAGAGCTCGGTGTCACCTGAATCTTTCACGTAGATCCTTGAGAACATTTGTCGGGCGATAAGCTCGATGTGCTTGTCGTTCAGCTTCTGGCCTTGCGATGAATAGATGTACTTGATCTCCTTGATGATGTATTTCTGCACCGCAAGTTTGCCTTTCAGCAGGTACAGCTCATGCAGATCGACCGAGCCTTCGGTTAATTGCTGTCCCGCAACGATCAGTTCGCCGTTCTTCACCCAGAGATTGTAACCAGCCGGGATCAGGACTTCGATGGTCTCATTCTTTTCGCCGGTCAGGGTCATGACACCCTTCGCGAGCTTAATCGTACCGCCGAAGGTCGCGCGGAACTCTTCAGTTTCATTCTTGGTCAGCAAGAGCTGATTGCGTTCAACCGTCTCGCCATCTTTGACGCTGACCTTGTCATTGTCCGCATCATACTCATAGGTAGCGACGGCTGCTTTCGGATTTTTGATCTTGATGAGGCGATTCTTGTTACTGCCCAAGGTTTCATTGTCGATGATGACTTGGCCTTCCATAGGAGCGATGATAGCTTTCTTTTTCGGTGGTCGTGCTTCGAAGAGTTCTTCAACGCGAGGCAGACCTTGGGTGATATCTCCGCCAGCGACACCTCCCGTGTGGAATGTTCTCATCGTAAGCTGCGTACCAGGTTCACCGATACTTTGCGCTGCGATGATACCAACGGCTGTGCCTTTGACCGCGAGAATATTCTGCCCGAGCTCGAAGCCATAGCATTTCTGGCAGATGCCGCGTACCGATGTGCAGGAGAGTACCGAGCGGATGATAACCTGCGCGGGGTTGGCTTTAGTTATTTTCGCCCCCAGTTCATTCGTCACGAGATCACCTTTTTTCGCGATAGTCTTGCCCTTACCCTCAGAGATGTCCGCAGCGAGGAAGCGTCCCACGATACGGGTACCGATGGTCTCATTCATTTCTTCGGTCTCTTCACGATCGATGATCAGTCCCTCAGTGTCCTTACAATCTTCATCGATGATGATCAGGTCCTGACCAACGTCGATCAAACGACGGGTAAGATACCCTGCGTTCGCAGTTCTGAGAGCGGTGTCGGACAGACCCTTTCTCGTTCCGTGCGTTGAGATGAAGTATTCGAGCACATCGAGACCTTCTTGGAAGTTCGCTTTGACCGGCAGCTCGATAATATCACCTGACGGGGAGGTCACGAGACCTTTCATGCCCATGATTTGGATCATCTGAGCCCAGGAACCACGCGCTCCTGATTGAATGATGGTCGAGATGGAGTTCAGCGGGTCGAATTTACCCTTGGACTCTTCAGTGATACGATTTTTAATATCGGTCCATGTCTCAATGACCTTGATATAACGCTCGTGATCGGTGAGTAATCCACCATTGAATTGATCGCGGATAGTATTGACGGTCTCTTCACCCTCAGTGATAAGCTTGCTCTTCGAACTGAGCTTCGGAATATCATCCATGCCCCAGGAAAGACCAGAGCGTGTGATATAGGTGAAGGCTAGGTTTTTGATGGCGTCGAGGAGGTCGACAGTATGTTCCCGTGTCTCAGTGGTAATGGCATCAGCTACGATTTGCTTCAGGCCATTCTTCTCAAGTGTCTTGTTTAGGTACGGAGTTCCTTTCGGGAGTACTGCATTGAAGACAATTCTCCCAACCGATGTTTCGATGCGCTCGCCATGCAGAGTCACCAGTATTGGCTGCTGCAGCTTGATGTGGCCAAGTTTATAGGCCATTTCAGCTTCATTGGCATCGCCGAAGAATTTGAGTTTCTCTCCGTCTTTCTTGGGTAGTATCGAGGTCAGGTAATAGACGCCCCAGACAATATCCTGGGAGGGGATAGTGATAGGTTCGCCGGTTGCCGGTTTCAGGAGGTTCATATCAGCAGCCATGATTTCGCGAGCTTCGCGCTTCGCTTCATCAGTGAGCGGCAAGTGCACGGCCATCTGGTCTCCGTCGAAGTCAGCATTGAAAGCAGTACAGACCAAAGGGTGTAGCTGTATGGCCTTACCTTCGATGAGCACTGGTTGGAACGCTTGGATACCGAGACGATGCAGGGTTGGAGCGCGGTTCAGAAGTACATGGGTACCTTTAGTCACCTCTTCGAGTATGTCCCAGACCTCGCCATGGCCCTCATCGATATAGCGGTTAGCGCTGCGTACATTGTGCACGAGTTCGCGCTCGATGAGCTTCGAGATAACGAATGGTCGATAGAGTTCCAATGCCATTTGCTTCGGAAGGCCGCATTGCGCAAGCTTCAGATGCGGACCGGCTACGATAACGGAACGACCAGAGTAGTCGACACGTTTACCGAGCAGGTTCTGTCGGAAACGACCTTGTTTACCTTTGAGGAGGTCCGCAATGCTCTTGAGCATGCGCTTCTGACCAGTTGATGCGGTCACCGTCTTGCCATGCCGCGCATTGTTATCGATCAAAGCGTCGACAGCCTCCTGCAACATACGCTTCTCATTGCGCTGAATGACTTCAGGAGCTTTCAGATCTTTCAGGCGCTTCAAGCGGTTATTGCGGTTGATGACACGGCGATAGAGATCATTCAGGTCTGAGGTTGCGAAGCGTCCGCCATCGAGCTGCACCATAGGACGCAAATCGGGAGGTATCACTGGCAGCACAGTCATGATCATCCATTCCGGCTTGATCTTATTGGTGATCAGGGTTTTGATGAGTCGTGATCTGCGGATCAGCTTCTTCTTCTTGGATGGAATGCAGGTCGCTATCTCTTTGTCCAATTCTTTCGCAAGCTGCTTCAGGTCCAATTCGGACAGCAAGAGCCGCACTGCTTCAGCGCCGATGCGCGCTTCGAAGACATGGCCATATTTCAATGAGAGATCTTGGTAGGCGTTTTCAGAGATGATGCTCTTCACCTCAAGGCTCTTCAATTCTTTCTTTGCGATGTCGGCCGCGCCTTCTAGGTGGGTGAGCTTTTCGAGTTTCTGAGCGTGCAGACTGGTGATCGCGTCGGTTGTTTGCTTCTCGATGACATCAGCCTTCTTGCCGGCCTGTAAGGCTTGAGATTTCTTACCCTGCACTTCGCTGATCTTATGTTCGATCTCAGCCTCGATTTGCTTGCGCTTATTCTTCAGCTCATCCTGTATCTGTTGCAATGTTTCTTGTCGGGCTTCTTCATCTACCTCCGTGATGATGAAACTGGCGAAGTATATGATCTTTTCGAGCTCCTGTACCGAGAGGTCGAGTACGAGACCGATTTTCGACGGAATGCCACGGAGGAACCAGATATGGGATACCGGTGTCGCGAGATCGATATGCGCCATGCGTTCGCGTCGAACGATGGAGCGGGTGACTTCCACGCCGCATTTGTCGCAGATGATGCCTTTGTAGCGGATTTTCTTGTATTTACCGCAGTAGCACTCCCAATCCTTAGAGGGACCGAAGATTTTTTCGCAGAACAGTCCGTCGCGCTCAGGTTTCTGAGTTCGATAGTTGATCGTTTCAGGGGAGAGTACTTCGCCATGGGACCACTTATGCATGATCTCAGGGCTTGCCACCTTCAGTCGGATGGAATCAAAGTCCAGAGTCTTGGTAGGCTCTTGTGACATGAAGGTTGTTTTGGTGGATGATGGTGTAGACATAGTTGTGTGAGATAGGTAAGCGTTGTTTATTCGTCAGTTCGCTTATTATCCTTGAGGAGTTCAACGTCGAGTGCCAAGCCTTTCAATTCTTTGACTAAGACATTGAATGACTCGGGGATATTCAATCGATCAATCTTCTCTCCCTTAATGATAGCTTCGTACGCCTTCGACCTGCCGGGTACGTCGTCTGATTTGATAGTAAGTATCTCTTGCAAAGTATGTGCTGCGCCATAGGCCTCGAGCGCCCATACTTCCATTTCTCCGAAACGCTGTCCGCCGAATTGCGCCTTACCGCCCAACGGTTGCTGCGTGACCAAGCTGTAGGGTCCGATGGAGCGCTGGTGTATCTTATCTTCGACCAAGTGGTTGAGCTTCAGGATATAGGAGTAGCCAACGGTAGTCTTCGAATCGAATGCTTGGCCAGTTTTGCCGTCATAGAGCTGTAACTTACCGTCCGTCGGCCATCCTGCTTTGGTAAGCTCTTCTTTAATTGTTTCTTCTGACACACCATTCAGGGCAGGGCTTGCGACTTTGTAGCCTAAGCTATGTGCGGCCAAGCCTAAGTGCGTTTCAAGCAGTTGACCCAGGTTCATACGTGAGATAACGCCAAGCGGGTTCAAGATAACGTCGATCGGCGTACCATCAGTAAGGAAGGGCATATCCTCGCGAGGAACCACACGAGAGATGACGCCTTTATTGCCATGGCGGCCAGCGAGTTTATCACCTACTTGCACCTTGCGGGTCTGTGCTACGGTGACTTGGATGGTTTTGATAACACCAGCCGGGAGTTTATCGCCGCTGTCTCTTGAGAAAATTTTAATGTCGACAACTTTACCGTGTTCACCATGTTCGAGGTAGAGCGAGGAGTCACGGACATCTTTTGCCTTTTCACCGAAGATGGCACGGAGCAATTTCTCTTCTGCAGAAAGTTCGGTTTCACCTTTTGGCGTAATTTTGCCAACCAGGATATCTCCAGAAGCAACTTCTGCGCCAAGGCGGATGACACCTTCATTGTCGAGGTTCTTTAACTTCTCTTCTGAAATATTTGGAATGTCTCGGGTGACGATTTCCGGACCAAGTTTGGTATCGCGTACATCGACTGAGAAGTCTTCGATGTGAATCGATGAGTAGCGATCCTGCTGTACGACCCGGTCTGAAATGAGAATGGCGTCTTCGTAGTTGCCGCCTTCCCAGGACATATAGGCGACGAGCACGTTCTGACCAAGCGCCAATTCTCCTTGCTGAGTCGCTGCGCCATCAGCTAGAGCTTGCCCGGTTTTTACCTGGTCGCCTTTCATGACGATCGGCCGCTGGTTCATACTAGTGAATGCATTCGAACGTTCGAATTTCATGAGTTGGAAGCTATGCAGCTTGCCAGAGACACCCTTCATCTGGATTTTGTTTGATTGCACCGAGGTAATCTCGCCATCTTCAGGAGCGGTTACGACCTGCCCTGAGTCTTGCGCGGAGCGCGCTTCGATGCCGGTGCCGACGATAGGGGATTCTGGGTTCACGACGCTGACCGCTTGTCGCTGCATGTTCGTACCCATCAAGGCACGGACTGCGTCATCATGCTCGAGGAATGGTATGAGCGAGGTCGATACTGAGATGATCTGGTTCGGCGCGACATCCATATAATCGATTTTTTCCACGCGGTCATATTTTGGCACGCCATGGCTCCGGATTTCGGCATACTCTTTGCTGAAGTATCCCTTGGCGTCTATCGGGGTGGTGGCTGCCGTAGTATTTCCTTTTTCTTCGATGAACGCATCGATATACATAACCTCAGGGAGTACACGAGGTTTGAGCGCGATAGTCTTGAGGTCTTTCACGCCGGCTAATTTTTTCGCGTCGGCTGCGCTGATCTCATCGCCAGCTTTGACTATGACAGTTTTACCATCTTTCAAATCTTCACGCGCGATCTCGCCGACGCTTGCTTTGCCGTCATTTGGCACATCGTGGATGACCTTGCGGAAAGGAGTCTCGATAAGCCCGAATTCATTGACCCGCGCGTAGGTAGATAAATGTCCGACGAGACCGATATTGGGGCCTTCGGGCGTCGCGATCGGGCAGATGCGTCCATAGTGTGTACGATGCACGTCGCGAACTTCGAACCCTGCGCGTTCGCGCGAAAGTCCGCCAGGTCCCATCGCATTCAAGCGTCGTTTATGCTCGAGCTCTGAGAGAGGATTGATCTGATCCATGAATTGAGACAACTGTGAGCTCATGAAGAACTCTTTGATCGAGCCCATGACCGGACGCGCATTGATGAGTTGGTTCGGTGTTAAGGTATTGATATCGAGCGTGGACATGCGGTCCTTGATGATACGCTCCATGCGGGCGAGACCTATACGGAACTTATTCTGTACCAATTCGCCGACTGCTCGGATACGTCGGTTGCCGAGATGATCGATATCATCAGCCTGCTCTTGGGTGATGTTCAGGCGGATGATCTCGCGGACGATGGCGATCAGGTCTTCACGGCGGAGTATGCGGGTTGTCTTATCATTCGCGATATTGAAGCCGAAGCGCGAGTTGATCTTATAGCGTCCGACCCGACCGAAGTCATAACGATCGAAGTTGAAGAACATCGAGTGTATGAGGTTACGGGCATTTTCGGTCGTTGCGAGGTCACCAGGGCGAATTCTCTTATAGACTTCTCGCAAGCCATCAGCCTCGTCTTTGCACACATCCTTATGCATCGTTGACTTAATGGAATGCACCTCGGGATGAGTATCGACATCTTTGAAGAGTTGCATGATCTCTTCATCAGAGCTATAGCCAAAAGCGCGCAGGAGTGAGGTGATCGGTACTTTGCGCTTACGGTCTATTTTTACATAGATAACATTATTCGCGTCGGTTTCTATCTCGAGCCATGCTCCGCGATTCGGAATGATTTTTGCCCCATAGTAATTCCTGCCGCGGGTAAGTTCGGACGTGAAGAAGACTCCTGCGCTTCGAATGAGCTGGGAGACGACGACGCGTTCAACGCCATTAATGACGAACGTGCCCCGATCGGTCATCAAGGGAATATCGCCGAGGTAGATCTCTTGCTCTTTTACTTCGCCAGTCTTTTGATTGACAAGCGTTACCTTCACTTTGATGGGCGCTTCATAGGTCGTGTTGCGCGCCTTCGCTTCTTTCTCATGGAATTTCGGTTCGTCCAGGTAGTACGATTCGAAATACAGCTCCAGATCTCGGCCAATGAAATCTTTGATCGGAGATACTTCATCGAAAAGCTCTTTCAGTCCTTCCGCGAAGAACCAGTCATAGGACTTCTGCTGGACTTCGATAAGATCAGGAAGCGAAATAGCTTCGCGAACTGGCGTGAAGTACACGCGCTCGGCCGTGGGTTTCGTATGGGGCATAGATACAAAACTGTTTACTGGTTAAGTGACGAGCCTCGAGAGATACCTTTCGGAGCCAATCATTCCTGCGCAGTGCTATAAGCATGACAGGTGACCTTCCTCAGAAGAGGATGACCAGGTTACTAAGGAGCACTTTCTTTGCGGCACAATAAAATCCCCACCATGATTTTATTCACGGAGAGGTGTGCGGGTTATGTACAATTATTCGGCGCCTAAGCTCAGAACTTGGGCTTTAAACATGGGACTATGATACTTGAGAACAGGACTATTGTCAATACCTAAAGCTATTTAGCTGTCAAGAAACTTAAAATATAGCTAATTTTAGGTAAAAATATGTAGTATATGCATTAAGTTTTTCATTGTTTAGCCAAAAGAATGATTTTTTTATGGACAACTTATCCACAATGCAATACAGCCTCCTGGTTAGGAGGCTGTACTAAGTATGAAGTCGGCTAGTTTTTGGTCACTCTCCCTTAACGGCTTTGAACGTGACCATGATAGGATTGCCTTTCTCATCAGTGATAGGGCTGTCGTCTTTTGCATCGAAGCTGCCATTGCCATTATCTGTGTGCAGCATCGCGGCATAGTTGTTCCAAGTCGTCAGGGCAGACGGCATGGCTATAGAGACGATTTTATAGGTACCTGCTTGGAGCAGCTGGGAGTTCGCCAGTATAGGTCCGGGCTTTGATCCGGTCATGGTATGTATAGCTACATATCCCGGCGCGCCAAGAAGAACGGTATCAATGATGACGGCATTGCCGGTGGTCTGTGTTTTGACCTGCAAGCCATTATTTCCTGAGATCATACTCGCGACATTCGTGCCGCCGCAGACATATGCTGTGTCAAAGGTCAGCGCCGCTATCTCCGCGCAATCTGCTGATGGCTTCGCGACCCCCGCAGTGCAATAGATGCGCTTGCCATCTTTGTCGACATACGTGACTGTTTTCTGCGCAGTGCCATAGACAATCTTACTGTAGTCACCGGCAGTGTCGATGCGCTGTACGCCATTCACACAATACTTCTGGTACTGTTCGGTGGCAGTCAGGTTTTTGATAGCTTCGGTTTGCATGGCGGCTTGTTTGTCAGCCGCGTCTTGCTGCGCTTTCATCTCCGCCTCTTTTTGCAGATTTTGGCTGCTGAGTAAGTTCAGAAGCGTGATGCCAGCCAGCACCGCGACTGCGACAAGCAGTGCATAGATGGCTTGCTGTTTTTTTGTCGCTGATTTCATAGGATATAGCTAATTAATTACTGGCCTAAGTATATCTCTTTTTGGGATTTTATTCGAGCTGCTAGGGAATGAGTTTTTGCACAGTGTCATTACGTTGCTTCATACTGAACGCATGCATCACAACAATGATATTTCCATTTTTTTTGATGACAGCATTCCGTTGAGCTTCAGTTAGGTAGCCTGTTTTGGCGGCATCCGGACTGAAGGCCATGAGACTATAGTTTCGGTTGGCAACTACTATGGTGCGCGGGGAACCATCGGCTCCGGTGACGTTGAATGTATAGGAGGTACGTACTCCTTGCTGAGCAATGCGATATGAATCAAATGCTCTGCTGGCGATGATCGCCATTTCCTGAGGCGTGGTTACATTATTGGCATTGAGTCCGGTCATTTCAGAGAACCGCGTGTGACTTAGTTTGAAGTAAGCAGCTTTCTCATTCATTTTTTTGACAAACTCATCAGCGCTCAGCCCGCTGTTATCAGCAAGTATTTTTGCTGATTGATTCGATGAGGCCAGGAGCATGGCTACCCAGAGATCTTGTACCTGTACCTGATCACCTGCCCTGATATCGACTTCGCTAGTCGCATCGCCGCCGACAAGTGTTTTCGGATAGTTGATTTCGTTCGCTGTGATGGTGATGGTTTTGTCAAAATCAATATTGGTATCGAGCAGCACCATGGCTGTCATCAGCTTCGTGAGTGACGCGAGTGGTAATATGGCTGTTGCGTTTTTACCTCCGGTAAAATGATCACCGTCATAGCGCACATAGGCAAGCGGCAATGAGAGCGGATCAAAGGCAATTTGTTTTGTAGTCATTCTGAGCTTGGCGAGTGACTTCGGACCTACGGTGATGCCCGTATCAGTTGCCAGCTGCTCTATGTTCGCGAAGGTATCCATCGGATACCGTTTGCCGGTCGCTGGACTGACATACCAGGAATTATTCGGATCACTGACATCACTGATCAGCCTGCCGCTGTATTTTCCCTCGTATGCTAGAGTAGTCGCAGTATGCGCGTCCGGTATCTTAGCGAATGTTGCAGCGGGCAATGCTAAAGCAAGGTTATCGGTGAGCCAGGCGAGATCGGCATCGTCACGGATGATATAACGGATATGTTTGACAGGATCGGCATACCAGATGCGATCAGAATTTTTTTCCAAAAGAAGGTTACCAGAAAGCTGTGTGAGCGAATATACTTTTTCAGCAGGAGCTTTCGCTGCCTGAGCAGGCATCAGAGGAGCGAGAGTCAGCAAAACTAATACCAAGGTAATTATTTTTTTCATAGACAAGATTAAGTATAGCAAAGACAATGTTATTTTGGTATGGATGATTGACATTTTTATAGTTTTATGGTATCTTCTGCTGTTGCAAAAATGTGAAATACACAACATTCAGGATACAGGAGGTATCACAATGAGCGCTCGATCTTTTCCATATACAACAACGAACGGCCATATCATCGGCATCGTCATGAAGGAGCTTGTCAGGCGAGCCATCGTCGAGATCGACAAGTACAGTTTTGCTCACGAAGTTATTCCGAAAAAAGGTCTTTCAAGAAAGGACGATTTCAAGACCACAGGAGACAATAAAGCTCAGAAATCGTACCTTCGCTCACTTGGTGAGTGCTTTCCCGATCTCGGAATCGTCGCTGAAGAAGACGATGTCTTTGTAGCTCGCAAGCACAAGGGACAATTGGTCTACTTCACCGTAGACCCGCTCGACGGTACTCGGGCCTATGTCCGTGGAGCATCGCACGGTGTAGGCACGATGATTGCGCTTGTGCATGGCCAGCGTATCGTCGCAGCTTACGTGGGGGATGCGAATACGCGCGAGATCTACGGTTACAGGCCGGACTCGGATGCAGTTCGTCGCATCAGCAAGTACGAAGTCAGCCGGAAGCTCAGGATCAATCCTCGTCGGCCTCTTTCCCGCCAGTACATCTTGCTTCGGGAAGAGCCTGCTGTTCACTCTAAGATCGCGCAGAGGCTCATAACTAACGTTTCGAAGGGTGGCGCTTTCAAAGGCTTGGAGGTCACCGGTGGTTCCATCGGGATCGCGATCGCGCGTCTCTGGAAAGGCGAAGTCGGCGCAGCCTTGCTTCAGGCCGGAGTTCAGGCACCTTGGGATTGGGCCCCGGTAGTCGGCATCTCGAAGAAGCTTGGTTTCAGATTCTTTTATCTCGTTAAGGACGAGATCCGGGAATTCGAGCCGCTGCTCTCGATGAAGTCGTATCGCACGGGTCACGAGATGCTGATAGTGCATGCAAGTCGCGCGCCTGAGCTCGCTCGGTGGTTGCGAGGCTTTAAGAAGCGCCCCTAAGGCGCAACGGTTTTCTCTCGGACCTGCCCGGTCATCACGACGGGCAGGTTCTTCTTTTTTAAAACAGTACTTAGATGACTAGTCAAGCTGTACTATTTCAAGGACTTTCGCATATACTTCATCAGGCAGGCCATTAGCGTCTACACGGATGATATCAGGTCTGTCCAGCTGTGTAATGAAGTCATACTTATGCAGTATGTCTTCAAAGACATCGCCTCCCAGATTGAAATGCATAGCATTGGTTTCCCCTCGTTTTAGTACTCTTTCTCGATGCGTCTCTAAAGAGCATACAAGAATGATTGGAATAATATGGACATGTTCAAATTCTTTCTGTAACTCATCCAGTGTTGTCCAGGTCCGTTCGTGGCACATATTTGCATCAAGGATGAAACTGACGCCAACCCTTACATTTTTTTTCAGTAGATACCACAACAAATCGTAACCAATCGGAGATATTTCATGGAATTCCATTTTTAATCCAGGTTTCAGGCCTGCATTGAAATCATCCGGATTGAAAAAAGGAAGGTTATAATCTGCCGCCAGCCTTTCGACAATGGTCGTTTTGCCGGCACCAGCAAAGCCCCCGAGTACAATTAATTTTGTTTGTAACATTATCGTTAGAAATTACTTCAAATACCTCTGCCCCCTTAGCTTATCAGGTAAGTAGCTTTCCTTCGAATATTTTTCATATCCCTTTCCATAGCCGAGATTTTTCATGAGTTTGGTCGGAGCATTCCGCACTTCCATGGGTATTGGCAGATTACCATATTTTTTCACATCAGCCATCGCCTCTTGCAAGGCATCATAGGATGAACGATCTTTTTTGCAATTCGCAAGATAGCTCACGCCATGTGCTAAGTTGATCGCACATTCCGGATAGCCGATAGTTTCGCAGGCACGGAATACTGCGTTGGCGACAACTAAAGCGGTCGGCTGTGCCAAGCCAATATCTTCTGAAGCGAAAATGACCATGCGCCGCGCAATGAATAAGGGATCCTCGCCGCTATCAACCATCCGTGCAAGATAGTAGAGCGCGGCATCGGGCTGTGACGCGCGCATTGATTTGATAAAGGCCGAGATAGTATTGTAATGCTCTTCACCTTTCTTGTCATAGCGCAAGAATTTCGATTGCAAGGCATTCTGGAGATGCTCGAGTGTTATCGTTTTGTAGAGGTTCGCGGTATTGTCGATCATCGTCAATGCTTGCCGGGCATCGCCATTAGCCATTTGTATCAGCCACTCTTTCGCATCCTTTTTTAATTTAAATCCTGTCCGGTCGATAATCTCGGCCATGTCTTTTTCTGAGAGTTCATTCAGGACAAAGACTCTGCAGCGAGAGAGGAGCGGTGCTATCACCTCGAAGCTCGGATTCTCAGTTGTTGCGCCGATCAAGGTTAAGTCACCTGATTCAACATAGGGAAGCAGGAAGTCTTGTTGTGCTTTATTGAAGCGGTGGATTTCATCCAGGAACAATAAAGCTGGTTTTGCTCCCAGCTTCTGCTGCGCTTTCGGAATGATAGCGCGAATATCATCTTTGCCGGCGCTGACAGCGGAGAGTTCATGGAGCTCAGCATCCAAGGCTTTCGCATAGATCCGTGCCAGTGTGGTTTTGCCAACGCCCGGAGGTCCCCAGAGAATAAAGGAAAATAAATGTTTCTTCTCGATCGCTTCGCGAAGTGGCTTCCCTTTACCAACTAAATGCTCCTGGCCGACAAAGTCGCCCAGTGATTTCGGTCGGATTTTTGCTGCGAGAGGTTCCATAGTCCCCTCATAGTACGCTTACCCAGGAATCAGGTAAAGTCCTTATGTTAATGCATCATTCCTTGGGAGAGGTAGAGAGTGGCAGTTGTGGCAACGAATAGAAAAACGATAAAGGTGAGTAGCGCTATCAGCCCAATAGTAATTAGTAGCAGCGTAATCGCATCTTTTTTATTGCCGGAAAAAAATAAGTAAGCCGGTTTTCCCAAAACCAGCAATCCGGTAATGGCGGCCGAAGTTACGAACAGCATGAGCAAGAGGACAGGCGAAAGGACAGTATCCGGTACTGTGCCAAAGGCTTTCCCAATGGTTCTCATGATCCAGGCGATGATGGATACATAGGTAAGTACGCCGACCGCGCTCAATACAGCTGACGAGATGAGCCCTTTTTTCATATAGGTGGAATGAGTTATTTATATAGATACTGTAGCTTTTCATCCGTATTTAGACAAGAAAGAACGATGCATTGACAAACAAGCGTCTTTTGTTTAGATTAATCAATTCGCAAGATGCAACTTAATTCTGGTCAAAAGGAGAAGATCGGGATGAGTAAACATGTGCAAGCTGTCCTTTCACCCCTAGGTTTCACGATCGAGATCGTCCCGAAGAAAGATGGTTACTACGCAGTGGTCTATTGCGCTGGCCTCGAGTGGTACCGCACCATCCTGGTTGTCGATCGTCGTTTCGGCGATCGGAGCCTCGAGACCAAGAAGACGGTTGTCAACTTCGCACGGTACTGGATCGAGTGCACTCATCCGGCCGCGTCGGTGCTCTCTATCGACACGGTCCAGTAAAGGAGAAGACTGGTGAGCAGAACCAAAGAAGAGGCTATGCAATTGGCCCATGATGCAGTAGTCGCGGCCATCGCGACAGTCCTGGGCCGCAGAACCGAAGAGATCAATGTACACGAGAGGCTCGTCAACGTAGGCGATTCACTCAGGATCGTCGAGATCAACATGATGATCGAGGAGTCCCTTGACATCTCCATGTCGGATGCCGACGAGCGTCGGTTCACTCCGTCACAGGATGAGTTGATCAGGGCTCAGCGCCCGGGCACTGAGGATCCTACGATCGAGGATCTCATTCGCCTGTTCGGCGAGAAACTCGCTGCCTAGCGAGTAGCAACGCGAAGAGCGAGATTCAGACAAGGCGGGACAATCCGAAAGGGTTGGCCCGCCTTACAGTTGACATCTTGTATATTCAGTGTTTTGATGTGCTGTACTGCGGCATTGGTGCCGTTGTGCGTTCATTCATCTCGTTGAGAGGAGCCCCGTCATGAAGAGCGTAGCGAAGAAAGTGATAGAGCTTATCGCTGAACAGGCCGGCCTGCGGCCCGAGCAGATTGAGCTTGAGAAGCGGCTCGCGGACTTCGAGTTCGATCAGTTCGACTGTGAGGAAATCCTCCTGTGGCTGGAGGAGCAGCACGGCATTAAGATCGATACTGCTGACGAGGAACGATTCAGCTCGATGACCGTGGAAGACATCATCGATCTCGTTAAGGAAAAGGTGGCGTCAAAAGGCGCGACTGAAGCCCATCAATGATGGGCTGCCTCATCGAGGTTGCTGCAAGCAAGAGATATGAGGATGAGCGAGAAGGCCCAGAACCAGGCTGACTCGCTCTTTTCTTTTTAGAGGGAGTTTAGCTTCGCTCTGGTCTGAGGGCCTACTAATCCGATCTGGGGAATGCCGTAGGCTTTTTGAAATTTCAGGACAGCTAGACGCGTCGCGGCGCCATAGTAGCCAGTAAATGAGGCGTTTGTGAAGTAACCGAGACGCTTCAGTATGCTCTGTAGCTGTACCACCTGGGGACCTTTCGAGCCGAGTGATAAGTTGGTTGTAATCGCCTGATGGGTCGTAGAGGCAACGCTGGTACTCGTAATCGGCTTACCATCCCTTTGGAATATAACATTTGCAGTTAATTCGATAGGAAGGCCGGTGCGATAGTCTTGGTCAGTCGGAAGCAGCTTCGCTGTAGCTATGTTGTAGCCGATCGCTTTCGCTGTTGCTTCCGTAGCTATCGCGTATTTCGTATTGTTCGCAAGAAGATAGATGTTCGGATCGCCGCTGTATCGTATTAGAATACCATCTGGAATTTCACGAATAGTTTGCTTTGGCGCATTTGGTTTCGTCGCAGCAAGTAAGCTTTCATACGGATCGATAGGTGTGCCATCAGGTAGATGTATCTCGAAGTGAAGATGCGGGCCGACATTCTCGGCATTACCTGAATCGCCGACCCAGGCGATTAATTGTCCTGCCTTGACTGACACGCCCTGCTCAATCCCAGGTGCATAGGCATGTTGCGGCCCACCTTTCCCATCATCGGTGCCAGGGTTATCATTGTTCAGATGCACATAGTCGTAGGTATAGCCTTCGGCATCTCGTAAGGAGAGATAGTAGCCATAGGATGGTTCAACCATAGGCGCGAAGATGATAGTACCGTCCGTTGCTGCGAGCACGGGGGTTAACTTATCGGCCATGATGTCATTGCCGATGTGTACCCGTCCTCCTGATCTGCCATCACCGAAGTCATCGGAGAAATGAGTGGGGCCATCGACCGGGAACACTATCGCTCGTATGAAACCAGCATGCGCTGGAGCAGGCGCATAAAAAAAGTGCAGGAGCAGCGCTACGGCACTGAGGTAAGGTAATGCGGTTCGGGTTCGCATGTGTAGTGATATTAATGAATCTAGCTAAGAAGACGCTCGCTAGGAGCCTATCTTACACCCCGTATTGATGGGCCTGGCGCGCTTTAATATCGAAGAGATCCTTCTCTTCTTCGACGGGTTCAAAAAATAACTTGAATGTTTTCGGAACACGTGAGAACAGACCGATGCTCACCAGAACAAGCAGCATATCGATGACGCGTAATGCTGGTATGCGATGCGCTGAGGCGAGGCTTGCAAGGTTGTCATAGATGCGTGAGGGCAGGCGATTATCGAATGAGTATCCTTTGACCTTGACTGTATTCGTTGTGCCGAACATGTCTTCTAGGATAGATCTGAATGTCACCTGCTCTTCGAAGGAACGGCCCGTTTTTTGCGGCTCAGGTTCGACAGTAGGCTCTGCTACCGTTGGCGCGACCGGTGTTTTCAACCGCAGCGCTGTATTTTTTAGGGTCGGAGCAGCGGTTATGGTAGTAGGTTGCGAGTGAGTGACAGGAGCGATGCTCGGCCCTGCTGGATTCGAAGTAACTGGTGTTGCGACTGGTGCCGTTGGTGGGGTCGGTAGAGCAGTGTTTTCTGGCGCTGCCGGTGCTGCTGGCGACTGAGTGGTCGTTGTGGTCCCGCTGACAGGAGTAGGTGGCGCTGGAGGAGTTGGCGGCACGCTTGTTGGAGGAGTCACGGTCGGCTCAGTAGTGGTAGCGGGTGGTGTTGCAGGAGTGATGGGCGGAGTCGATGGTGTCGGTGGCGTGACTGGAGGAGCGGGTGGCGTCGGCGGGGTCTGTGTCGGCGTCGAGGTTGGGGTGGTCGTTGGTGTTTGTGGGTTTGTTAGTTGATAGGCAAAGAATTGGGCAAGCAGCATCCCTCGTGCATTTGCTTGGAACATCGATCCTACTTGATCTACTACGCCTTCCCCATTGCCACCCCACGCGCCCCAGTAATTGAAGCCAGCCAGAATGTGTTCATCAATGAGCTTTTGCCACATCGTATACATCGAGGTGAGATAACTCATGCGTTGCTGGTCGGGCATATTGCTATCCCAGTAATCGCCCCACTCCTGTAAGAATATTTTCGTATTGCCTCGTTCCGCGTAGATGCGTCGCAGGTCAGATTCCATTTCCTCGGGCGTGTGTGTGATGCCATAGTGGTCTACAACAGTATACCCGGCATTGTTAATTACCGATTGATACATCCAGCCGCTATTGATCTCTGAGAAATTCTGCGTTGAGAGGCCGGTGATGACATTTTTGTTGATCGCTGAGAAGGCTGCAGCAGAGATGGTATGCAGGTCGATAAAGAATTGCGCGTAATTTGCTTGTAGTCCCGCTCCGGTCGATGGAAGGAATGAGGTCGCGTCATTGAAGATGCCTTCAGTGCGCTCAGGCAGCGGTGCCCAGATATCTCCATCTTTGAAAAAAGTAGGATGGTTAATGATATAGTTATAGGTCTTCCCGAGCCAGGTGCTATCGCCATCGGTCGCGGCGCTCGCGGCAGTGCCAGTTGGGAAGCGATTCACCCCGACCTTCTGTGGGAAACTATAAATACCCTCAATGCCGCTCCAGGTCCCGCGCCAGAGCACTTTCGCTCCATGCGCATGTATCGAGTCGCTCCATTTCTGTGTGAAGGCTTCGGCAGTGCGAGGTGCTGGCGGATTCGGATAGTCGCTCGTTGGATCCATAGGGACCGATATGGCGATATACTCAGGTTTGATGTCGCGGGTTATCGCGAGAACTATCGCGTCAATGGTCGTATCGTCCGGTTGATTGCTCACCGTATCCTTGGTCCATTTCATTACATCAACTCCTGAGAAAGTAAGGCCGTTGGGACTGGCTGCTTTACTGATGGTGAAAGGATAGACAAAGTTTATAAGTATCAAAAAAACGGCGAAAGCATAGAACGCCGCTCGGTGTTTCTGTAATAGAATAGAAGATTTTCTGCGAATCTCAGCAAAGATCATTTTTTGTTTTTGTTTTCTAACCAAAAAAGAGGAATATCCTCTTGTAACATGAATTCAAGCTATCAAAAACTATGCTAACTATTCAATAATAGCATATTTTTAATAAAAAATCAAGCTTTTTAGCGAAAAAATAGACTTTAGAACGGAAGGGATCTTCGTATCTGCCGCAGGTACTCGTACCCCTGATACCAGAGCGGATTATAGAGATAGTCATAACAACCGATTGATTCAACGACGGCGCCATTGAAACCATCTTTGAATCGGGTGACATTCTCCAATGAGTCTTGTGTCCCGTCGGATGGCGCGACGCCCCAGAAGTCATAGTAGTTCATTCCTGAATCTATGGATTTCACGATAGCGTCCCATTGTAAGAGATACGGCGCCATCAGGTTGCGATACTCATAATTGAAGCCGCCATGAAGATAGGTCATGGTCGGGAAGTGCGCGATATACAGATTTGCGGCAATAGGGATTTGTTCATGATAGGCTGTCGCGACCCAGACGACATTCTTATCTGTATCAGCTTCGAGCATTTTCAGGAAGTAGTTGCGATCATGTGATCGCAACTTCTGTCGGCGATTCGTCTGTTCATAGATTGTATAGAACTGCTTGATCGCTTTCTCATCCTGTGCCCAATTGATGGTGATACCTTTTTTTTCGGCGAGCCGTATATTATAACGGGTTTTCTCTTTGAAGGTCATGATTAATTCTTCCTTCGGTGTATTCAGCGTCAGGTAGCTCGTCGCTTTTGGTTGTATCGATTTGGAAGCTTTCACCGGGATGCTGAGTATCGAGGGTAATGGGATATTTGGTTCGAGGCGACAGAAGATCTCTTCACGTCGCCGTGTCGCGATCGTGATGTCTCGGATCTGGCTCAAGATGAGTTCAAGTGCTTCTCTCCGTTGTTCTTCGTCCAGATTGGGAGCGAAGATGGGACCTTTCGGGGCATAGAGATAGCTTTTTCCCAAGGGCAAATTGTTCGTATGGATGAGACAATGGGCGATGAGCCGATGTTCATCATCATAGACATTGAGCTGCCAGTTTTTTTTACCTTGTAAGCTCAGGAAGCGCTTCCAGAATCTTGATTGCAAGAATGAGCCGAGCGGAAATTGCTCGAGGAACTCGTCATAGTTGTGCGCATTCATCGTGACATCCATAGCTATTGCGACTTTCCTTGGCTTAGGATCCTGAGAGCCTCCTTTATTTTATCAGATAATTCGGTCGCCTCTGGCGGGATGATGCGAAGTGCTTTCCTGATCTCACTTTCTTTATAACCGAGCGACATTAACGCTTCCATGAGCTGCACATTCTCAGTAATGGAAAGACCAGCTTTCTCTTCCTGACTGGTGACCGTTATTTTTTCTTTGAGCTCAACGATGATGCGTTCCGCGGTTTTCTTGCCGATATTCGAAACTTTCTGTAGCAGCCCTGGGTCACCATGTATAATCGCTTTTTTGATATCTGTCAGTGGAGCGACAGAGAGGACGCCTAGAGCGCTTTTCGGTCCCACGCCTGAAATACCAATGAGGCGTTCGAAGAAATCCAGCTCATCAAGGTTCGGGAATCCATAGAGCTCTATCGCGTCTTCACGCACGTGTGTGTAAATGAAAAAGGCGACTTCCTGATTGAGCCCTAATGCCTCTAACATATGTCCGGTAGTATAGACGCGGTAACCGGTCGCATCATTCACTAGCAGTATGGTATAACGGTCTTTCTTCGCCAGGATCGTGCCTTTGAGGTAGCTTATCATAGCACCATTTAATCACCCTTTGGCTAAAAAATCAATAAAAATAGTAGCTGAGGACTGCTACCAAAAGATACTTCCGTAGTTAATTTAAATTGGCAATGCCACGGTAGAGGCGAACTTCATCATACACCCCTATGAAAGAAGCGGCGCCACCACCGCCAATGGTTTTCGAGGAGGTATTGCTGATTGAACCTGGTTGAGAAGCTATGCTAACAGGAGACGCGGGGGTTTGTTTTTTACCATCGACATAAATATCGCAATTACCGGAGCGTTTGTATTGTACGAGGTAATGATGCCATTTATTATCGGTGATGGGGACCATGATAGGCCCACTGGCAGAGGCAGAGCCATCAGAAAGATAACACACATCTTGATAGGGGGTTGCTCCTTGCGCAAAGTAGTAGAGTCCAAAACCTGCTGAACCAGCACCGCTGAAATTTTGGAACATATATGCTCCCGATGGAGGGAGCGCGCTTGTTCTAAAATAAAAAGTAAGCGTAAAATCATCAGTGCCAATGTTAAAGTCTTTGTACGTTGGTCCTGCGCCCGGCGCCAAGTAGACGGAGTCGCTCGAGCTATTGATGGAATAGCAGCCTCCTGACATGCAACTGCTGCCAGATAGCCAATGCGACGGGTTATTCGTTGTCGCGGCGCCATTGTAGCCATCATTCGAGGTATCGTTTGCGTTGCGATCAAGCTTCCACTCGGCGATAATATTTGAACCGAGAGCTCGGCGTATTTGCGTATCGAATGAGATTATCGATGCAATGCGGGCTTTTTCTTTGGCTGTAGAAAGGCCGACCATGGCAATGGCAGCAATGATTCCAATAATAGCGATGACGGCCATGAGTTCAATCAGGCTGAAACCCCGAGTTCGAAGCAGTCGGTAGGTATGCATTGCTATAGTGTAACATGTATCTTGCTAGATAATCAAAGCAGATGTCGGATTGGTATGATGGATTTGACTAGTTTCGTCTGCTCCCCTATGGTAGTATTCTGATATGCAAAAAAAGAGTTTCAGTTTAGAGTCACTGTATAAGCCTACCGGCGATCAGCCGCAGGCGATTGAAAAATTGATCAAAGGCATTTCGAAAAAACTGGATAAGCAGGTCTTAGTCGGTGTGACTGGCTCTGGTAAGACGTTCACTATCGCGAATGTCATAGCGCAAACGCAGCGGCCGACTTTGGTTATCTCACATAATAAAACTCTGGCAGCACAGCTCGCGAGTGAATTTCAGGATTTTTTTCCGAATAATGCCGTGCATTACTTTGTATCCTACTATGATTACTATCAGCCAGAAGCATATTTGCCCACGACCGATACGCACATAGATAAAGAAACGCAGATCAATGAAGAGATTGACCGGCTTCGTCACGCGGCAACGCAGGCAGTGTTAACGCGGCGCGATGTGATCATCGTTGCATCGGTCTCCTGCATCTACGGCCTTGGTGATCCTGAGGATTATTCGAAGGTGCGGCTTGAGCTCGAGATAGGTAAAGACTATTCGATGGATAAGATATTGAAACAGCTTCAGTATTTGCAGTATAAGCGCAATGACACGGCTTTGGTGCGCGGTACGTACTCAGTGAAAGGTGAAGTAGTAGAAATTTTCGCTTCAAGTGATGCAGAATCATTCTATCGTTTAGAATTCTATGGCTCCAAGCTTGAAAAGATCAAGCGCGTACACTATGTGACTCGTGATGTACAGGACGCATCCTTGAAAGAAGTTTCTATTTTTCCCGCAAAACATTATTTAGCGCCGCAAGAAACGGTGCCTGAAATACTCGATGAGATACGCACTGATTTGCGGGAGCGTATCGCCTATTTCAAATCGCAGAATAAACTTATCGAGGCGCAACGCATCGAGGAACGGGTAAGTTTCGATTTGGAAATGATCGAGACGGTCGGTTACTGTAATGGCATTGAGAATTATTCCCGCTACTTTGACCGCAGGGCGCCGGGATTGCCGCCAGCGACCTTGCTGGAATATTTTCCGGATGATTTCTTATTAGTCGTCGATGAATCGCATATTACCTTGCCGCAGATACGCGGTATGTATAATGGCGACCGTGCGCGCAAGACAACGCTCGTTGACTATGGTTGGCGCTTACCTGCGGCCATGGACAATAGACCTTTGCAATGGGATGAATTCCTACAGCGTACAGATCAGACTCTGTATATGTCGGCAACGCCGAGTCAATATGAGCTGACCGAGTCAAAGCAAAAAGTCGAACAGATCATTCGCCCCACCGGGCTTCTCGATCCTGAGGTTGAGATCCGGCCTACGGCTGGGCAGATAGCGGATGTTGAGAAAGAAATTGAAGCTCGTGTCGCGAAAAAACAGCGTGTTTTGATCACGACATTGACGAAGCGTCTGGCCGAGGATTTGGCGGAGCATTTGCTGTTGAAAAAGATCAAAGTGCAATACTTGCACTCAGATGTTGATACCTTAGATCGGCTCACTATTTTGAAAGATCTGCGCCAGGGTAAATATGATGTTCTTGTTGGTATCAATTTACTTCGTGAAGGATTGGATCTGCCTGAAGTGTCGCTCGTCGTTATTCTCGACGCGGATAAAGAAGGGTTTTTGCGTAATGACACGTCGCTCATCCAGACCATGGGTCGTGCTGCCCGACACAAAGACGGTCATGTCATCATGTATGCGGACAGGATCACTGACTCGATGAAACGCGCTACGGATGAAGTGAAGCGTCGTAGGAAAATTCAGATTGCATACAATACGGAGCACCGTATCACACCAACCTCTATCTCGCATGGCATCAAAGAAACAGCGTTGAAAGGTATGGATGTTAAGGAAGATTTCAAGAAAGAGATTACGCATCTATCGCGTGATGAAAAAGCATATTTGATTGATACCTTGCAACAACAGATGCAGGTCCATGCAGAGAATCTAGAGTTTGAACGCGCTGCGGTGTTGAGGGATCAGATCGAGATTTTGAAAAAATCGAGGGCTAAAAAATGAAAAAAGTCCTCATCTTCGGCTCATTCGACATCCTGCATCCAGGGCATCTTTTTGTTATTCAGGAAGCGAAAAAGTATGGCGAGGTGCATGCGGTCGTAGCGCTTGATGAGACAATCCAAAAAGTAAAATGGAAGCCACCAGTAAACTCGCTCGAGGCACGTATCAAAAATATTTCCCAGTATGGAGTGATCCCGCACGCGGGCGACGCGCATGATCGCTTGCGCGTATTCCGTGAAGTGAATCCTGATACGGTTGTTTTGGGCTATGATCAGACTGTGTTTGTTGACAAGCTGAAAGAGTATATTGTCGCAGAGCGCTTACCGACAAAGATAATTACCTTAAACCCTTTTCGTGAGGATATTTTCAAAACAACGAAGTTGAAAAATCTTTTAGAAGATCCGACTGCGAGTTTTATCGTGACCAATAAACCATCAGGCGAACCCTCATTCCGTACCGTGAGCGCATTGCGTCGGCTTACTGGTATTAAACAAATCGGTTTTGCGGGTACGCTAGATCCTATCGCTTCAGGTGTTTTGGTTGTTGGTATTGGTGCCGCGACTAAGTTGCTTGATTGGTGGCATTTCTTGCCGAAAGTATACGAAGTGGAAGCAAGGCTTGGTGTGACATCTGATACTTATGATCGAGAAGGAACTATCATTGAACAAAGCAGTAGGAAGCCTTCGCTACAAGAAATTAAAGAACAATCACAGAAAATGACAGGTACAGTGTATCAAATTCCGCCTATGTATTCAGCAAAGAAATTTAAGGGAAAGCCACTCTATAAGCTCGCGCGTGAGGGAGCGGATATTGAGAGAAAGGCAGTCCCGGTACTGATCAAAAGTATTGAGATTCTTGAATATCGATATCCGCTGCTTCGTCTACGCGTCGTTTGCGGCAGTGGAACCTATATACGTTCTATAATTCATGATTTAGGTCAGGCATTGGGCACCGGTGGAGTTATGATGGAGTTAATACGAAGCGCTATCGGACCATATGCTGTAGACCAGGCGGTTGCCGTAGCTGATCTTAAGAAAGAAACCTATCAGAAGCACTATATCGCTATCGAGGCTTTTCGAAAGTCAGTATTGGAACAGGGGATGTTTGACAATATAACCCGAAATTGATAGGGTATTTCTTGATATCTTTATTAAACATTACACATGGCACATAAGAAACACGCAATTAAAGCAAAGCGACAGGCTGATAAGCGTTATCTTCGTAACCGTACGGTATTGAAGAAGATCAAAGATACACGCAAAGCAGCTGAGAAGGCGATAGCCGCAAAGAATGCTGAAGCAGCGAAAAAGCTCTATCACACATTACAGCAGCTCGTGGATAAAGCTTCGAAGAGCTTCATCAGCAAGAATACGGCTGCACGCTATAAATCGAACCTCGCGAAGAAGATCAAAACGCTTTCCGCAAAGTAAGCATTTACAGCAAACCGCCCCTGCCGAATGGCAGGGGCGGTGTTGTTATAATTTAGAAATAAATAGAGTCAGCGTGGCGCCGAATGTCTCAGGGTCATTCTTCAATAGCATATCGAGGCTGACAAGTCTTGCATAAATCGTTTGCAACTGTTTTTTCGTGAAGTTCCTCGAATGCTCCAACATTTTTTTCGCAACAAAAGGATGCAGCTTCAACCGTTCAGCTATCGCGTAGGAGTTGCTCGCGTTGCTGCTCGCTTCCTTGGTCTGTACGATGAGGCGGAATTGTCGCAGTATCATACCGAAGAGTTTCTGGCGGTCAGTATCATTCTGCAGGTACTCTTCCATCAGTTTCAGGGCCCGAGGTTTCTGCAGAGCGCTCATAGCATCTAAGAAGTCGAACATGATATCAGCCTGCATTGCATGAACTAATTTTGTAACTGCCGTGGCTGTGATCTTAGTCCCCGCAACATAGCTGCAGAGTTTTTGCAATTCATGATAGAGCGCCCAAGAGTCCTCTCCTGTATACGCCATGAGCAGCTCACAGGCTTCGCGGTCAATCGTTTTGCCGAGCGTCTTTGCTTGAGACTGTAACCATGTCACTCGTTGACGCTCATCCAGCGGAGCGAATTCTTTGCAGCAGTTCAGTGGCGTGCACAACTCTTTCAGGTATTTGAATAATTTCAGATTTTGTCGCGGCAGGCCTTCCTGCCATAGAATGATATAATTTTCATCTTTTGAGTTTTTGAGTGTTTTGAAATAGGAAATGAGCGCGTCTTGTATATCCGCGAACTTTTTATGTGAGAAGATATTTTTGAGAATGATACATTTCTTTGATGCCAAGAAACCCTGCGCCTTCACGCTCGTAAAGAACTTCTCTAGACTAAAATCACTAACATCGATGGTTTCAGTGTTGTGGCCTGATGTATCATACAGCTCGATGAACTTTTTTTTGAGCTGCAGCACGGTCTCCCGTGCTCGGAACGCATCCTCGCCGTAGTAGAAGTAGATCATACTTCCTCCATCTCTGCCCAATTCTCTCCGGTTTTCACATCGACCAGTAATGGTATCTCATAGTTTCCGACGCTCTCCATAGCCTTTTTGATCTCCTTGGTTGCCTTGTCGGCAGCAGCTGTATCTGCTTCGAAGACCAACTCATCATGCACTTGCAGCAGCATCTTGGCTGGTAGTTTCTGTTCTTGGATAGCCGTATCGCAAGCGATCATGGCAAGTTTAATGATATCGCCGGTCGCGGTACCTTGGATAGGCATATTGATGGCCATACGTTCCGCTTGAGCGACCAGCATTGGCGATGAGGAATAGATCTCTGGCAACCTTCGTCTGCGGCCGAATATGGTCATGACATAGCCATGCGCATGCGCGAATGACTTGGTATCATCGAGGTACTGCTTGAGCTTTTTGTACAATCCGAAATATTTCTCTATGAATTCCTTTGCTTCGAGACGTGTGATGCCCGTGCGCTGCGCAAGACCAGTCGAGCCAAGACCATAGATGACGCCGAAGTTCACTTCTTTAGCAGCACGGCGCTGATCAGGAGTGACTTGGTCCATAGGAATATTATTGATAGCAGCTGCGGTCGCGCGGTGAATATCTTCGCCTTTCTTGAAGCTTGCGAGCATTTTCGGATCCTTGGAAATGATAGCGGCAATACGTAATTCTATCTGTGAATAGTCCGCTGAAATAAGTACTTTGCCCTTTGGCGCGATAAAGGCCTTGCGTATGGTACGTCCCAGTTCGGTGCGGATAGGGATATTTTGCAGATTAGGATGGTTCGAAGAAAGCCTTCCCGTTGCCGCGATCGTCTGGCTATAATCAGTATGAATACGCTTATCGTCTCTATCTATTTCATCAGGCAAAGTCGCTACATAGGTATTCACGAGTTTCGTGATTTCACGATATTCGAGAATTAAGTTGATAATTGGATGCGCGTTTTTTAATTTTTCTAATTCATCGGCCGCCGTCGAAAGGCCGGTTTTCTTGCGCTTGATACCCTTGGTTTCTATGGCGAGTTTTTCGAATAGTACTTCTTTCAGCTGCAGCGGTGAGGCAATATTGAATTCAAAGCCAGCGAGTGTATGAATCTTTTTTTCAAGACTTTCGATCTGTTTGCGTAGTTCTTTTTCCATTGCCTTCAGGTAGGGCACATCGAGCAGAATGCCGTCATGTTCCATGTGAGCAAGTATGGGCACGACAGGCATGTCGATAGTTTCCAGGACGGTAGTTAGTTTTTCTTTCTTGATGAGTGGCGCTATTTTTTCATAGAGGCGGAAGCACATATCTGAATCCGCCGCGCCATACTGCGCGAGTTTTTCAGGATCGATAGCTTTGACATCAAGATCTTTCTTTTTCTTCGGCTTGTCATCACTCGCGGCTGTATCAACGAGATCGGCAAGCGTCTGCATCGTAACGCCAAGATAGGTGAATGCCAACTCTTCGATCTTCAAACTGCGATCGGAGTGGAGGAGGAATCCCGCAAGCAAGGTATCAAAGTATATCCCTTGCATACGCAGGCCGAAACGATCCAGGATTTGATAATCGTATTTTATATTATGCCCGATCTTTTTGATCGCTGGATCAGTAATGATGGATCCGAGGTGTTTTTTGAAAGCAGTGCGCTGCTGGTCATCACGCAGGTGGATGAAGACGGCCTCTTTCGGAGCCCAGGCAATACTCGCGCCTAGGATTTCGGCATGCAGGGTATCAAGTCCGGTCGTTTCAGTATCTATGGCAATCTGTTTTTTCTTCACAAGGAGAGCTGCAAGTTTTTTCATGCCGGCCTCGTCATCGATGACTTCATAGACAGGTCCGCTCTTTTTTTTTGTGGCAGGTTTTGTCGTCGCGGTGCCATTGCTAGTGGGCAGTTTTGCCAACAAGGACCTGAATTCAAGTTTTTGAAAAAGCTTAGTGACCTTTGGAAGGTCATAGTTATTGATGTCTGCCTTTGTAAGATCGAGGTTGACCTTTAGATCGGTTACGATAGTTGCAAGCATTTTGCTTTGGAATGCCATGTCCTTTTGGTCTTTCAGAAGCTCGCGCGTTCGGTCCTTTATCTTCTTTGACTCGATATGCGTATAGATATTTTCGAGCGATCCGAATTCTTTGACCAGATCAATAGCGCCTTTTTCGCCGATACCTTTCACGCCGGGAATATTGTCGGAGGTGTCGCCTTTCAGGGATTTCAGATCAATGATCTGAGCTGGCGTCAATCCATACCGTTCGCGAACGGCAGCCTCATCATAGATAAGCGTATCATTGATACTCTTACGCATCGTATAGACGACTGTGCGTTTGTTCACGAGCTGTAAGGTGTCGAGGTCGCCGGAAACGATGATAACCTCGATATCCTTCTCTTGTTCATTACAGTATCGGGCTATAGAACCTATCACATCATCAGCTTCATAACCTTTCAGTGCGAGCTTGGGGATGCTTAAGGCCGCGAGTATGTCTTCGATGATTGAAATTTGATCAATGAAATCTTTGTCAGGCGCCTCTCGGTGCGCTTTATACTCTTTGTATTCTTTATTCCGAAAGGTCCCGCCAGGCAGATCGAACGCCGCGACAATATAATCGGGCTTAAGCTCTTTCATGAGACGAAGCAGAATAGCGGAGAAACCATAGGCTGCATTGACCATAAGGCCATCCTTGGTTGTCAGAGTCGGGGGTATCGCGTGATAGGCGCGGTGCAGCAACGCGAACGTATCAATGATGGCGAGTTTTTTCATACCGGAGGTATATTTGGTTCTATATCATTAAGTAATTCGATTTTTGAAGGCAGATCTTGCTCGTGAACCTCAATAATTTCAACTGGTTTTACCCTACGCTCACTTCGCCACTCCATACCCAACTCGCCAGCTCGGGGGTTGAATTGAGATTTTTTCAGAACATATACGTACCCAGTACTATTGGGTAGGAGAGCGGGGACATTCGGCGTAAATCCATATGATAATTCTACGGTAGTCCCTTCTTCATCTGTTTTTGAGCCGAAGCTACCAGTATGTGACTCGGGTATATTTTCTCTGTTTACAATTGCTCGGAAAATTGCAATTTCGGCATAGGGCGATGCTGCAACTGACGGTTCGCCATCTGGAACCATTTCGTAACTCTCATTGCTTGCCCTGGTGTGGGCTTGGCGTGGCTCAAGTTCTTCTATCTTATACGGCGATCCATGAAATAGGAATGTACCAGTTGCTTCCAGGTCAAGCAGTCTTTTTTTTGCTTCCGATGGTTCAAGGCTTTCTGGGTGCTCAAAATGTTTCATAGGCCTATCTTAGCACGTCATCCTCAGCGCAGTCGAGGGATTGATTTCATTTCCCTGGCTTGTTTTTTTAACAACTTTTTGTTACCGTATAGCGGCTTATACGGTACGCCCGCTACACGTGGGCGTGCACAAGGCACGATGGCCAAGTGGTAAGGCATGGGTCTGTCCCAACTCTATTTGAAATATAATGTTCGGGATCCTCGTTACTGAGGTCTGGAGGTATCTTGGCACGATGGCCAAGTGGTAAGGCATGGGTCTGCAAAACCCTTATCGGGGGTTCGATTCCCCCTCGTGCCTCCAGGCCTTAGTAACTGGACAAAACCCTTATCGGGGGTTCGATTCCCCCTCGTGCCTCCAGGATACTTTTTGAAAATTTTTAGGGCCGCCCTGGTCTTTGACCGGGGCGGCCCGTTTCGCAACAACTGTGTGCCACTTTTTGGTTATGAAGCTGCGCGCGCTTTTTAGTCGCTTCCGGCACCGAAGAGCCGAAATTTACAGATGAGGTAGAAGGTGTAGCAGAAGTCGGCAACGCGGTAGAGCAGTTCGCTAACTGCTCGCAACATTTCCGCCTCCTTGTGTACGGATTTCCTCATCGGTCCACCACTCGTCTTCCTCGTCCTCATTGTTGTATCGGATCATGAGATAGAGACCGTAGGCTCCGAGAGCCAACACTGCCACGGCCAGAATCACGAGAGCAATGAGAACCTTTGCCCACCATGGCATACGAACCTCCTCTGGTTATTCTCGACTTTGAGCGGACTGCACTTTCTTACTTGTTGCGTCGTAGGACTGTCGCCGCTTCTTCTCCTTTGGCTTTGAGGTTGACGAGGTAGTTGATGAGCGCTCCACCGAGCCAGTTAACGATCAGGGGTGAGATGCTGAACAGGGCTAGTACTGCGATACCACCGGGGGTTGAGTGAAACAGCCTGCGAGCGAGCGCTGCGACTAGGAGTACTCCGAGTACCAGACCGATCAAGATTCGGTTCTTCATGTTCACCTCGAATGCACGAGCGTTATGGAATGAGCCTACTCTTCGAACCTTTTGGCGTCAATAGATATGAAACCACCCTCGCACCACATGTGGCGTGAGGGTGGTTATAGTGACTCTCAAATCACTCTTATAGGATCTCCATTCTGAGATGTCGTGCGCCGAAATTGCGAGAGAATTGCTGGTCAGCTGACCAAATGTCCATTTGCTTGGTATAGCGGATATTCATACGGTCCTCGACAACGAACACTTTATCGCCATAGAGATCGGGGAATCTAACTTTCGTACCTTTTGGCAAGTAGTTGGTCGCGACGATGCCGTCATGGACCGGTGTTCCGAATGCGGTGATGAAAGGCGTAGCATCGGTTTGCCCCGGGACGCTGTTATAGGAGGTCACTGTTATATTGATGGTCTTTTTGCTCGGCAGGTATGTATCATCGGTTTTTGAGCCCATATGCAAGAGACTTGCTTCAGGAGCGGTGGCAGTATCGAATACCAGGGCGTCGCTATTGAATTCTTGACCCATGAGCCCGGTATGAGGGAATAGTAATATACCCAGCGAAAATAACATGAAAAATGCTAGGTTTTTTTGGGCTGCAGTAGTGGCTAATTTCAGCATAGGATTACCTTTAATAAAAAATTCCAAGCTATACTTGGAACTAACAGAAAGGTTTGTTTTTATTTACGAAACAACACTATATCACTTAAGCCATAGTATGTCAAGCCTTATAGCAGCACTTCGTTCTAAAAAATTGAGACGCAAAAATGCTCCTTTCGGAGCATGCCTGGGTCAGGATTTTCTTTCTTCACTAGTGTAGAGCCGCGGTACTGGTAGTAAAATCAGGACTTTGGAGACTCTCAGGAGCAGGTTCCACATTGAAATTGTATTCTTGTTCGACCGCTGCCATTTGCTGATCGATATCTTTCAGAATGTCAGCGTTACTCTTTGGGGCTGTTGCTGTCGGTGATGTTTTGCTTGGAGTTAACAAGCCGGTGCCTCCAGGCAGCTGTTCTGGAATGAAGAAGATAACGGCTAGGGCGAGTAAGAGACCGATGCCGAGTGCTGCGAGTACGATGCGGTAGTGTTTTGACATACTAGTTATGGTTGTATACTCGGGGTTGAGGTTTGGACAGAGGTGGTTGTATCGAGTGCCTGATGCAGTTCTGAGAGCAGTTGGCGAGACAGAGTGCGCGCTTGCTTTAAATGAGTGTGCGCGTCACGAAATGCCTGCACGCCCTTGGCTAACAGATCTTTGTGGTCGCCAGGCGTCTTGATCTGCGTGAAAATATCTTTCGCCTGCATATAGCTCGTATTCGCGGCGTTTAATGCATCGCTGAATTGTTTTTTCAATGTAATGAGATCAGAGGTTGGCTTGAATCGATCGAACAGTAGAGTATAGCTCGCCTCGATCGATCTGAAGCGATCGATAGCATGCTGGAAGCCATTACCGACCACCAAGCCAAGATAGTAGGTGATGGTATTCTCTTTATCTTGCCAGAAACTTTGCAGTGAAGCTATTCGTTTATTGAGTTCATCGGAGGTATGCGAGTTGCTCAAGGTTATAGCCGCGGTCTGTATCACGGAAATATCTTGGTTGAGCGCGGCAAGGATAGTTGTTTTCTCGGTATCGCTCACGCTCGTCGTCCGTTCAAGGGCTGAACGCAAGTTGCTGAGATAGCTCACGAGGCGTTGGCCAAGCAGCGCGATGAACGAGACTTGATCGCTCGTGGTCGTGTCGATTGGCGCTGGTTTTACTTGTGGAGTGGGCTTCGTCGTGGAGGTCGCGGGTCGGTCAGGGTTCGAGGGATCGAGCGGCTTGTTAAGATTCTGAGCTAGTGCCGATGAACTGAACAGAGTCATGATCAAAACAATCAGCAGTGTTGTCATCGCTCTGTGGCTGGCAAAATGTTTCATTGATGCATTCCTCCTCAAGTAAGCAAAGTATAGCACAGCTAGGCTAAATTCGAAATGAGTGTATCGCTAAGCACTCAGTTTATCAGCTTGTTCGAAATTGACCGAGAGTAGTCGTGAGATTCCGTCGTCGCCCATGGTAACGCCATAGAGTATCTTTGCTTGATGCATGGTCGCGCGATTGTGACTGATGGTGATGAATTGACTCTTGTCGAGGAGTTCGCTGATGATCTCCGCAAAACGGATCGAGTTCGCCTCATCGAGCGCTGCATCCACTTCATCCAGAACCACGAACGGCGGAGGATTATTCGCGATGATCGAGCAGATCAACGCTATCGCGGTCATCGCTTTTTCGCCGCCGGAAAGCATATTGATGCTGGCGAGTTTCTTGCCGGGAGGGGTCGCTTGTATCTCAATGGTGTAATCGAAATGTCTATTTTTAATCTTGGTGCCGGCTCCTTGTTTTGGTTCTTCTGTGGGTTCCTCATCGTCTGCGTTCTCATCAGGAGAGGATGCATCCGGCTCATCTTTCGGCGTTTGTATTTCGAGTATCAGCTTTGCAGTACCGCCATTGAAGAGCCTCTTGAAGTACTTGGTGAATAGAGCATTAATATTCTTGAACGCATGCTGAAATTGTGTATTGATATGCTCATCGAGTTCTTTGATGAGTTCAAGCAGCGACTTCTCTGCTGAACGCAGATCGGTGGTTTGCCTGGTCAGATACTCATGCTTATCTCGCACTTCGGTATACTCTTTCACCGTCTCGGTATCGATGCCGCCGATGATGTTCAATTGTTTCTTCAGTGTTTCGATCTGCTCATGCGCCTGTTCTGTATGCAGGTTTGCCACCTCTTTTTGCAGGTTAAATCCAGGAGCTTCCTCTGCGATCTCGCGGTCAAGCTCTTCTTTCCTTGTTTCGAGCTTTGCCAGCTCAACCTTAGCTCCGGTCAGCGCATTGTTCTTGACGGTGGCGTCATACTGTATAGTGCGGAGCTTCTTCTGGATGCCCAGGAGCTCATTCTTTTTTGCTTCTTCAAGGGTATTGAAATTATCGATCTCCGAACGTAACGCTTTGATAGAGTCCTCCTTCGCGCTTAGCTCTTTCGTTAAGGCTGCCAGATCATCATTGAGAGAGCCGGACGAGTCTTTCTTCGAAGAATCAAGTTCATGCGAGAGCTCTTTCGCCTCACGGGAATGCTCTTGGTGCTGAGTATCGATAGTATGCAGCTCATTCTTTTTCAACAGACACTCTGTTTCTACGTGCTGCACTTCGGCTGAGAGTCTCTGATGTTCATCAGCGAGCATACGATAGTGTGACCACTGCGCCTGATAGTCATCTTTTTTCGTGCCGCTGATACTTTTCAAGAATTGCTTTAGCTTGTTCGTGAAATGTTTGAAGCGCTCTTTTAGGTCTTTGAGATCATCTGCAGAGCTCACTTGTTCGATATGTGTGCTCAGGGCATCATGTTCTATATGGATAGCTTGAGCTTCACTTGCCAGCGCTTCCCAGTTCCGTTCCGTGGTATGTCCGGCAAGCTCCTTCTCGGCAGCGGCAAGCCTGGTGGTAGCTGTGGCATGGGAGCGCTGCAGCTCTTGTATGCGCGCCTCTGCTTTTGTGATCTCACGCTGCAATTCTTCACTGCGAAGGCCCAAAGACTGGTTCTTACGTTGCAGTGCTTCAAGGCGATCACGCAGCATGACCTCGCCGCTATTACCACTCTTGATCAGATCGAGGTCTTTCTTGCCCTCAAGCACGATCTTCTTCTTTGTCAATGCATTATATTCTTCTTGCTCGTGGAAGAGCTTTGCCTGCAGCGTATTGTAGTTCTCATTCCGACCTGAAGCATACTCGAAACCCTCGAGTTTTTTTTGCAATTCGCGTTCGGTCGAGGAGAGCGCGTCTAATGCTCCCTGCTCATGTGCAACTTGCTTCTGGACTTTCTCGAGATCTCGATTCAAATATCCGAGTAGGAAGCTATAGTACTGCCCATGCAGCTCTTTCAATTGCCGCTCGAGATCCTCTTTTCGCTCCAGGCGCTTCACCTGTCGTGAGAGTGTCCTAAGCCGAGGCTCAAGTTCTTGCAGCACGAGCTCAGCCTGATGCATGTTCTCCTCGGTCTGCTCAAGCTTATGAATAGCCTGAGTTTTTTTCATCTGATACTGCCTCACGCCGGTAGCCTCATCGAAGAAATCCTTCCGATCCTGAGCTGAGAAGGTCAGGAGACCATCGATCATGCCTTGGCCGATGACTGAATAGCTTTTCTGTCCCACCTGGGCTTTCGCTAGGAGCAGCTGTATATCAGTAAGGCGCACTGCCCCGCCGTTCAGGAGATAGTTGCTTTCGCCATTGCGGTCCATTGATCGCTCGATCACCACCTGCTCATAGTCGATGCCGGCGGCATGCTCTTGGTTCTGAAGATAGAGGATGACCTTCGCAAAGCCTAAGCGGCCTTTTTTATCTGAGCCTGAGAAGATGACGTCTTCGCTCTTTTTGCCACGAAGTAATTTCAAGCTTTGCTCACCCAAGACCCAGCGTATAGCATCGGCCACATTGGATTTACCAGATCCGTTCGGACCGACGATCGCGGTCAGTTCCTTATTGAAGATAAGCGTTGTCGGATTCGCGAACGATTTGAAACCTTGTATGTCTATTTTTTCCAGATACATGGCTCAGTTCCATTTTTTGATAGTGAGGGCTGCTTGTGCGGCGGAGGTCTCCGCTTCCTGTTTGCTCATGCCAGTGCCTTCGGCGATCAGCTCTTTGTCCAGGTAGACTCCGACGGTGAAATGCTTATTATGATCAGGCCCCTCTTGTTTCAGTATCTTATACCGCGGCGTGATAGTATGGATCTCTTGCGACTTTTCTTGGAATTTGCTTTTTGCATCAAGATAGAGCTTCTGATCAAGGATAGTTTGAAACTCTGGGATGAGGTGACTCAAGATGAATCGCTTGGTGACTTCGAAACCTTGGTCTAGATAGATAGCCCCGATCAGCGCCTCATAGGCATTCGCCATGATATAGGAGCGGGCTTTGGGGCTTTGGTCACGAGCTTCACCGCGGCTCATATGCATCAGCGGATACAGATCGAGATCCTCAGCGCGTGAGGAGAGCATCTTATAGTTCACGAGGCTTGATCGCCAGTTGGTGAGTTCGCCTTCAGGATTCGAAAAGTGCTCATACAGATATTCGGTCACGATCAATTCAAGCACCGCGTCTCCGAGAAATTCGAGGCGTTCATTATGATCCAGGGCAAAGCTCTTGTGCTCATTGAGATAGGACCTGTGCACGAGAGCGCTTCTCAGGATATCCTTGTTCGAAAAGTTAATTTGCAGTTTCTGTTCTAACGCTTCCAGTTTGTTCATACTCAGTGATATAGTTCAATGCTTTGGCGAACATTTCCTTGTTTTGGCTATAGGTGAGGTTCTTCTCGACTTCTTCTCGCGTGAACCACTTCGCATCCTTTAACTCAGCCACATTCGGCACCTTCAGCTGCTCTTTGGTGGTCTTGAATAGGTAGTAATGTACCAGTTTCCGGAATGAGGGTTCTCCGCTTTTATGCACCTTGAGCTCCGCGTCGCCTAATGGTGCTATGAGCTTCAATTCGCTGATCCCGATCTCTTCGGATATTTCGCGCGCCGCAGCTTTCTCCACGGATTCGGTTGGTTCGATGCCTCCTTTAGGGAAGGTCCATTTGTTATAGGCGTCGAGTATGAGAGCGAAGATAGGAGTACCATCCATAATGCGGTAGACCAGACCGCCTGCCGAAACTTCTTTGATGCCCTGGCTTTGCGGAGACTGCTTCTCGCCGCGGGTCACCATTTCTTTATAAATACTGCCAAGGACGCCATTGATGAACTTGCCGCTCGAGGGCCCGCCAAAGGTCTTCGCGAGCTCAATAGCTTCATTGATAGCGACTTTTGGAGGTATATCATTAGAGAACTTCAACTCATATACGCCGATCCGCAATACATTGCGATCGATGGTGGTAATCTGATCAAGCGGCCACTCAGGGGCGAAGTTAACGATCAGATCATCTATTTGGAGCTGATGCTTTAAGATAGCGTGAATGAGGTTTTTGGAGAATCCTTCATCATCGAAATCAGGAGCGAATTCAGCGATGATGAAGCTCAGTATCTCATCGACATTCTTTTTGCCATTGTAAAAATCCCACTCGAAGAGAGTTTGCAGAGTTAAGGTACGAGCTAGATGTCGATTCGCCATTGGCGGGGGTTCTAGGACTTTGGTTTCCGAGTGACCGGTTCGCGGTCCAGGACCTTACGGCCTTTGTAGTAGCCGCAGAAACCACAAGCACGATGCGGGAGGATCTCCTTTTTGCACTTCGGACAACGAAGGATGCGCATGGACTTCAGCGCGAAATGCGAAGCGCGTCGCTTTCGCTGACCTGAGGTTCGTTTTTTGGTAGGTGTACCCATAAACTATATGCCAGAGGCTGGAGACCCGCGGTCCATCATTCTGCAGGGAAGCTGATAGGCTGTTGGTTTCTCGTCTCTGTTATTACTGGTTAATGGAGCTTACTATAGAACATTTTTTTATTTTCATCAACCCAGCGCCACTTTTGAAATGTAAGCCACTACCTGACTGTATATAATAAGTGGATAGCAAGTGCAGCTCCTGTGGTCTTGACAGGATGACTTTCTTATGATATCCTCCATAGTTATCTGATAGTAGTATATTGAAATTTAGCTAATATTAGCAAACAAATACCTGCATCCACGACAAGCATGGGGATTTTTTCTAGTTTTACTTGGCTCAGGCTCGGTGAATGCTAGAAAGAATTTTCTTGGGTGCAGATACTTGTTTGCTACAGGTAGGTCTCTCGAAAGGCTCACTTTCGTGGGATCCTGGTAACGAACTTTCTTGGCGCCTTTTCTCCGGGTGCTTTGCAAATGTTGTCCCGATTTTGACAACAGCTGCGCAAGCCGCTGTTCACGGAATCGACCTGTAGCAAACTGCTCATCTCAACATGGACCTTAGGGTCCGCAGGATCGTACGGCGATCATGACAAAACGGGCGTCCATCGAAATTCATCTTGGTGGACGCTTTCACATTTCCTACCTATTTTATTATTTCGTTCAGCACATCCTTCGCATGGCGCTCTGAACTGACGAGTGGCTTACCGTCGGCAGCAATGAAAATCTTCATACCGACTATTGCCTGCGGCATGAGATCATGGGTAATAGTAATGGTCTGTCCAAGCTCGGTCTTGAGCGTGATGGTATCACCCGTGACATCTACGACAGTGACCTGGAGATTAGCGAGCAACATTAGTTTTCATCTTTAATCTTTATTCCCTTTTTGCTGGTCTTTATCTGTAAGCGCGGGAGCACTATGTTCAGTATGCCATTTTTGATAGTGGCGTCAATTTTTTTTACATCAACTTCCACCGGCAAGATGATGGAACGAGAAAATGCTCCCCAGTAGCATTCTTGGAAAAAGTATTCTCGCGATGAGCGGGTTTTTTCTTGTTTGCGCGTCCCGCGAATCGTAAGCATATCGTTAGTGATCGAAATATCTACATCCTCAGACTCGATACCCGCAATGG
>CAYRBH010000004.1:0-87854 GCA_964422585.1 uncultured Gammaproteobacteria bacterium
AGGATATCAGGTTTTCATCCTGGAAATCGGGGTTCGATTCCCCGTAGGGCTACCAAAAGATATCGACAGGGGTCGATTTTTTTGTTTACCCGAAAGTGCTATACTGATAGTAGTTCTATTACTAGTTAACGGAAGGGGGTGAAGTGTATGATGAGTGGCGACGGAAAGAAGAATCCGATCCATATGATCGCCTTTATTCTATTGATTATTGGCGGTTTGAATTGGCTACTCGTAGCGTTCGGATGGAACCTGGTTGATGCTATCTTTGGTGCAGGGTCAAGCATCTCAATGGTGATCTATGTTCTAGTAGGTCTATCAGCGATCTGGGAATTAGTGATGCACAAGAAGCAGTGCAAGATGTGTTCAGGCATGATGATGCATGATAAGGCTATGCCAGGCGGTTCGATGAATTCAGGATCAATGGGCGGCGGTAAGATGTAAGGCCGTCTTTTTTGATAGGAAAATAAAAAGCAGCCCCCACACCGGTATACCGGTGTGGGGGCTGCGGTACTTAAGCTCATCCGTGTTACAATGTGAGTATGCAGGGAACACATCAGTATAATACCTCTTGGGAGAAAGTGAAGCGGTTATTCCCCAAAGGTGGACCCTATACGGTATTGGATCTTGGCTGTGGTGACGGGAGTCTCGTTGAGCCGATCATAGGTGCCCATGATGTAGCAGGCTTGGATACTAATGCGCAAGCTGTGCGTGAGGCATATGCGCGTGGCGTGCATGCCGTGAAGGGAAGCATTGAGGATACCTTTCCTTTTCCTGACGCGTCATGTGATATTGTGCTTGCCCTCGATATACTCGAGCATATCGTAGATATGAGATCTGTACTGAGCGAGATACGGCGAGTGCTCAAGACCGAGGGTAGCTTGATCATTGCAATGCCCAATCATTTCGATCTGCGCACGCGATGGGATATTCTGCGCGGTAAGGGAATTATCAAGTGGTCGCAGAGAGCGTATGAGAAAAATTCTTGGGAATACGCGCATCTTCGTTTTTGGACTTTGCGGGAGCTGGACCGAATGCTACAGGACTCTGGGTTCTATCCGGAAGTATGGCAATTTAATTTCATGTCCGGAGGAGTATTTCCGACGAAGCTGATTCCAAGATGGAAACGTCGGTGGCTCATTTCTCATTGGCCAGGGCTCTGGTCAGGGAAATTCGTTGTGCGATGCCGATTGCGAACGGCAACAACTCCTGAACGCATTATTATTGACGAAACACCGCAGGACTTTTAAGATAGTCGTCTATGACCATTCTAGGCATTGAAACATCTTGCGATGAAACATCACTAGCACTCCTGAAGGTAGATGCGAAAGGTTTCAAGTTGGTTGAGCACGTGACAGCATCCCAGATAGCGACACACGCTCAGTATGGCGGTGTTGTACCGGAACTAGCGGCACGGCAGCATTTAGAGGCTTTGCAGCCGATGCTTGCTATGCACATAGGCAGTAAGCAGCTGGCCACAACTGATCTCATCGCGGTTACTGCTGGTCCGGGGCTCATAACCTCGCTCATGGTCGGTGTGCAAGAGGCTAAAACACTCTCGTATGCGACTGGCATTCCTTTGTTGGGTATTAACCATCTCGAAGCACATATGTACGCGAATTGGCTCACGCATAGAGAGCTTTTCAAACATCCAAAAAAATACCTGCCGGCACTGGTACTTATCGTATCAGGCGGACATACGCAGCTGATTCTCATGCACGATCATGGTACGTATCGTTTATTGGGTGATACGCTGGATGATGCTGCGGGTGAGTCATTCGATAAGGTCGCGAAGATCCTGGGTTTGGGATATCCCGGCGGACCGATACTTTCAAAACTAGCTGAGCAAGGAAATCCACAAGCAATCGCGTTTCCGCGGCCTATGCGTTCATCGACAGGCTATGCGATGAGCTTCTCGGGGTTGAAGACCGCGGTACTTTACTATCTCGAGAAGAGAAAAAAGATCTCGAAAAGAGAGCTGCCGGATATTGCGGCCTCATTCCAGGCTGCGGTGATAGATTCGCTTATGAGCAAGGTCAATCGAGCTCTGCAGGAGTATCATCCGCGCTCATTGATGCTTGGCGGAGGTGTCGCGGCGAATACAGCATTGCGGAAGAGTTTTACTGAAGCGGGTCGGACACAACAAATACCGGTGTTCGTCCCTGATCTTGAGTTTACGGGGGATAATGCTGCTATGATAGCTATGACCGGATATCACAGAAGGAAACAAGGTTCCGCAACAGCCTGGAAAACACTGCGATTCGACCCGCAGCTCCCTTTCATACTATGAGGAACATACTCTTAACAGATAGCCCTGACCAAACGAAGCGTATCGGGAAAGAGATCGCCCGATCACTCAAACACGGTCGCATCATAGCGCTCGAAGGCAATCTGGGGGCTGGGAAAACAGTTTTGGCTAAAGGGATCGCTCAGGGCCTCGGGGTCACCCATGTGATACAAAGCCCGACATTCGTCTTGATGAAAGTATATCCGGTGCAGCGCCCTGGGATCTCGCATCTAGTACATGTTGATTGCTATCGGGTTGCTACCAGCCGAGAAGTGAGCGCTATAGGCCTTGAGGATTATCTATCTGATGACACTGCGGTTGTTGTCATCGAATGGGCGGATAGGATACGGGACATGCTGCCGAAGCGGAGAATGACTATACGGCTTTCGGCCAGCGGAGAACAGGCACGGAAGGTCGTCATTCACGATTCTTATTCCTCAGCCAAAGATAGTACGCGATATAGAGCCCGAGGCTCCCGAAAGTAAGGTCGCCCAAGATATTTGCGGTGCTTTCGATCTCGAAGAACCCTCGCGGCAGGACTGATGCCAGCAGATCAGCCAGCTGGTATTGATGCTTATCTATGAAACGTAAGAACACCTCGAAGTACTCCCAGCCCATAAGGATGCAGAATCCTATGTATTTGAAGGTTTGATTTGACAGGGGGCGCTTCAGGTAGCGGTACAGATAGATCATCAGGCCTCCCAGTATAAAACCAGTGACAAAATGTATGCCTGACCATTGCCCGTCAAAGAAGCTTTGGTTGTTCACTCCGTAGAGTAGGGACATGTCCATAATAGTAGTGTAGCGAATAGGTGTATTTTCGCAACCTTGAAAAAAGAGCGCTAGTCTGGTTTGCTTTCATTGGCTTCACATGCTAGAGTAGGGACAGCTCCTTGGGGATATATTGAGTGCAAGTACTAGGACTTATGTCACCTAGGAAAGGCATCGCGGGAAGAAACGTTTGCGCAGCAAACAGGTAGACCCCGCCGTTCGTGCGCGTAAAGCACGTGAATGAAGTATAATGCGAAGGTGGTACCACCCGCGACAGCGGGTCCTTAACGCGAAGTGACGCGTTTTTTTATTTATCGAGATCCTATGCTCGTTTTCGTAACACTCTATCTATTCGCTCTACTGATGGCAGACGTGCTGCTTATGCTATTAGCGCGGCTGTTCTGGGTTTTTGATATCTTTATTAATTTTGTGCCTCAGTTTTTAATCTTGGGCGTCATATCTCTGGTGTTGCTACTGACGCAAGGGTATACGCTGCAGGCTGGCATCATGTGTTGCGCGCTGCTGTATTTCGCCCGGCCAGTATGGCGGCTCTGGAAGCCTCATGCGCCGAGAGTGCATACAGCCAAGTCGTCATTGACGATTCTGCAGGCGAATGTGAATCAATTCAATACCGGGTATGCCTCTCTCGGTAAGCAGATCCGTGAGACGGACCCAACGATGATCTTTTTGAATGAGGTGCGTGAGGGATGGCTCACGAGGATTAAGCAAGAATTCGGCGATAGATATGGCGGCAGTATCGAAGTGCCGGCGGATAACTATCGAGGGATGGGATTTTTTTCGAAACTACCCATCGCATCGTATGAGATAATCCGTTTATCGCAGGCCAACTCACCATTGCTGCGCATACAGATGAAAGATATGCCGTTGACCGTGTATGCGACCCATCCGGTGCCGCCGATGACACCAGGCTGGGCTTCGCAGCGTAAGGCATTCTTTCGCTACCTTATCTCAGATATGCATAAGGTCGCTGGCGATATACTCATGGTTGGAGACTTGAACACCACCATCTTCAGCCCGCTGTTAGTCTCATTTCTCAAGTCTACAGGCCTTACACTTGACCGTGAAGGTTTTGGTTTGCGAACTACCTGGCTGCGTGGTACCCCGCTGGCTATGCCGCTGGACCATATACTGTATCGGGGGGCTCTGCAGATGCGGGACTTTCGAGTGTTAGGACCTATCGGGAGCGATCATAGGCCAGTACTCGCCACTTTTAACTATGCAAGGTAAAATATTAGTATGAATAAAGACATGAAAAACACTTCGTCAAACGAGGCTTTGCCTAAGGCATATACCGCGAAGGAGCATGAGGACCTGATCTATCAAGAGTGGTTTGATGCTGGCTTTTTTAACCCCGATAATCTTCCTCAGAAAACAGGTAAGCCCTATAGCATCATGATGCCACCACCGAACGTGACTGGCATCCTGCACCTTGGTCACGCTCTTGAGCAGACCTTATTGGACGCGAAGATCCGTTTCGAGCGTATGCGCGGGCGGCGCGCGCTACTTATTCCTGGGGTTGACCATGCGGCAGTAGCTACCCAGGCCAGAGTAGAGAAAGATCTGATTGAGAAAGGACATACGCGTCCGCGTGAGGAATTTGGTAGAGAGAAACTGCTGCAGATCATTCGTGAGTATGCCGGCCAGTCGAAAGAAACTATCATCGCGCAGATCAAGAAGATGGGAACGAGTTGCGACTGGGATCGCTTCGCGTATACGTTCGATGAGCAACGCTCGAGGGCAGTGTATACTGCGTTCAAGTCCATGTATGACGATGGGCTTATCTATCGGGGGTATCGGGTGGTGAACTGGTCAGTCGTTGGTCAATCGACAGCTTCAGACGATGAATTAGAATATATTGAGCGTGAAGCACAGCTGTATACTTTTAAGTATAGTAAGGATTTTCCGATTCCGGTGGCCACGACCCGGCCCGAGAGTAAAGTAGGCGACACCGCAGTTGCCGTGAACCCGAAGGACAAACGGTACGCGCAATATATTGGAAAGACATTTACCGCGGACATAGGCGCAGCGCAACCACTTTCAATTAAAATTATAGCGGATCCGGCTGTTGATCCGGATTTTGGTACGGGAGCAGTGGGTGTGACGCCCGCGCATAGCATGATTGATTTTGAAATGAAGGAGCGGCATGGACTTGATTTGATCCAGGTTATTGGCACTGATGGCATGATGACTGAGGCAGCAGGTACCTATGCTGGTCTCTCAGTAGAGAAAGCGAGACAGAAATTCGTTGCATGGCTTAAGAAAGAAAAACTTCTCATTTCTGAAGAAACAATCAAGCAGAATGTCGCAACACATGAGCGCTTCAATGATGTGATTGAGGTGGTGCCGATGTTGCAATGGTTTGTTGGTGTCAATAAACCGAGTAAGAAACTCAAAGGCAAAACATTGAAAGATCTCATGCGCGCAGCGGGTGAGAAGATTGAGATCAAGCCAGAACGATACAAAACGGTCTATTACCAATGGATCGATAATTTGTGGGATTGGTGTATCTCGCGGCAGATCTGGTGGGGGCATCGCATACCCGTGTGGTATAAGGACGCTGAAGTCCGCGTCAGCATTGAGAGCCCTGGAGCAGGATGGGTTCAAGATCCTGACACCCTTGATACCTGGTTCTCATCAGGCACCTGGACTTTCTCGACGCTTGGCTGGCCTGAGAAAACGAAAGATTTGAAGACATTTCACCCAAGCGTATGGATGCAGATGGGTTATGAGATCGTGTTCTTCTGGATGGCGCGGATGATACTGATGAGCGAGTATATGCTGCAGGATATTCCGTTCAAGGAGGTCTATATTCACGGACTCGTACGTGACAAAGATGGTCGTAAATTTTCCAAGTCATTGCGTAATACCCTGGACCCCCTAGAAATGATAGCGAAATATGGTACTGACGCGCTGCGTATGAGTCTGGTGTCTGGTGTGACGCCGGGGAATGACCTTACTTTCTCTGAGGAAAAGGTTGAGCATTATCAGCATTTCGTGAACAAGCTTTGGAATATCTCGCGGTATGTACTAAGCTCGGTCGACACAGTCAGTGTTCCGGCCAAAACTCCTAAGCCAGAGACTCAGACCGATCAGTGGATCTTCAAGAAGTTACACTCGCTCATCTCTGACATGACGAAGCTACTCGAGCAATCTGATTTTTCACTTGCCGCAGCAGCGCTGTATGAATTCACCTGGAATGATTTTGCCGACTGGTATATTGAAGTAGCAAAGGTTGAGGCTAAGCGTTCAGAGCAAGCGAAGCAACAGAAAGATCAGATGCTTCTGTTCATTCTCGATGCTCTGTTGCGCCTTGCGCATCCATTCATGCCATTCGTAACTGAAGTTCTCTGGAAGCAACTTTCTCCGAAGGACTTGCTTATGGTCTCAGATTGGCCAACGATAAGTTTCGACAGAGCGGCTGAAGCGGATGAGGTATTCTCCCAGGTGCAGGAAGTGATCACCAGTATTCGAGAGAATAAATCTGTGAACAAGATACCGCCTGCGACTATGGTGAAGGTCAGTATGCCGTTACCCTATCCTCAGTATCGGGATGTGATAGAGAAATTAGCCCGCTGTACGATAGAAATCTCGAAAGACCCGACGATCATGGTGGCATCAGTCAGCACCTTGACCGAAGCCAAACGTGAAGAATTGAAAGCCTACATTGATTCTCTGGAGAAGAAGCTCGCTACAGCAGCGTTCACGAAGAACGCCCCTGCTGCGGTTGTAGCTCAGGAGCGGAAGAAGTTGGCTGATGCGCAAGCGAAGCTGACCGAATAACTATTCGGCTTGTCTGAAGATCTCTGATACTGAAGTGATACCGGCTAAGGCTTTGAGAAGCCCGTCTTGCAGCATGGTGACCATGCCATGGCTTTGAGCCGTTTCTTGAATCTCATACTCTGATACAGTTCCGCTGAGAATAATCTTTTCCAGGTCTTTATTCATCGTAAGTATCTCATAAATACCGATGCGGCCGCGATAACCGAGATCATTGCATTGTTCGCAGCCTTTCGCCGCGAAGAACTCGAAGCGTTCGGGGTAGTTCAGATCGACTGCTACGCCGAGGTCCTTGCGAGTAGCGATTGGCTTTAAGGCTTCCATGATGCGCGACATCGTAGGTTCATCGGGCTGCTCCTGGTATTTGCAGTGTTTACAGAGCCGGCGTACTAAACGCTGCCCGATGATGGCATTGATAGCGGGCGCTAGTAGAAAATTCTTCGATCCCATAGCGAGGAAGCGGGGAATAGCGCCAGCTGCGCTATTAGTATGGAGCGTCGAAAGCATCAGGTGCCCAGTCAGAGCCGCATTGATGGCGGTATCCGCTGTTTCGAGGTCTCGAATTTCGCCGACCATGATGATATCCGGATCCTGGCGCAGGAGCGAGCGCAAACCTTTGGCAAAGTCCATGCCGGCCGCGGCATTGATTTGCGTTTGGTTGATGCTCTTGATCTTATACTCGATCGGGTCTTCCAGGGTCAGTATCTTGGTCTCCGGGTCATTCAGGTGGTGCAGAATGGCATAGAGCGTGGTGGTTTTACCGGAGCCGGTCGGTCCAGTCGCTATGATCATCCCATTCGGTTTTGAAATCTCTTTATTGAGCGAGGTAAGCGTATAGCCGGTTAAACCGAGGCTATCGAACTGCAATGCCTCAACTGAGAACCTGAGTAAACGCATGACGACGCTCTCGCCATAGGAGGTGGGAACGGTCGAGACGCGGACTTCGACTTTGTCATTGGATAAGAAAATAGTGAAACGACCATCTTGAGGTTTATTGGCGATATTGAGTTTCAATCCTGCCAGCAATTTCACGCGCGATATGACTTTGCCCCAAGCATCAGTTGGGAGAATGCCGATGTCATGGAGCACACCGTCGATACGCATGCGGATCTTGATGTCCTCAGCTTCAGCTTCGATATGTATATCTGAAGCCCCGGACTTGAGCGCTGAACCTATGATGAGCGTGAGTACCTCGGTGATGGGGGCATGGGCGATAGCCTCGCTTAACTTCTTGATGGTGCTGACCTTTTCCTGCTGAGCTTTCAGCGATTCTTCGCTTAAATCAATCCCTTCATCATGGCCGGCGAGAGCTTTTGGGATAGCGTCATACTTTTTGAAAGCAAGTCGCAGGCTTTCTTGTGAGATTTTGTAAATAGCTGCGCTCACGCGGTTTTTCTCCTCCAGCTCTTTTGCCTTGGCGAGGACCTTGGGATTCGCTGGGTTTATCGTACCAAGTCGGACCTGATCATTATCCAAAAAGAAACAGACAACGCTTTCTTGATCACAGAAGGCGCGATCGAGCAGCAAGAGCGCATCCTGAGGTATAGGAAAAGTCTGCAAATTAATGTATGAGTAGCCCTGTGTGTGAGCTTCCTGGGCGACCAGAGCCTCTTTTTGTTTCTCGCGTATCTCAGCAATGGTGGAGGCAAGCGCCTCGTTCTTGCTGTCGCTCAAGTGTATATGCTTGGTCTCTTCAGATGGTTTTTTTGATCCGCGGTTCAGCTGCGAGCTAATCATAGATGACGGTCCTTTGGGTTAAGGATGTAGAGACGAAAGACGCGAGCGATCAGGTTAGATGATATGACGATGCAGGACAGGAATGTGACGGACGAGTCGGTGTATCTTGCTGTGATGTTCTCCGGTGGTGATCTTACGGAACACGCCGACCCAGATGGACATTTGTACGGTGGTGAATAGACTCACGAAGAGCGCGACAATGAGCAGTAGGAGTACTACCACGGTCAGAACGAAGATCTGTAGCGCTGCAGTGGAGAGGGCTATGAAGGTGCCGAACATCGTGAAGAAGAAGGCGAGTATCGGCAGCAGCACGAGCGACATGACCAGGAAGGCGATGAAGAGGGTCGCCATGATGACTAGTGATGTTTCGATACTGATGACCCAGTTGGTCCAGAAGAGCAGCCAGGCATTCTTGAAAGATTCTTTGATCGACATATTGTAGATCATCAGATACATGAGCGCATAGCGCACAACCAGATCGAAGATGATGACCAGGGGTATGAAGATGAAGTAGCTGATCAAGGCATAGAGCAGATCGCCGCCAGGGCCGCTGACGAGTGCTAGGTAGATGAGCGGCATGATGATAAACGCCATCACCATCAGGTAGAGCAGGCGATAGACCAGGTTAATGCCGAACAGTTGCCAGAAGGCATCAAGTCCTTGGCGGAAACTTACTAGATAGGTAGCCTTTTTTTTCGTCTGTAATTGATGTAGGGCGTGGATGAGGGCACCTTCAGAACTGGTGACCAGTATAGCGAGAGCGATAACGACCAGAAGCAGGAAGAAGAAAAAGCCCAACATGGGCATGTCTCCGAGCGACAAGCTTCCCCAGGGGATCTGATCGAAAGATTGACTCCAGCCGATGAAGATCGAGGTGATGAAGTCAACTTGGCCGTAGAGGGTCGTGACGGAAAAGGTGGCTGGCGTATTGGTTACGTCAAACAGAACCTGAAATGTTCCAAAGACGCCAACAAAAGAAGTGAACAGCGCGAGCGGCCAGAGGAACAGATGCTTTCGGCTCAAGTCCCATGATTCAGCGAGAATGTGCCGATAAAACGTACCCATTGATTTTGCCATATTTTTGTTTTCTTTACATAACTATACGCGGAGTGTTTCCGCGTATAGTATACTATAAATCGTCGATACTGTCTAAAGACATTATGCTGCAGCCAGCAGCTGCTCGAACTCTTCTTTTTCTAGGGTTTCTTTCACCAAGAGCGTCTGCGCTATCTTCTCTAGTTTCGCGCGTTGCTCGGTGATAACATGCTCGGCTGTCTTGAAGGCTGTTTTGATCAAGGCGAGGATGGCATTGTCGATCGCCTCGGCTGTCTTCTCACTATAATCCCTTCGCTCATGAATCTCTCGACCAAGGAATATCATTTCCTCTTTCTCGCCATAGGTGCGAGGACCCATCTCTTCGCTCATGCCGAATTGGGTAATGAGCTGCCGCGCGAGAGAAGTCGCTTTCTTGAGGTCGCTTGAGGCGCCAGTGGTAACTTCGCCGAAGATTTTCTTCTCGGTCACATGACCGGCGAGCAGCACCGCAAGATCATCGATGAATTCTGACTTTGCGTGATAGCGTTTGTCCTCGCTCGGTAATTTCAAGGTATACCCGCCAGCACGACCGCGTGAGATAATGGATATCTTGTGCACCGGGTCAGCATTCGGGAGCATATGCGCTACTAAGGCATGTCCTGCCTCGTGATAGGCGGTGATCTTCTTCTCTTTGTCAGACATGATCGAGCTTCGACGCTCAGGTCCGAGTATGACTTTCTCGATGGCTTCGAGCATATACCGCTGGTCAATGGTTTTCTTATTATCTCGGCCGGACATGATCGCGGCCTCATTCAGGACATTCGCGAGATCCGCGCCCGAGAATCCGACAGTGCGCTGCGCGACCATGGTGAGGTTGATATTTTCAGCGAATGGTTTTCCTTTCGCGTGTATCGCGAGTATCGCCTCACGCTCTTTGATATCAGGAAGGTCGATGGTAACTTGCCGGTCGAAGCGGCCAGGTCGCAGTAGAGCTGGGTCGAGGATATCCGGTCTATTGGTTGCGGCTACGACGATGATATTGGTCTGATTATCGAAACCATCCATTTCGACGAGGATCTGGTTCAAGGTCTGTTCCCGTTCATCATGACTCCCGCCAAGTCCTGCGCCGCGTTGTCGTCCGACGGCATCGAGCTCATCGATGAAGATGATGCAGGGGGATTGCTTCTTCGCTTTACGGAACAGATCGCGTACGCGAGAAGCGCCCACTCCCACGAACATCTCGACGAATTCAGATCCGCTAATATGGAAGAAAGGGACCGCTGCTTCGCCAGCGATAGCGCGGGCGAGAAGTGTCTTACCAGTGCCAGGAGGTCCTACCAGCAGGACGCCTTTCGGTATCTTGGCTCCAAGGGATATGAATTTCTGTGGTTTCCGTAAGAATTCGACGATCTCGGAGAGTTCTACTTTCGCTTCTTTCGATCCGGCTACGTCCTTGAAGGTTACTTTATTCTTGGTCTGCGGCTGGAACTGCTTTGCATTCGCTTGGCCGAACATCATAGCCTTGGAATTAGCACCCTGTATCTGCCGCATCATCATCCAGATGAAGAATCCGATGATGAGTATCGGCAGGACGATGGGCAGGAGTGTCCAGAGCCAGAAGCTGGTGCTGGTCTCGCTCTTCACTGTGATATTGAGCTTGGCAAGCTTATCGGGAGCGACACCGAAATTTGAGAGCAGAGTGCTCAGGGATTCGGTCGGTTCTTTGTAGGTACGTTCCGTTGTGCTGTTATCAGTAAGTTTGACCGTAAGTTTGTCGCCATCAACTTCTATCATCTTCACCTTTTCCTGATTGATCTGATTGACAAGCGTCGCCACATCGACATCCGTGGCAGTCGGTTTGTCCAGGGTGAAAAGGCTCAGGGCGCTTGCGACCAATAAGAAGACCAGCGTGAAGGTCACTATGTTTTTGAACAGATTGTTTTTCATAGATGCTTGTTGGTGAGTAGCAGCTACTCTTTTGCTGGAGCGTCAGCCGCAGCTTGTTCGTCGGCTGCTGCTTGTTCCGTTTTCGTACTCGCTTTTTCTTTTGCTTTTTTCAGAGAGAGGCCGAGGCGGTGGTCATTCGGTTCGATGCTCACTATCTTGAAGGTGTAGCTTTCACCGATCTTTACGACTTCATCAGGACTTTTGATAGTTTTGGCTGAGAGCTCGGAGATATGCGCGAGTCCATGGATATCTTCATCAAGCTCCACGAAAGCGCCGAATGGATTGGTCTTGAGTATCTTGCCTTTGACGAGGTCACCGATTTTATATTTTGCGGCAACTTCTTTCCAGGGATCGGTCTTCAGCTTCTTCATCGAGAGCGAGACTTTCGTATCCTGTATCGAGATAATCTCGGCTTCGACGACATCGCCGACCTTCACGATCTGCTTCGGGTCATCGATACGCTGCCAGGCAAGCTCAGAGATATGGATAAGACCCTCGAGTCCATCGCCGAACTCTATAAATGCGCCGAAGTCAACGACGCCCGTGATTTTACCTTTGACCTTGTCGCCAACCTTATACTGCGCGAGAACGGCTTTCTGTTTGACATCCCAGGCTGCTTTCTCGGAAACGATCAGCTTCTCATCGCGTTCATTGACGTCGATGATCTTAGTTTTCATCGCTTTGTTTACGAAAGTCTTCAAATAAGCCAGGATCTTGTTCTTATCGCCGCCTTCGATGCGAGGATAATTTTCGGTCGTGAGCTGTGAAACCGGCAAAAAACCCATGACATTACCGACCTTGACCATGAGGCCACCTTTGTTCGCGTCAACGATCTTGCTTTCGACGATGGAACCATCGCGCATCAGCTTCTCGAGATCATCCCAGGCTTTCTGGTGACCAGCTTGGCGGAAGGAGAGTTCCATTTCGCCGCGTTCATTCTCGAGCTCGACGACGGTAGCGATAGCTTTGTCGCCGACTTTGAGCCCCGCTGAATTATCTGACTCATCTTCTAATTCTTTACCACGAACGACGCCGGTCGTGAGACCCGCAATATCAAGATACACTTCGCTCTTCGAAGCGCTGATAACGGTCCCTTCGACCAGATCTCCTGGTTTTGGGAAATTGAGAGAATCTCCCTTACTTTTCAAGAGTGTGTCCATTTCACGGACTGCCAACTCTTTTTCTTCAGTATGTACTTTCGTTGTCATATATGTGTGATGCCTCAGATTCTTGTAGTGAGAACCTCGTGGCACCCATTAACCCATAGACCCGCAGGACTATAAGTTCTTATAAGGTCCAGATGACCTGATAAGATTGTGTATTAATAAGCTGGCATACTGTACCTTAGTTCCTTACTTTTGGCAAGAGTCATACTCTTTAGAAAAAAATGACGCCCCGTGCTGCTCTTTTCGGGCAGGGGCGTCATGGGATGTAGTCGGCGGGACCAAAATCGATATCCCTGGAAGGACCTTCGGTCGCAGTTTGTCGCGACCCTTCTTCGAGTTGTTGTTTGCGTTCGTATGCAGCCCGGCGCTGTGCGGCTTTTTCAGCGAAGATCCGGTCGACTTCATCTGCTTGCGCGATTCGTCTTTGCGCTTCTTCCTCTTTTTTGAGCTTTTCCTTCTTGGCGCGTTCTTGAGCCTCGAATGCCTCAAGTCGTCGGCGAAGCTTGCCAAGCGCTACTGCTTCGATCTGTCGGACCCGTTCTCGAGAGAGATGTACTTGCTCGCCGATTTCTTTCAAGCTCCGTGAGGTTGCGTCACCCAGGCCGAACCGGAGCATTACAATTTTCTGTTCAATCCATGTGAGCTCTTCACCTAGAAACATGCGTAGCTGATCGTGCGCTTCTGCCCGAATCACGGAATCTAGCGGTGACCTCTCCTGTTCCGCAAGCGAGTCTCCAATGGTTCGGTCATCATCTGGTCTGATCTGATCCTCGAGTCGGTTGATCATGTAGTCGGCGGGAGTCTCTTCGTAGACGATCCTGACCTTCTCTCTCGTGAGGCCTAGTTTGCGCCCGAGCTCCTCGTAGGTTGCCTTGCGTCCGAAGGATGCTTGGCGTATCTCGCTCGCGAGGCGGAACACCATGCTTGACCGTTGCCGTTGATGGATCGGTATGCGGACGATATCCTGTTGTAGATGCAGAGCATTCCGCATACACTTGCGTATCCACCACGTCGCATAGGTGACGAACTTCGTGCCTTTAGCGCTTTTAACCCGTTTGGATGCCTCCTCAAGACCCATGGCCCCTTCATTGAAGAGGTCTTCGAATGGAAGGCCCTTGCCTCGGAATTCTTTACTAACCGCCACGACCATTCTCAGGTTGTGAAGCACAAGCGCATGTTGCGCCGCCGCATCGCCATGCTCCGCGCGCCGCAGGACCTCGACTTCCTCCTCTCTGCTCATAAGAGGATACTTATGAACGATTTTCATGATGTGCCCCGACGATGAGCCGGTGTAGTCATGTTCGCGACCGGAGGTTTTGGCACCCCGGTCTTTGTCCCTGGGTTCGCTCATAGACCTCCTGGTTTGTGTGCCTGCCTGCTTGCAGGCAGGGCTTTCGCCGCTGGTTTTGGAAAGGACAATCTGCCCGCTAACTTCTACTATATTCATCTAATTTTAGCAAGTAGTTAGAGCGATGTTTGCCCTGCTGAAAGGTGTTTACTTTGGCTCCGTTTTATGCTAAAGTTAGATAGTTAAAATGGCTTTTTTGGTGACGATTTTTTATTAGTATTCACTTGAACAGACAATGCAAATCTCATGGTTAGGATATGGCGCGTTCAGGCTTCAGAGTGATGGCACAGTTGTCATCATAAACCCGGTCGATCCTGATCTTGGCTTCAAAATAAATAAGCAAGGTGCTGATATCCTGGTGACCACTACTGATGCTGCGACAGCGGCTGAGGCTATCAGTGGCTCTCCGTTTGTCATCGATGGTCCTGGTGAGTATGAGGTACGATCGGTCTTTACCTATGGCGTGGCTTCTCATAGCTCTACGCTCTATATGATAAAGATGGATGATGTCAGTATTGCCTATATTGGACCGGTCAAAATAAAAGAGCTGAGCGATACGGAGCTGGCCGTACTTGAAGGAGCTGATATTCTGATACTACCGGTCGGTGGCGGTTTGGGCACAGGACCCAAAGAGGCCGCGGCGATCATCAATCAGATCGAACCAAGGATCGTCATTCCTTCATACTATAAGATATCGGGCAGCAAGGGGCTCGAAAGCATAGAGTCGTTCTTGAAAGAATATTCAGCTCCCCATGAAACAATGGAGAAACTGAAGGTCAGTAAGAAAGAGCTGTTGTCAGAAGATACCAAGGTGGTCGTTCTGAAGAATTAATATGGCTGCAAAAAGTAAAAAAGCGACCGAGTCCACCGAACTTGAGGCCCCACGGCATCAGGTGTCAGAGCAGTCCATCGTGCAGGAGATGGAGGTTTCGTACTTGGACTATGCGATGAGCGTCATCGTGGCGCGGGCTTTACCTGATGTGCGTGATGGTATGAAGCCGGTGCATCGTCGTATCCTGTATGCGATGTGGACGCTGGGTTTGCGAGCAGGCGGACGTTTCAGGAAATCAGCGACCGTCGTCGGTGAAGTGCTCGGTAAGTATCATCCGCATGGCGACTCAGCGGTGTATGATTCTATGGTCCGCATGGCGCAAGATTTCGCGATGCGGTATCCGCTCGTGCATGGGCAGGGCAACTTCGGCTCGATGGACGGGGATAATGCAGCAGCGATGCGCTACACCGAGGCGAAGCTCTACGGCATCGCTGAAGAATTACTTTTTGATATTGAGAAGAACACCGTCAATTTTGTCCCGAACTATGATAACTCGCAGAAAGAACCTGAGGTGCTCCCTGCGAAATTACCGAACTTATTGTTGAATGGTGGCGTCGGCATCGCGGTCGGTATGGCCACCAATATCCCGCCGCATAATTTGAAAGAGCTGGTCGTGGCTATCCTGCACCTGATGAAGCACCCGGACGCATCGGTCGATGACCTGATGGAATTCGTGAAAGGTCCCGATTTCCCGACGGGCGGCGTCATCTATGATATACGCGAGATCAAGGCCGCCTACTCGACCGGCAAAGGTAAGATAGTGATGCGGGGTGAGGCTGAGATCACGGAACTGAAGAACGGGCAATTCTCCATTGTCATTAGCTCGGTGCCGTATCAGGTGAACAAAGCTTCGATGATCGAGAAAATGGCTGAACTGGTTCGCGATAAGAAGATCGAAGGCATCAAGGATATACGTGACGAGTCCAATAAGGACGGCGTCAGGATAGTCATCGAACTGAAGAAAGATACCTATCCAAAGAAGATCCTAAACAATCTGTATAAGTACACACAGCTGCAAGAATCCTTCCATGTGAATATGCTTGCGTTGGTGGACGGCATACAGCCGCGTGTCCTCACGCTGAAGAGCGCGCTCGAGGAATATATCAAGTATCGCAAAGAAGTCGTCCGTAAGCGGACACAGTTCGATCTGGATAAAGCAAAAGATAGGGCGCATATTCTCGAAGGTTTGTGCATTGCCTTGGATAAAATTGATGCGGTCATCAAGGTTATACGCGCTTCGAAGGATAAGGAAGTCGCGAAGACGAATCTGATGCAGAAGTTCAAGCTGTCAGAGCGACAGGCTGTCGCTATCCTTGAAATGCGTTTGCAGAATCTGGCCAATCTAGAACGCCTGAAGATCGAGGGTGAATTGAAAGAGAAGAACGCTCTGATCAAAGAGCTGGAGTCGATACTGAAGAGCGCAGCGAAAATCATGCAGGTCATCGCTGATGACCTGACAGCTATGGGCGAGAAGTATGGCGATGAGCGCAGGACCAAGGTGGTCAAATCAGCGGTAGGCGAGATGTCGACAGAGGATCTCATCCCGAATGAAGCGACAATCGTGACCATCACCCATGATGGCTATATTAAGCGTTTGTCACCAGACACCTTCAAGTCGCAGGGTCGTGGTGGTAAAGGTGTCATAGGTCTCACGACGAAAGAAGAGGATGAGGTAGAACATTTCTTCAGCACGAATACGCATAATGATCTGATGTTCTTCACGAGTCGTGGCCGCGTTTTCCAGCTGAAGACCTATGAGATACCGCAGGCTTCGCGTACCGCTAAAGGTCAGAATATAGTGAACTTCCTGCAACTCGGACCTGAAGAGAAAGTAAGCTCAATCCTGACCGGTGAGGATTTCTCAGCATTCAAATTTTTCATCATGGTCACGAGAGCCGGCATTATCAAGAAAGTTGAGATAGATAAATTTTCGAATGTGCGTCGCTCAGGACTTATCGCTTTGAAACTCAAAGGAGACGATACGCTCGAATGGGTGAAGATGTCGTCGGGCGATGACGATGTCATGCTGATCTCGCATGATGGACAAGCGATACGCTTCAAAGAGAAGATGCTGCGGCCTATGGGCAGGAACGCTTCCGGTGTACGGGGTATGCGCCTGCGCAAAGGTGATACGGTAGTCGGTATGGATCTGGTCGCTGATGGTAAAGCGAAACCTTCTGAACAATTGCTGACCGTTATGGCTAATGGTTTCGGTAAGCGGACGAAGTTGACCGAGTATAAAGTACAGGGCAGGGGAGGTTCAGGCATCAAGACAGCTCAGATCACTTCGAAAACTGGCGCTATCAGCTCAGCGATGATCGTTGACGGCAGCAGAGAGAAAGAGGATCTGATCATCATTTCGAAAATGGGACAGGTTATACGACTGCCGATCGGCACCGTGAATAGTTCGGGTCGCGCCACACAGGGCGTCAGACTAATGCGCTTCAAGGATCCGAAGGATCAGATCTCCAATGTGGTGCTGATTTAAGAACAGTTCCAGGTGTGCTACACTATGGGTATGAAGTTTCGCGCTGATACTATTCTTGCAGCATTTGTGGTGGCATTGTTCTCGTCATTCCTGACGGCATTAGCCGTACTGCTGGTCCGGACGCTTGCCGTCTCCACTTTTAAGATCAAGTTCATAGGCGACCTGATCGTCAATATTTACATCCTTTTTTTCTTGAGCGCGTTTGTGTTCTTCAAAGGCTCGACCTTGGCAGCATGGCTGGTGTATCGCCATGATGTTGCCTGGGGCTACAAGTTGGAGATGAATAAGGTGTGGCCGATCTTCGCTATGTCATTCGGGATGGCAGCAGTCATATTCCTGGCCATTTATCTCTATACGACATCTGAGATCAAATTGCTGGCATATCTTGATAATGTCAGCCCTCTTTTTTAGGTTTTAACATCAGCTAGTTATTGACACAATCGTTATATTATGTTATTTTATTGTGTCCTGTTTCGCAATCCCTTTTCATATCCAACCGGCTCATAAGCCGAGGAGGCCCCCCGTGCGAAAGGAATCGTTCATTGCAATAGGAATCGTTTCTGCGCTCTGCGCGAGCGCAGCGCTGGCTGCGCCGAAGGAAGTGAAGCTTCCGCCGATCCCGGACCATCCTTTGGTCTGTCACATCGGCGCGAATCCGGTCAATCCTGACCGCGGCTATGACCCGAAGATCGAGTTCCTCGTCTCTGTTTCCAGCTACACGTTGATCCCGACCATCGACCATGACGGCAAGATCACCTGGTGCAATCTGCAGCCAGGTGACACGGTCGTCGCTCGGCTCGAGGACGGTCTGTGGATCAGGGTATACAAGTGCGGCAATGACATGTACGGTCCGCCGCATCATTCCCCGATCCCCGTGCCGCCGGTAACGCATGAGAGTTCCGGACCAAAACGGGCTTTACTGCAAGTGGTCAAGATCGTCATCAACCATGGCGGCAACAAGACGGACAAGGACGCGCTGCTCTATGTCGATCGGCTCACTAAGGTCTATTCGGGAGAGATCAACGCGTTCGAGCCGGGTCCGCATGTCGTTTCAGAAGTGATGTGGCCGAACCCGTATGTCGCCAGGTTCAGCGGCGATTGTGACGCTGATGGAGCAGTGACTCTCGTCGCTGGCGAAACCAAGCGTTGCACGATCACCAACGAGGAGGGTGAACCGCGAAAGATAAGGGTGCTCACCTCCGTCAAGAAGCTGGAGCAGGTGCGCGGCTTCCTAGGACCGGTCATCGGCCACGAAACCACGCCAGGGACTCCCTTCGTCGATCGAGAAGGACTTGGTGGTGGTATCATCACTCGGCTCGGGATTTTCCAGACCGACCTCTTGCTTCGGCACAAGCCGAAGCGCAGTGACACCGTCACGATACCCGCATGTTGGGAGTCTCAGGCAAAGGGCCTTCCGATGGACTGGCCATGTCTGACGGCGACCTTCAATCGTTCTGGAGAGGATGGCGGCACGGAGCTGAAAGTACAGTTCGCGTGGCGATATCTCTTCCAGTCCGGTTGGTTCCTGGGACCTACGGTCGGTCTTCACGAAGGAGGCCTTGGCGGCGGCGTGATCACACATGCCGGCATCTTCCAGGGCGATCTGCTCAGTACCCACGTGCCGGGCCAGGCAGGCTTTACGCAAAGTGTCGATGTCTGCTGGTACGGCGGCACGCAGTGTAAGACTTTCACCCATGACTGGGAGGCGACCCCGAGTACACATGAAGTCGCCGTTCAGTTCGCATGGCGCTACGTCTTCTGATCCTACATTTCGACAGAAAGGTGGTTCCATGGAAGCCCTGGAAGACATGACCGACGCCGATTGGCTTCGCCTGACTGGCATCAAGTTCAAACCCATCAGGATCATTGTCGAAGGTGGTCGAGTCATCGAGATCGAACGTACGGTAGTCGCGCCGAGCGGCTACGAGTACACCTTCAAGATCCGTCGCCCGGCTAAAGAGCCTGACGCGGATGACGGGTTGGTTCTTCAGCCGCTCGGCGGATTCGTGAATCCAAGTCGTGAGCAGGACCTCAAACTGTTCGCGATTCACCCGCCGAATCTGTTCCAACAGATCGTGGCTCTGATCGGCGACAAGATCGTCTTGAGCATGGATCTGGAGTAACACGGCAGGGAGTGGACTCTGTAGTAGTTTGTCGGGGGGATCGAGGATTCTCGTGAGGGAGTACGTCGATCCTGATTCTGGACTTGAGCGCATCATCACGATGCGTGCAGGGCGCGCAGTAGTGGTAGAAGTTCGCTGTATCTGGGAAGGCAAGCGCTGGATCACGAAAGTCGAGCGCCTCTCGGACGGCAGTTTCAGGTCTTCGACCGGCACAGCCCTGCGCAGCTGGGGCGAACGGCACGGGAGCCTCGACGAGGCTCTGGATCAGTTGCCGCTGCATGTGCAGGCGAGCTGGCGGAGCCTCTTCCTCGCAGATCTCCTGACCGAGGATGAGATCCAACGGTTCGGGTTCATTCAGTACACCATCATCGTCGAGTAGGGGGCTCGACAGAAGAACACGGGTCCGCTCTTTGTAACGTAACACGTTGCACTGGGCGGACCCTTTTCCTTGAGCCTATTTTTCTCGCTTTCTTGGCGGAAGGCAGGAGAGTTGCAGTAGCCTTGCCTAAGTCCTGCCGAAAGTGTTAAATACTCATATGGCAGACACTACAGATAATCTCCAGCTTGAAGATAAGCAGCTTCTCAATGCTCGTGAATTGAAAGATGATAAGACATGGGATCTGACTCTTCGTCCTCGGTCATTGAATGATTACATTGGCCAAGATCAAGTAAAAGAGAATTTAAAGATATTTTTGGCTGCCGCGAAGAAACGTGGTGAGCCTATCGAGCATGTGCTGGTCTATGGGCCTCCGGGTTTGGGTAAGACAACGCTCGCGCATATCATCGCGCGCGAGATGGACGCGAATATACGCGTGACATCCGGCACCGCTGTGACCAAGGCAGGGGATCTCGCAGCCCTGCTCACGAATTTGCAGGAAGGTGATATTCTCTTCATCGACGAGATACATCGGTTGCCGAAGAACATCGAAGAGGTCTTGTATCCTGCGATGGAAGATTTCGTTCTGGATATCGTTCTGGGTAAGGGTCCATCCGCCCAAGTCGTACGGCTCAATCTCCCTCGCTTCACTATTATTGGCGCTACGACACGGTATAATTTGTTATCATCGCCACTACGCGATCGTTTCGGTGTGACCTATCGGCTTGATTTCTATAGAAAAGAAGACATTTCGCATATTATTAAGCGTTCAGCGCAGCTCCTAGGCATTAAAATAGATGAAGAAGCTGCGCAGGAGATTTCGAAGCGCAGCCGCGCCACGCCGCGTGTGGCGAATAGGATTTTAAAACGAGTGCGGGACTTCTCACAGGTAAAAGGCGATGGAGCGCGCATTACTGAAGCTCAAGTGCGATCGGCGCTCGACATGCTTGCCGTCGATCATATGGGCTTGGAAGAGTTGGATAGGAAAGTCCTGCGCGCTATCGTGGAGCATTTCGGCGGAGGACCAGTAGGACTTACGAATGTGGCAGCGATTGTGCAGGAAGACTCGGGTACCATCGAAGAGGTATATGAGCCCTATCTTATGCAGCTTGGTTTCCTTGCACGCACCTCACGCGGACGCGTGGTGACTGAGCGTGGCTATGAACATATTGGCGTGAAGCCACCATCAGATTTGAGTAATAAATTACTCTAGAAAAGGAATAAGGGCGGGTCCGCTTTCGCTAGACCCGCCCCGGTTTGGATGATGCCACCGCTTACGGTGGTTGGCCTCTGTAGGCCGTCAGCTTCTTCTGGAGGCGCTCGTTGACCATTCCGATCATCGTTCGTGTCCTCCTGCCTTTTGCGGCCGAAGACTGTCAAAAGGTATCTTACGATACTTTTACCTTTTTGTCAATAGTCTTTTACTAATAAAAAATAGCCCAATGGCTATAGATGTTGCGGCGGCGTTCGGGACTTTCGTCTCGAACGCCGCCGTGGTTAGGCGACTTTACGACCGTACTGCGGTCGTCGCAGGCACCACAGGCGCTGACGGGCCATCCGGATAGTCCGGAAATACTTGAGTCTCGTCGATGCGTTCGGCCGCGCGTTGCGCCTCTTGCCTCGTCGTGCCATGCTGTTCCCTCCTAGCCCAAGAGCTAGTTGAAGTGGAAATGTACCACGTCACCATCATTGATGACATAGTCCTTTCCCTCTATGCGTAGTGTACCCAATTCTTTCGCCTTCGTCCACGAGCCTGCTTTGAGTAATTCTTGCCAGTTGATGACCTCGGCTCGGATGAAGCCTTTTTCGAAATCAGTATGGATGACGCCAGCTGCTTGTGGCGCTTTTGAGCCACGCACGACGGTCCAGGCTTTACTTTCCATAGGGCCAGTCGTGATGAAACTGATGAGCTTCAGGAGTTTATAACTTTTCGCGATAAGTTGATTTAGGCCGGTGTCAGTGATACCGAGCTCTTTCAAGAAGGTGGGTAATTCCTCAGCCGGCACTTCAGCGAGCTCTGATTCGAGCTTCGCGCAAATCTTCACCGCATTCTGAGGCATCGGAATATTTTTTTTCAGCTCTTCTTCGCTGACATTGTAGGCATAGATGAGCGGCTTCAAGCTCAGAAGTTTATATTGTTTCAGCAGATGCTCTTCTTCATCGGTCCAGCCGACATTGTAGAGCATGCGATGTTCTTGCAGATTTTTGACGACCTTCTCGAGCAAAGCATCTTCAGCGATAAGATCATTGGTTTTTGGTCCCTTCAGCTGGTCTTTGACGCGAGCAAGGCGTTTTTCCACGATCTCAAGATCCGCGATCATAAGCTCGAGGTTGATGACCTGCGTATCTTCTTCCGGATTGACCTTGCCATGTACATGGATGACATTCGGATCGTCGAACGTTCTGACGACTTGCACGAGCGCATCCACTTCACGGATATGGCTCAGGAATTTGTTGCCTAAACCTTCGCCTTTCGAAGCGCCTTTGACCAAACCAGCTATATCGACGAACTCTATCGTCGTTGGGACGACTTTCTCAGAGTGAGAAAGTACGGCGAGTTTCTCCAGTCGTGCATCGGGTACGGCAACGACACCGACATTCGGATCTATCGTGCAGAATGGGTAATTCGCGGCATCGACTTTCTTTTTCGTGAGTGCCTGAAACAAGGTTGATTTGCCAACATTGGGTAGTCCGATAATGCCAAGTTGTAATGCCATAGTTGTATCTCTCTTTGAACTATCGCAGTGTACGGATAAAAGCCCGCATTGTCAACGAATCTGCCGGGTGCTATGGTAGTGGAGTGATCCATTGTTCTTAACAGCAGCATCTGTTACCCGGCAAGGGGGTCTTGATGCGTAAGATCTATAGCAGCAGCGAGAACGTGGTGCGTGCACTGAACATTTCTCTCAAGTTCTGCCAGGATTTGTCCCTTCAGATCGGGGAATGCGGAAGACGTAATAGCCGCGTTCTGCGGGAGCTTACTAAAAGGCTTTCTCAGGAGCCATATCTCACGGATGAGGTTGAACATCTCTGTTACAAGTGGCTTGAGCTCACGAAGGTGCAGGAGACTTTCCAGGAAGCGCAGCTGGCTTTATTTGTAGCACATGTGCATCTTACGCAAGGTTCTGGGCTGTCTTTCATGCGTGTCATCGATGATTTTTGTCTTACGGAAGCCCGCACGCTGGTCCTGGGCGACTTCGGTTTTGAACTGGATGGGGCAGAGAGGTTTCGTTGGGTTCAGCCGGCGTTGGAGCTGCATGAGTTGAATGCGCCAGTTACTACGGTGCATTAAGGAGGATAGTCCTGCTCAGGCTTGCGCTTGGGCAGGATTGTTCGTTTGTCTGAAATCTTATAAGAAGCTATACTTCCTCTATGAAACTATTCACTGATATTTCGAGAGAACTCAGGGCGTACGAGAAAGCACGCGAATCGGTCATTAAAGTCAGTCGTGACTATTTGACCGCGTCGAAGGGCATTATCTTTTTGTGTCATGAGAATAAGCTTGCTGAGGCTTTGCAGCAACTCACACTCGTGACGAAGAATATGATCGCGAGCGAACGTGATCTGAAGAAAGCATTGCTCAAAGCGCAGAAAACTTTTTCCCTCTATGAAGAAGGTTCATGGAATGCAGCGGTTGAGGAGTATCTCGAAGCGTGGTTTTTCGTTCAGTTCCTGAAGACCGGTAAACTTATGGTGCCAAAGATCAACCCGCCGGCTCATGTGTACTTAGGCGCTCTGGCTGATTTCACGGGTGAAGTAGTGCGACGATCAGTTCTGAAAGGCGCGGATAAGGATGTAAGGACCTTAGAAAAATATCGCAAGGTTATTGCTGATGTTGTCGCATTCATGATGCCCTTATACCTCACTGGCCAGAGCAGACAGAAATTTGATCAAGCGAAAAGAAATCTCAAGTCAGTGGAGGAGATATTGTATGAGGTGAAGATTCGGATATAGCTGGATTTTGTCTTACCTTAAGCAATTGTGTATGCGAGTGTTTGAATACAAGCGCAGTCTTATTCACCGCCTGCGTCTCGTTTCATGATGCTCAGATTGCACTGCTTGCATTCCCAGTAGAGACGAATACGCCCATCAGTATGTTTTCTAACAGAGTCGACTGTTAGCTCAGTTCCGCATTGTGGGCAGGGCAGTGTTTCTTTTTGTTCGTTCATGGTTTTAGAATTTTGCATACGCGGTGTTGTGCGAAATCGAGAGTCAGCTCTCTAGAAGACTTTTCCCACGCTCCTTAACGTTGTCTTCAAATGTCAGCTTGTCTTTTGATAGTTCTTTTACCTCTTTTGGTAATCCCGAGATATCAAAGTAACGAATTGGTCGCCCTATGCTTTTAAACATTTCGATCTCCGCAAGCACGCCATCGCTGATCTCGCCATAGACCCATATTTCATCACAACGTTTCATTACATTGTTGTTCCCATTGCGTACTAGGTTTCTGTCCACTAACTCGTACAGATAATAGCCAAAGGTGTTAAAAGGGTTTACGGGCACTACCCCTTGTTCAAAGGCGTGCTTGCATATGAGCATGCGTTGATGGAAGTTTTTAGCTGACTGAGCAGTATATACCACTTTTTTCTCTTCTTGTAATGTTTTTGCAACGTGTTCAGAGTTTCCCATACAAATTAATATTTGAAGTTATCGCCAACCCATTTATCTGTCCTGCTGACTCTCGATTTCGTACAACGTACACTGATGTGCGACGTTGCGCAGTCCGCGTGCTGCTATAATTATCTCAAATAGCAGCTAAGCGGACAAGCAATTTTGGATGAGCGGGCGTCAAGGTAAAATTATTATTGATTAAGCTCCATTCTTTGGTTAACGAAATTGTCTATTTCTTCTGGAGATAGTGCTGCCGGCCCACCTAATATGAAGCAATAGGCGCCAGGATTATTTGCATTAAAACTGTATGTGCAATGAGCTAAGTCAGTATTTTCAAAAGCGTCCTTTAGAGTCCAATAAGTTCCATCATTTCCATTATATATAGGGCCAGTATAAGTAATATAGACGAAACATTTATTCATGGACTGGTTATAATGGTTAGTTTGTGAAAAATTATGTAAATTTACATTAATATTTTCTTTTTCAAATCCTGCTAATTCTTTTTGAGCTTGTTCAGAACACTTTGCTTTCGCATCTAAATTTGCAGCTTCCGCTAATTCTTTTTGAGCTTGTTCAGAGTTTTTTGCCTGTGTATCTAAATTAGCAGCGCTAGACGTTTTTTTGTTTGAGTTGAAAATAGTAATATAATTATAACATGATAAAACTAGTAAAAATGTCAATGCCACTAAACAAATTTTGAGCCATTTTTTCATCCTTATAGAAATAGTTTTACTTAGCTCGCGAAGAGGCAATCCGGTGTTAGTCGCCGTTCTTCGCCACTTCTTTTTTATAATCGCTATCAATTTTTTTTAATTCGTCATTCAGTTTGTTACTCCTGTCGTACATTTTTCTTAATTTTTTGGGTGATAAATTTTTCTTGAACAAAGCTTTTGTCAGTACCGCCTGATGAATTAAAAAACTATCTAAAGGGTAATAAGTAGCCGATTTCCCTCTACTATCTGCGATTGATTTGACTAAACTAGAAGATTGTTTCCAATTTTCGAGCCCAATCTCTAAAAGTACACGACGATGCTCATAACGCTTAGTAATAATGGTTGTTATGATTGTAGTTACTGATCCGATTGTCGCTCCTAAAAGGGTGCCTATTAAGATATATAATTCGGAAGACATAGTTTGTAAATTAGTGGCGAAGAATGGAGTCTAACAATGTTTATACGAACTCACTGATAGACTACCGCCTTTTTCTGCTGAAATCAAGCTATATTTCAAAACTCGGTCAATGTGTGGTAAGCTGTCTCTCTCTATGATCGACTTTAAAAAAGAATTGAACAAAGGTCAGTATGAAGTGGTTAGTTCCGGCGATGGGCCGGTCTTGGTGTTGGCAGGAGCTGGCTCTGGGAAAACACGGGCATTAACCTATCGCGTTGCCTATCTTATCGAGCAGAAAGTCGATCCTTCGAAGATTTTACTCTTAACATTCACGAATAAAGCCGCGCATGAAATGATGACTCGTGTCGATGGCCTGGTGAAAGATTCGAAGTTAACGAAGCGAGTATGGGGCGGGACGTTCCATCATGTAGCGCACAGGCTACTCCGAAAAATGGGTACAGCAGTCGGCTTGAAGAATAATTTCGTCATTCTGGATCGTGAGGATAGCAAAGATTTGCTCAAACGCATTACCAAAGGCATGGCTGATGTAACTGGCAAACGGTTACCGCAGCCCGGACTTTTTCTCGAAGTCATAAGTTATGCTGTGAATGCGCAGGTGTCTATGGAAGACGCTTTGGCACGGAAATTCCCAGATGGCTTGGATCGTATCGAGTTGTTCATGACAGTCGCGAAAGAGTATGAAACACGCAAGAAACAGGGTCAGCTCGTTGATTTCGATGATTTGCTTCTCTATTGGTTGCGGCTTCTGCAATTGCCGAAGATCCGAGAGAAAATGCAGGGTTTGTGGGACTATATTCTCGTCGATGAGTACCAAGATACGAATGTCGTGCAGGATGCTATCGTGCGCATTTTGGGTGAGAAGCATAAAAACGTATTAGTGGTAGGGGATGACGCGCAAAGTATCTATTCATTTCGTGCTGCGGACATCGCGAATATTTTAAATTTCCCGCGCGTCTTTCCCGATACGAAAATCATACGACTGGAAGAGAATTATCGTTCAACGCCGGAGATCTTGGAGGTTGCGAATCACTTGATTAGCCAGAATGAACGGCAATTCAAGAAAGAGCTCTTCACGTCACAAGAATCCTCAGTGAAGCCAGAGCTTATGGTTGCGCAAGATCCGTCTGAAGAAGCAGAAATGGTCACTGAGCGTATCATTGCGCTTGAAAATGAAGGCGTGGACTTGTCGAATATCGCAGTGTTGTTCCGGGCGGCGCATCAGAGCCAGGAATTAGAACTAGAACTTAACCGTCGGGCTATCCCGTACGAAATGCGCGGCGGCATTCGTTTCTTCGAACGAGCGCATATCAAGGATGCCTTGGCTTATGTGAAAATTGTAGCGAATATTCAGGATGAAGTATCCTGGTCACGCATTTTGCAGCTCTATGAAGGTATTGGCGATGCAGGCGCGCAGAAGATCATAGCGCAGGTTCGCGAGTGCGGTACGTGGGAAGCAGTGCAGAAGCATCCGATGACGCTTGGTGCCAATGCTTCGAAAGGCTGGGATATGTTCATGCGGCATAGCGCTCTCATTTTGCCGAAGCTTGCTGAAGGTCCAGCGGAGTTACTCCGTGCTGTCGCCAAGAGTTATCGCGAATATGCTATCTCGGCTTTCACTGACTATAAGGATCGTCTCGATGATCTGGAGCAGTTTGCTTTGTTCGCGGAGAGATATGATGATGTAGATGATTTTCTCGCAGAAACGACCTTGCAAGAGGCATTCGCCTTACGTCCTGGCTCAGAGAGCAAGGATGAGAAGGGTGTAGTGTTAAGTACGATACATCAGGCCAAAGGTTTGGAATGGCACACGGTCTTCATCACCCATCTGACCCAAAACTCTATCCCGCATCCGAAAGCCATGATGGAAGATGGCGGACTCGAAGAAGAGCGCAGGCTTATGTATGTGGCTATCACCCGCGCGCAGCGGCGTTTGTATCTGCTCTATCCATTGTCTACGTCACGCTATACAGTTGGCTTGAACCAGCCGTCACAATTCCTGCAGGAGATAAATCCAAGTATGCTCAATGGCACACTTGAACAAGATGACGGAGAGAGCTATATTAATGTAGATGAGAATGGTGATAGAAGCTATTTACCTTCGATAGATAGACTATGAGTACCGACTCTCTACGTGAATTAGTACAACAAGTTCTAGCGAAGGGCTATCTCATGAGCCTTGCCACAGCTGATGATTCCGGTCTGTGGGTTGCTGATGTGATTTATATTTTTGATGAGAATCTCAATCTCTATTGGATGTCTGATCCTGACGTCCGCCATTCTCAAGCGGTTGCGAAAAATACTCAGGTGGCGGGGACGATTACGGTGAGTCAGGCGGGTGAAGACAATCTTGGCATTCAATTTCATGGGCAAGCAGAGAAAATAGATGGTAATCGTCATGACCTTGCTGTTAAGCACTTCCAGAAAAGAAATAAGCCAGCGCCGTCAGAGGAAGACGATGTGTTGCAGGGAGACTCTTGGTATATGCTGCGACCTACTTCTTTTGACCTTATTCATGAATCACTTTTTGGTTTTGATAAAAAAACATTAAAACTATAACAAACAATGAACGATAAACTTGTCCTCGACCTCGAGACCAAAAAAACCTTCGAAGAAGTAGGCGGTCATCACAATTCTGATAAACTCGGCATTTCAGTGGTGGGCGTGTACTCATACAAGCGCGATCAGTATCGTGCTTTCCGCGAAGAAGAGTTCAAAGAACTGAAAGAGTGGCTCGAGGCATCAGATCTTATCATCGGTTTCAATAGTAAGCACTTTGATTTCACCGTGCTGCAACCCTACTATCCGAAATTTGATTTATCGAAGCTGCCCCATCTGGATATTCTCGAAGAAGTGGTGTATGCGCTGGGACATCGATTGAAGCTTGAGAGTATCGCGCAAGCAACGCTTGGTCGCGGTAAGTCAGGCGACGGACTGGATGCCATCAAGTATTTCCATGCAGGGGACTGGGAGTCACTTGAGAAATACTGCCTCGATGACGTGAAGGTCACGAAAGAAATCTATGAGTATGGCATGTCGCATGGCTATATTTGGTATACGAATTATGGCGTGAAGGAAAAGATACTGGCTCGCTGGTCCAAGGGTGAGACGGTCGAGGATATCGTGAAGCGCGCTGTCGCGAAGGGTTTGCAGCTCGAGATAGAGTATATCGATGATGATGGGAAGGCCACGACCAGGAAAATAGATATTCAGAATATCTCAGGAGCTAAGATAAAAGCTTATTGTCATTTGCGGCAGAGTTTGCGTCTCTTCGACCTCACGAAGATAACCAAAGCCATTGACTGTGGGCCAATGGCGTCCTATCAAAAAAGTCTCTTATAGATCACTTGGTGAATTTGAAGCTCTGTACTATATCCGGGAAAAGGAATTGATCAGCTGAATTACCTGGACCAAGACTCAGGGTCACGCGGGTAGCGTTTTTCTCGAATAGATACGTATTGGTTTTTTGCGGGTCTTTCGGATCCACCGGCAATCGCTTCATCAGTGTATCGTTCAGCACAGTCAGTTTCCCTGGAAGACTGGCAAAGGTAGTCTTGGGATTGCGTTCCACGAGAATGTCCATCCGGAGGCTTGAGGCAGGGTCGCTCGAAGCGATAGTGATCGTCCCGCCATCCGCAGAAGTATGTTCAGAGATGCTCATAGCCGCCGGGTGCCACACTTCGAAGCCGAAGGCTTTATTCGAGTAGGTTGAACCGCCTGTCGTCGCGGCCGTTGGTTTCAGTAGATCATTCACGGCGCCGAGGTTTACATCAGCAGCAGCTGGTTGATTGACGGCAGGCTGTGCGGGCGCGCTCGGCTTGGCTGGTGCTTGGAAGCAGCCGCTGAGCAGGAAGATCAGGGGGAGTGCAGCGAGTAATTTCCGCGCCTTAGTAGCATTATTTTGTAACATAGTGGATATATTCCTTGGGTGCTCGCGGATCACGATTTCGTAGTATGTCCCTTCGTCATAGCTCAGGTGACGGATGCACTCAGTATAGCATATCAGACGGCGGCATTAGAATTTGATCTCATAGACATTAAAAGCAGGCCGTTCCGCATAATCATAGATGATATGCGGTGCGATCTCGGCTCGTTGCAACGCGTCTCCAAGGCTCGCGAGGTAGCGCGCATAGCTGGCCGCGTTCTCATCAGCAGGCGCCGCGGCATTCTCCATGGTGACCAGCCATACATGCTTCGCGCCTTTCGCTTGCAGATAGGTGAAGATATTATTATTCCATCCTTCCGCATGCATATTCTGCAAAATGAAGCTTATCGATACGATCGGCCGGTCATAGTAGAATTGATACCTGCGGAAATACCACATTTGGGAAAACCAATCCATGCGGCCATCGATGATGATGCTAGTGTCGAAGGTCGGGTCAACGCCTACCTTCGTGTCCGCGAGGCTTATTATCTGTTTTCTCGCTGGCAATGTTCCGTAGGCAGTAGCACGCAGATATTGATCAAGTTCATAGTAGCCTCGCTTGAAGAAGCGGTCAGCGCCGTAAGCGACGCCGGCAGTTCCTAGCGGCTGCGGCAGCAGATTAGTGTTCATACTATAGGCAGTCTCAGTGAAACCGACGAGCATCAATATGATAAGGGCCGGAGCTCTGAGATCGAAAGGTTGCCTGCGCAGTTCGAAGTAAGCTGACCCAAGCAGCAGGGCGAAGAGTGGCAATGAGATCGTCAAGAAACGGGTTTGCGCGCCGCTCACGGCGAACATACCTAAGCTGCAGATGATGCCTATGGTGGCTATCGTGGTCAGATTGCTCGCTGTGCGGCGCGCGCTGCTCACTATACCCCAACCGAGAAGCACTGCCAGCAGAAGTACCGTGGGGTAGGCATTGTTATGCGTGAAGATGCTCCCTATACCCCTGAGGTTCTCTACCAGATTGAGATTGATACCGCGATTCCACAAGGCTTGGTAATCCGCCGTATGCATGCCGAGCATCGATGAGATAGCTGCGTCGAAATGCCCCCGAGTCTTGAAGACGAAGACATTGTAGATGATGACTGGCAGCAGCAGCACGATCGCAAGGAGCCAGGAAAGCCAGAATTTTTTTTGCTTCAGTAGCTTCGTATTCAGCCAGGCTATGCTCAGGAGTATGCAGGGTATGAGGAAGAGCGCGGTATATTTGGTAAGCAAGGCCAATCCAAGACTTGCCATGAGGGCAAAGCTGTATCGTTTACCTTCGCTTTCCAAGAGGCGCAGCAGGAATGCGATCGCCGCGATGATGCCCAAGACCTCGATGCCCTCGATATACCCGGTTATGCTCATCCAGACGCTGTAGGATCCTATGCTTAAGAATAATGATCCAACGGTCGCGGATACCGCATCGGTACGTCGAAGCAGGATACGCCAGATCATATAGGTACTGATGATGCCCGCGAGTAAGAATGGCATATAGGCCGCGACATCAGTATTTCCAAACACCAGGAAGAATAGATGCTGCAGCTCGAAGCTCAGCGGCGGATGATCATGAAATGACAATCTCGACCACCACGGTATCATGCCGAACCAGACCAGCGGTGTGGTTTGATTGGCGTCAGCAAGATAATCAACTAGTCCCAGTGCCCTGAAACTATTCAGCGCGTGATCGCTCTGTATATCCGTCCCAGCGGTGCCGGCGAATCTGAAAAAAACACTCAGCAGAATGACAGTAGCAAGCAATACTGCAGTGGTGCGCTTTTTGGTCATGCTTTCGGTCTATGGTGGAGCCGCCGTTCACGTGCCAGAATCACGGTGTTGAAGAGTAGCATGGCAACGGTCATAGGACCGACACCGCCCGGCACTGGGGTGATGAAAGAGGTTCTGGGAGCGACCGCATCGAAGTCAACATCGCCAACGGTTTTGCCATCCTTCTTCGAGATACCCACATCGATGATGATGGCACCATCCTTAATCATGCCCGCTATGAGCCACTGGGGCTTGCCGACCGCAGTGATGATAATGTCGGCCGCTCGCGTCGTTTCTTTCAGGTCAGCCGCGTCAGGATATATGCTGTGGCTTACAATGCCGTTCATCTTCAAGAGCGCCGCGAGCGGCCGCGAGAACTCGTCGCTCTTACTGATGATGAGCGCTTCTTTGTTCTGATACTGCTTAATGCCGACCGAGGCGAGCAAGGTCCAGATGCCTAAGGGCAGACCAGGGAGCAGATGCTGTTTTTTGCCAGCGAGCAGGCTCTCTACATTTTTCTTATGGAAACCGTCCACGTCCTTCCGATAATCCATCGCGTCTATGATGCGTTGCTGCTCCAGATGTTTCGGCAAGGGGATCTGGATGAGTATCGCGTCTATCTGATCATCATTGTTCAGGAATGCTACTGATGCGAGCACATCTTTCTCAGCAGCGTTCTCTGGCAATAGGTATTTGTGAAAACCGATACCCGCTTTTTTGCAGGCTTCTTCTTTTAGCTTCACATAGAGATGTGAAGCGGGATCAGTGCCGACCAGGATAACCGCAAGCTGCGGTTCGAGGTTTTCATCGACTATCGCTTGCGTTAGTTCATCGATGATGACATTCGCCAGCTCTTTGCCATTGATGATCTGATACATAGCTAGCCAAGTTCAGGATACAGAGGGAATCCTTGCATGAGCTCGCTCACTTTCGAACGATAGGACGCCGCGGTTTCTGGGTTCTTCAGGATAGCAACGATTAGTTCGCCGAGCACTTTCATTTCTTTTTCTTTCAGACCACGGGTGGTGAGTGCCGGTGTGCCGAGACGGATGCCTGATGGGTCCATCGGTTTACGCGTATCGTCGGGGATAGCATTCTTGTTCACGGTGATACCTGCTTCATGCAGGGCGTTCTCCGCGATCTTGCCGGTAGTGCCGAGCGGCGTGACGTCGAGCAGCAGCAGGTGATTCTCAGTCATGCCATGGCAGATTGTGAGGCCCGCATCCTTGAAGACCATCTCGAGCGCTTTCGCGTTCGCGATGATCTGACGAGCATACTCGGTGAATGCCGGCTCTAATGCTTCTTTGAAGGCTACGGCTTTCGCTGCGATATTGTTCTCATGCGGCCCGCCCTGGAAACCAGGGAATACTGATTTATCTATTGCCTGCGCAAACTGCTCTTTGCACAGTATCATCCCGCCGCGGGGTCCGCGCAGGGTCTTATGCGTTGTCGTTGTTACAATATCGAAGATGGCGGTCGGGTTCTGCAATTGCTTGCCGGCTATGAGACCTGCGATATGCGCCATGTCCATCATGGTGATAGCCCCGACTTCATCAGCAATCTCCTTCAATTTTTTATAATCAAGTTCACGTGAGTAGGCTGAGAATCCAGCAAGCAGGATCTTCGGCTTATGCTCCAAGGCCATTTGCCGCACATTGTCATAGTCGATGAGACCCGTTTCGACATTTGTCTTATAGCGTACGAAGTTGAATATCTTCGTCATATAGGTGACCGGATGTCCATGCGTAAGATGTCCGCCATGGCCAAGGTCCATTCCGAGCACGGTGTCACCGGGCTTGAGAAGGGCGAAGTATACGGCGACGTTCGCGGGTGCTCCTGACAGCGGCTGCACATTGACATGTTCAGCGCCGAAGAGTTGCTTGGCCCGCTCGATCGCGAGCGTTTCTACTTCGTCGATGAACTCGCAGCCGCCATAGTAGCGTTTGCCTGGGTAACCTTCGGAGTATTTGTTCGTGAGGACGCTCCCCAGCGCTTCGAGTACCGCTAGTGATGCGAAATTCTCTGAGGGTATCATCTCAGCGCCAGTGCGCTGGCGTTCGAGCTCTTTCAAGATAGAGGCGTTGAGCTCGGGGTCATAGGTGTTGAGTGTAGGCATGTAATTAAAAAATAGGAAATAATGAAGCTCTTCGAAGGTGAGTCTTGTTTATAACATATCACTACCCTACCCGTTTTTGACCTATTTGAAAAGACGCTTACCCTTTCGGTCCCATTCGATGATCTTGCCATAAGCGATCTCGACAGCATCGGCTTTGCGTAGACGCTGCAGCACTTGTTTGGGAGCTATCGCCTTATGTGTTGTTCTATCCAGTGCACGTGGAATGAAAAAAAGGTCTTTCTCGGCGGTCATCCAATTTTTTTGATCGAATTGGCCTAGGTCGAATGGCGCAGAGTAGGATACTAGGGTCTTTCTACCAGTATCAAGGAAATATTCATGAAAGTAGGAGAGCGCGAGCTCACGCAGCGTTCGGTAGATCGGCTCACGATACCGGAGGACAGCATGATTGGTCTTGCTGAGAGCGCCCCAATGCCCTCGCTGTTTGAAAAGCGTCACAACATGATCTTGATCGCCACGCGCCGCCTTCAGATCCATCACGATCGGCTGCTGTCCCTGCAGTCGAAGAGCCAGGGCTGCGAGCATAGCTCCTTCCATGCAATGCGCGCGTCGTTCCCGCAGCACACGACGAGGTGACATACAGGTTTCGCCCTTGAGCTCGAAATTATTCGCGAGTGAATTAAGAAAGTCCTGAATTTTAGGAGGAGTATTAAGCCTTTTCAGAGCTCCTAACTCTTGAGAGGTAAGGTTGAACATTGTTACTCAAAATCTTCAACACAGAAATTATCCTTTGTCGGATCTACATTTTCTATCTTGTCTACACAGCCAGGAGGAGATGTTGGCCCGTCATTTTTTCGGCATGTGCCAATGATAGGAAGGTGCATGGTATTCGCTTTGGAGGTCTGACGACGCACATAGCAACCTCCCGCGCATTGTGATGAAGACGTGCAGCTGTTGCCACCGTCAGGATATTTTTTCGCACAGTATGCATCTGATCGTGTTGGGCCACCTGTATCTCCTGGGTACCATGTTTTTCCTTGCACGCCACAGTAGAGGTTACCCCAGATATATGATCGAACGCCGCCATATGCAAAGGTTATAAGAATGGCGACGATGACAATACTACCGTAGGTTTTCCATTTTTTCATAAGCGGTATTTTTATTAAATAATTCTACCATATACGAAAAGTATACGACATCTCATTTTTCATATCGAAGACTATAGCCTTTTTTTAGTGTACTTGCTATCATGCGACCATGAGTATTTATAAAGCCTACGATATCCGTGGTATTTATCCGACTGAATTGAATGAGGACACGGCTTATAAGGTTGGCCGTGCTTTCGCAGAGCTGTTGCGCTCAGAGGAGAAGAATCCCAATGACCTACATGTCGTGGTCGCTCATGATATGCGTATTTCCGGTCCGGCATTGGTCGAAAAGGCAATTCAAGGTTTGCGTGATGGGGGTTTGAATGTGGTGGATATTGGCTTGGCATCGACGCCGACCTTTTATTTCGCTATTGCCAAGTATGGCTATGACGGTGGGCTGATGGTTTCAGCTTCTCATAATCCAAAAGAGTATAATGGCTTCAAGTTGACCCGGGCACGAGCAGTCGCGTTGAGTCGAGACACCGGCATCGCTACGATCGAAGAGATGGTAGCAGCGAATCATTTCAAGGAAGCTCCGCGGCAGGGGAGTTACCGCGAACAGCAAGGGGTTCTCGAGGATCAGGTTCGCCATGATCTCGCGCATGCGGATATACGGCACATCAAGCCATTGAAGGTGGTCGCGGATGCAGCTAATGCAATGGGCGCGCTGTATCTCGACGCCCTGTTCAAGCATCTGCCCTGCGAGCTGATCAAGATGAATTTCGAACTGGACGGTACATTTCCGGCGCATGAGGCTGATCCATTCAAGGATGAGAATATCCATGATCTGAAAAAGCGAGTCGTTGCAGAGAAAGCGGATCTAGGTATTGCGACCGATGGCGATGGCGATAGGATCTTCTTCGTGGATAATGCAGGCGAACTTATCGAGCCAGCCATACTGCGCGGCATTATGGCGCGTGTGTTCCTGCGCGAGCGACCGGGCGCGAAAATAGCTTATGATATACGTCCAGGCCGCATCACGCGCGATATGATAGAAGAGTCTGGTGGTACCCCTATTGTTACGAAGGTTGGACACTCGCTTATCAAGGCGCAGGCCGTTGCCGAAGGCGCATATTTTGCCGGCGAATCATCGGGGCATTTCTTCCTCAATATGATGCATGGTTGCTATGAGGTGCCGATGATTGTGGCATTGAAGCTGATGCAGGAGCTTTCTGAAAGCGGCAAGACCGCGGCAGAGTATGTGCAGCCGCTACGGCGTTATGCGCATTCAGGTGAGATCAATTCCAAAGTGAAGGACGTGAAAGAAGTGCTTGATGCCGTTGCTGCAAAATACGCTGACGCGAAATTGAACATGCTGGATGGCGTCACGGTCGAATATCCTGAGTATTGGTTCAATGTGCGCGGCTCGAATACTGAACCGCTCATTCGTCTGAACTTGGAAGCACGTGATGAGAAGGTGATGACGGAAAAACGGGACAAGGTCCTGGCACTGATACGAAGCTATAGCGCTTAGCTCACTGAGGCTCACTCTGACGGTAGGTGTTTTAACACCTTGGCCTGTTTTTGGTATACTGAAGCCAGCATATGAATGAATTTCCTACATCCATAGAAGCGCCTCAGCCCGCTGAAGAGGGTCTAACCGCGGTTCTCGAGTCCCCGGAAGCGGCCGCTGCTCCTGCTCAGGAAACAGTGCCTGCTGAACAGCCACGGCTTTCGAGAGAAGAAGTCGCTGACTTTTTGAATGAGGTGGAAGTGTCTGACGGCCCAGCCCTGTCATTGGCAGAGCAGTGGGCTGCTCAGAAAGCAGGCCAAGAAAGTACACAGACTGCAGCTTCTATCCCAGAGCAGGTGGCAGCTGAAACGCCGGCGATCATGCCTGCGGAGCTCGCAGCAGTAGGGACTCCTGAAGCAGCTGATGCATCCACGAAATTCGGTTATAGTGATGCAGCGGCCGAACAGTATTTAGCTGAGCATCATATCCGTATGAATGATGGCACCTGGGAATTGTCTTTTGACATTAATAATGACGGCGTGATAAGTGACCAGGAGCATGTCTGGTCGCTTCCGCATTTGGCCGACTATCCACAGAATGTTGTGCGCATTGATGACGGGAATATCGTTATCGATTCTTTCGACATCGAACACAATCTAGTCGCAAGTATTGGGTTTACTCCGACTGGCGACCAACTCGAACGGGTGAGTGTCTAGGCCGCGGTAGAACGGTACAAAAAATCTTCTGCTAATCTAAGCCCACGAGTTTGCGGACCTCTTTGATATTCTTCTGCGCTATGCTGCGTGCGCGTTTTGCTCCATCTTTAAGAATCTGTTCAACGACAGCAGGGTGCTTCTCATAGTACGCTTGTTTTTCTTGAATCGGCTTCAAGAATTGATTGACGCTGTCGGCCAGCTCTTGTTTCAAGGTAGCATAGGACAACTTTTTCAGTTTATATTGCTCGATATACTGATCGTACATGCCTTGCGGTCCGAAATGTTTGTACAGAGTCAGCAAATTATGCCCGCCGCCCAGCGTCGTATTGTCATTGAGAGAGTCGGTCACGGCTTTTGATATTTTTTTATTTACGACTTCCGGATTGTCACGGAGCGCTATGTAGCTCGAAGGTCCGAGTGATTTGCTCATTTTCTTCATGGGGTCATTTAAGGACATGACACGTATATCCTCAGACAGTATCGGTTCTACCTCTGGAAAGAAGTCGCCGAAACGATTATTGAATTTACGAGCGATGATGCGGGTTAGTTCGAGATGCTGGATTTGATCGTCGCCCACAGGCACATGGCTCGCTTTATAGAGAAGTATGTCGGCTGCCATGAGCACTGGATACATGAGCATGCCGGCATTGGAGACTTTCTTGTGCTTTTGGACCAGGTCTTTGTATTGCGTCATCCGCTCAAGCTCCGGTACTGGTGTAATGCAACTGAATAGCCAGTTCAACTCAGCATGCTCAAGTACATCGGACTGGCGAAAGAAGGTCGATTTTTTCGGATCTACACCGATCGAAAGCAAATCAACAGCCGCTTCCCAGGTGAGCTTTCTCAGCTCATCGGGGTTCGTAATGGTGGTCAGCGCATGAAAGTCGACGATCGAGTACATGCAGGTATACTTCGACTGCAGATGCACCCAGTTCTTAAGTGCGCCAAGATAATTGCCCAGATGCAATTCGCCGGTGGGTTGAACGCCTGAGAAAACAAGGGGTTTCATAGGATTGTATTGTAGCAGTTTATGCTTTTTATTGACAAGTAAGAGTCGAGGTGTTAACGTTTTTTTCACGAAAGCTTGATGAACTCGGGCTCTTCGCAGCTCTTTAAGACAACAAAGAAGGGGGCGCTGGATGTATATTGTTTGGGTTGCTGATCAAACGAGAGGTAGGAACGTACAGCGTGGCTGCTATGGGTACTATCCGTCATTTCGGGATCTGGTGCGCCTGCTCAAGGAGAAGGGTTGGACGCGGATGACTGACGACAAGCACTATCGTCTCGAACGCAGGGTCGGCCGCAAGAAACGACGGCGAACACAAGTCCTTCATGCCAGCATCGTGAAGATCAGGGCCCCACGCAAAGGCCATCAGATCCCCGCCAAGCGGGCCTAATCACTCAAACAACTCCAAACAAGAGACTCACAGCATGCTGTGAGTCTTGTTCGTTGTTAGGATATACCTTTCAAACCTCAATGATGACAGGCAGTATCATTGGTCGACGTTCTGTTTTCTGGTAGATGAACTGACCAAGATCATTCCTGATTTTATCTTTGAGATAACTGTCATTCACCTCATTCGATGGTTTGTTGTGGCCGGTAATGATGGATTTTATTTTCGCGCGTATCAGCTCGACGAGCTTCTTGTTCTCGCGCATATAGATGAAACCGCGAGAAATGATGTCGGGTGAGTTGATCAGCTTACCGCTTCTGCCATTGACGGTCGCAATGACCACGATCATACCATCCTCAGCCATCATTTGTCGGTCACGCAGGACGACTTGTGATACATCGCCGACCCCTAGACCATCAACGAATACATGATCAGTAGGTACTTTGTGCTTTGTGAGGAAGCCTCCGCGCGAACTGAACTCGAGCACCTGGCCATTATCAGGGATGAAGATGTTCTTCTCAGGGATACCGGCGCGCATCGCAATCTTGGCATGGAGCTTCAGGAATGAGTGGTGACCGTGTATCGGCATGAAGTACTTCGGCTTGACCATGGTTATCATATCGTAGAGGTCTTCAGCTTTCGCGTGGCCGCCGGCATGCACATCCATCATCTGATAGTGGATGACTTCGGCGCCGAGGCGATAGAGCTGATCCTTCAGTTTCTGTACTGAGCGTTCATTGCCTGGGACGACCGAGGAAGAGAAGACAACCGTGTCGCCCTTCTCAATGGAGATGGTCTGATGTTCTCGATTCGCGATGCGCATGAGCACGGCCCGATCTTCGCCTTGTGCTCCGGTGCACATAATGACAATTTTGTTGCTCGGATAGTCGGCCATTTCCTTATTGCTGATGATTGTGCCGCGTTTCATTTTCATATAGCCGAGCGCTTGGGCAAGCTCCACGTTCCGTTTCATACTGTAGCCTTCGATGACCACTTTCTTGTTCAGTTTTTCTGCTGCCCAGATGATCTGCTGTATACGGGCTATCAGCGAGGAGAAGGTGCCGACGATAACGCGGCCTGGCGCATCAGCCAAGATCTGGTCAATGTTGGTTTGGATCTCACCTTCAGTGAGCTGTCGACCTGGACTTTTCGCGTCGGTCGAATCTTGCAGGAGGATGAGGACCGAACCATCGCCGAGTTTCTTGATTTTTTCGATCTCAGCTGGTCGATCGCCTGAATAACTTGGATCAAGTTTGAAGTCGCCGGTATGTACGATCTTGCCGAACGGCGTTTCGATGACCACTCCCATAGAATCGGGGATATTATGGCTCACGCCGAAAAAGGTCACGCGGAAGCTGCCCAGCTTCAAAATAGTCTCTCGATCTATAGCCTTGAGGTTCAAAGGGGCTGTTTTGAAGTCTTCTTGACGTTTCGCAATGATGCCTAGGGTCAAGGGTAATCCGTAGATAGTAGGATTTCCAAGTCGCGGGATCAGGTGCGGTATGCCGCCGATATGGTCATAGTGGCCATGCGTGATGATCACGCCGCGGATATTTTTTTCTTTGCCTTTGAGGTATTCGATGTTCGGAATGATATAATCGATCCCGTGCATATCTTCCTCGGGCCATTGGAGACCCATATCGACGATAAGGATGTCATGACCATACTCGATGAGGGTCATGTTGCGGCCGATTTCCTCGACGCCGCCTAAGGGAATGATGCGGACGACGCCGTCATTCGCGAGCGCGCGTGGATTGCGATCGATGATGATGTCGTCAGGATGCGGTTTACGGATAGGCATTCGGTGTCTACCCATGGGACGGGCGCCTCGGCTGAGACGCCGCTGTGGTTTTCGTGCTGGTACCATACTGTGTTTCTTTCTTCTTAGATTGTAGCGGCCGCTATTTCAGTTGCCGCTTCGTCGCAACGTACCAATGAGTGATGCCGTTGAAACGATCTGAAGGCGTCGCGATATGTTGTAGATCATCTGCGCCCTGAATATCTTTACCGAGAGGGTACAGATAGGTCGGGTTGTAGAGGAATATCGCGAACACTTCGTTGGTTAGTTTAGTTTCAAATTTTTGATAGAGCGCTTGCTGCGCGGCAGGATCGGTAGTAGCGCGCAGTTGCTCCAATGCCGCGTCAATATCCTTATTGGCAAGTACCGAGAGGTTATTGCCCGGATTCTTATCCTGGCTGGAATGCCAGAAGGCGTACATATCTTGATTCGATACGAGGATCTGGGCGAACAACAATACTTGATAGTCTCGCGGTTCGATGCGATCCTTTTTTATTTTTGTTTTATCGACTACCTGCAGGTCTACGTTGATACCCAGCGCCTCCCAGTTCTCTTTGATGATATTCGCAGCAGTGACATTCTCTTGCTGATCGCTGGTTGTCAGCGCAATATTGAGTTGCGCCTTGTCTTTCATGCGTACTGTGCTGGTGGCGGTGCGTTTCCAGCCTGCAGCATCGAGCATGCTGTTCGCGCTGGTAGGGTCATAGGCATAATGCGCCCGTCCGTCATCCGGAGTCGCTGCACTCAGGATGAGAGGCGTGTCTACGACATTGCCGCTGCCTTGTATCGCTTCACGAACGATGCGGTCGCGATCGATCCCTAGGGCCAAGGCTTTGCGGATAGCCGTATCTTTCAGTACGGGGTTCTTCTCAGGATTGAAGAAGAGCGCATTATACTGCGGAATGACGAGGTTTTTGAGCTGTACGGAATGAATCTTCTCCAGGTCATCTTTATACTCTAAAGGGGCAGAGCCAAGGCCGTCGACATTTTTATTTTTCAAAGCATCCAGGGCAGTATCAAAGTCAGGATAGAATTTAAAGGTCAATTCGCTGATGGATGGTACCTGCCCATAGTATTTCGTATTGCGTTCAAGCGTGATACTGCGAATCGTACCAACGGTATCTTTGGTAAGCGTTTTGAAAGAGTAGGGACCTGAGCCTATTGGCCGGATATTGGCTTCGGCAAGGCTTGCTTGGCTCGGTGGTATGGAATACCACAGATGCTGTGGAATGATACCGACGGTCATGGTCGACAGAAATGAGGGGAATGGTTGCTGCAAGGTGAATGAAATGGTCTTATCGTCGATGCGATTCACCTGGACGCCCGCGAAACTAACGCGGAGCGGGCTCTTGAACGCAGGATCCTGTATCGAAGTGATCGTATAGACTATGTCATCGGCATTCAGAGTCTCGCCATCATGCCAGACAAGGTTATCGCGTAATGTGAAGGTGTATGTTTTTTGGTCTGGGCTCACGCTATAGTCTTTCGCGAGATCCGTAACGAGCGAACCGTCGGTGTCAGTACGCATCAGGCCGGAGAATACAAGCGAGCTGAGATCCCGATCGACGTGATTGCCAGGAGCCAAGAGCGGGTTGATGAATCGAGGCTCGCCGATAAGTCCCTCAGCATAGGAGCCGCCGATGGCAGGGACGGGCACTGTTATCTGGAACCAGAGTCGGATGATGAGCGCGATGAACGCTATGGTGGCGATCAGCACATTCAAACCAACGATTCTTTTCTGCTTCGTGTCGAGAAGCCTCGGCAGGTATCGGAGTTGGCCAAGGGATGGGAGTCTGCGCGACTGAAGCCGCTGGAGCATATGCAGATCCAGCTGTTCATGGGTTGTAGGAAGGGGTTTTTTGTTTTCGGACTTCTTCCAAAACAAAAGAAGCTTTTTGGCTCTAGACCAAACCCCAGAAATGAAGCTGATAGGGTTTATGTAAATGATTAACTAACAAAGAGATGAGCAAATGATATTGCCAGGAAGAGTATTGCAAGCACGATGGTCGCACGGAAGATGATCTTCTCAGCGCCCCGCTTCGTGCGGTAAATGGTCGAACTACCGCCAAAAGCCATCCCGAGGCCAGCGCCTTTCTGCTGGACCAAGATGAGCGTGATTAACAACACTGCAACTACAACTTGTAGTATATAAATCGTCAATTTCATAGGAAACTCACAATGAAGCTATAGTAGCAGGTTTTGTTCAGACTGTCAATGCTCATGTATAAAATCCATTAGTTTTTTATTCATTACCGCCTCCGCGGCGGAGCGGCAGGGGGCCAGGGACTCAGAGTTACGAAGCTCGTCCCTGCGCCCCCTGCCCTGGCACGTTCTCCTACGGAGTGTGTGGTGTCCGTTGCTATGGACCTTTTATTTTGATTGCGCCTGTGCTTCGCTCCGGCGCGTTATTCACAAAGAAAAAACCACCGTGTGTACGATGGTCTTTCTGTAGAACCGAAGGGCCCTCAGAAATTAGGATCCTCTTCGTTTGCGCGGATGTCCGATCGGGTGTCGCTCGATCTCTTCGCCGAGTTGGGCATAGTATGCATCCTCGGCGGCTTCGTTCGCCTCTTCTTTGGTTGGGCCGTAGCGCTTCCGAATCTCTTCGGATGTCAGTTTTTGGAGCTCTTCCGGTGTCATGAACCTTTCCTCCTCGTGAGAATGAACCTGAAATCACTGTACCTTTGGTGAGAGTAGTGGTCAAGCTACTTTTTCCAATTCTTTTTATGCGTTAATCGATAGTAACCAATGGCTTTTCTATGCACTTCGTCGCGTAGTTTCCTGAGGAAAAGGATGGCCGGATCACTCTTTGATTTCTGTATGCTCTTTGCCCGTCCTGGTATGAAAAGCTCTTCTTGTCGTTTTGCCAGAGCCGCGACTTTCTCTTTCCAGGCAGGTAAGAGTATAGGATATACGGTATGCAACTGCGGTTTGCCGCCATCAAGGAGTATCAGGTCTGGTTCGCCCCATTCTGGATGGTTGCTGCGGCGCTGTAGCATCTCGCGCATCATGGCGACATCATTCGATCCTTTCACGGTCTTGATCTTGAAACGTTTATACTCGGATGGTTTCAGAACGCCATTGATTGCGACAACCATGGCCCCGACGGCGAAGCTCCCTTGTATGTTTGAAATATCATAGACCTCGATACGTCGCGGGAGTTGTGTAAGTCCGAGTATCTCCTGGACGCGGTATACATGATCTGGCAGGGGGCGGGTCTTGGTCGCAGTGTGATAGTAGAGAGCGGCATTCTTTTCTGCTATGTCGAGGAATTTTTTCTGGGCACCGCGCTGAGGTGTGCGGATGATCAATGGTGCCAAAGCTTTTACGGCCACAGCGCTGAGAGTAAGTGGCACGAGGAGCTCTTGGGGCTTCAGGGCCGGCGGCGCATAGTATTGCAGTACAAATGATTCGAGTAGCTCATCTTTTTCTAGAGCCAGTGTATTGTCCATCAGGTAGCTAAGCTTATCCTGTATCTGTCCACGGCGGATCTGCAGGACTGTGATGACGACTTTCGTGTCGATACGCACGATCCCGATGATGTCGCGATTATACTGTTCATGCGAAATAACATTCTGAGGTTCATAGACATTTTCCCAGGCCTTGATCTTATCCCGTAAGACCGCAGCTTGTTCGAAGTGATTCGTCCGGGAAAAGTTGGTCATTTCTTTCCGCAGTTCATCAATGATGTACTTCCCTTCTCCGCGGAGGATCCGTCGCGCTTTCTCGATCAGAACATCATACTCATTCACGCCTATCTTCTTCTCACACGGCCCTAGGCAATTGCCGAGGTGGTACTGCATGCAGACAATGCCGTTCGGCAGTTTCGAGAGATCGCGCTTGCAGGTGCGTAAGGGTAAGATGCGATGTATCAGCCGTACTATGGTACGAGCTGCATTGCCCGATGTATACGGACCGAAATACTCGCCTTTCATAATCTTCCTGCCATGGCTGGTCATGACGCGCGGGAACGGTTCTTTCGTGATGACGATATAGGTCCAGGTTTTATCATCACGGAGCACGATATTGTATTTGGGTTGATACTTCTTGATGAGCCCTGCTTCCAGTAGCAAAGCTTCTTTTTCTGAATGCACCGCGATAACATCGAAGTCCTTAATCTCCCGTACCATCTGCTGCTTGGAAGGCGAGAGTTCAGCTTCCTTCACGAAATAAGAACGGACCCTATTTTTGAGGTTCTTTGCTTTGCCAATATAGATGAGCAGCCCTTCTGCATTATAGAAGCGATAGATGCCAGGAGATGGTGGCAGACTGGTTAGATTCGGTTTCATTCGAAAAGTGTAGCTTTTTTGTTATTTTTTAACAATCGAATGAGTTTTTGTTCTTGGGCTACTGTTGACGAGATAGGCGACTAGCAGTATACTGTCCGCTAGTTTATATTTTTTACTCCCAACGAGCATGTCCAATAGTATCGTCATCAAGGGAGCCAGGGTGCACAATCTCAAGAATATCTCACTCGAGTTGCCTCGTGATAAGTTTATTGTTATCACGGGGCTTTCTGGTTCTGGGAAGTCATCGCTCGCTTTCGACACGATCTATGCCGAAGGCCAGCGTCGCTATGTAGAATCATTGTCCGCCTATGCGCGCCAGTTCTTGGGGTTAATGGACAAGCCCGATGTGGATCAGATCGACGGATTGTCGCCGGCCATCTCGATAGATCAGAAGTCGACCTCCAGAAATCCACGCTCGACGGTCGGTACGGTCACTGAGATCTACGATTATTTACGACTACTCTATGCGCGCATCGGAGTGCCACATTGTCCGAAATGCGGCCGTTCGGTGAAGCAGCAGACGCAGAAGCAAATGCTTGATGTCATCCTGGATCACCCGAAAGGAACTCAGATGATGATTTTAGCGCCGATGATCAAGGATCAGAAAGGCGAGCATAAGAAGACCTTGTTGCAAGTGGAGAAAGCTGGCTATGCGCGCGTGCGTCTCGATGGAGATATCATGCCTACGGACGAAGCGCTCAAGGAGAATCTGGATAAGCAGAAGAAGCACTCGATCGATGTGGTTGTCGATCGCATAGATCTCAATGGTTCCGATGAGGTGAAGAAGCGCCTGGCATCTTCGCTTGAGACCGCCTTAGATCTTGGCAATGGCATGGTACTCATACGCCAGAATGACAGCGGCGAGGATACGATCATGAGCGAAGCTTTCGCCTGTGCCTTCTGTGGTATTAGCTTGCCGCCGATCGAGCCGCGTAACTTCTCATTCAACAGCCCGCACGGCGCCTGCCCGGCCTGCTCCGGCTTAGGCACGAAATTAGAAGTCGATCCTGATCTGGTTATACCGAATAAGAAGCTGACATTGGCTGAAGGCGCTATTCGTCCCTGGTCTCGCACAGCTTCATCGCAAGGCTGGTATATGAAAATGCTAACTGCCGCCGCGAAGAAGTACAAGTTCTCTATGAATGCTCCGGTCTCAAAACTCACGCCGAAACAGCTGGATGTCATCCTGAACGGTACTGGTGAAGATGTCTATACCATCGATATCGATGGTGAACGCTTCCAGGGTGATTTTTCTACGACCTATGAAGGAGTTATTCCAAATCTCGAACGTCGCTACCGTGAGACCGACTCGGACTATATCCGCAGTGAGATTGAGAAGTATATGCGGGTGTATCTCTGCCCGAAATGCGAAGGCAAACGACTGAAGCCGGAAGTCCTGTCGGTATTGATCGATGATAAGAATATAGCGCAAGTTTCTAATCTGACCATTGCTGACGCGGGAGCGTTCTTCAAGCAGTTGGTGAAGATGATGACCGAGCGCGAGACCAAGATCGCGTTCCAGATTCTGAAGGAGATACAGGCGCGGCTGCAATTCTTGAAGAATGTCGGTCTTGAGTATCTGACCCTCGATCGTGGTTCAGCGACCTTGTCCGGTGGTGAAGCGCAGCGTATTCGCCTCGCGACCCAGATCGGCTCATCGCTCGTCGGCGTCATCTATATTCTCGACGAACCATCAGTCGGACTGCATCAGCGTGATAATGATAAGCTCATCGCTACCTTAAAGGCATTGCGGGACCTCGGGAATACAGTCATCGTGGTTGAACATGATCACGATACTATCATGGAAGCTGACTATGTCGTTGACATAGGTCCTGGCGCTGGCAAGCATGGTGGCGAAGTGGTCGCACAAGGCACGCCGGAGCAATTGAAGAAACATTCGAAGTCGCTCACGGGTCAGTACTTAGCTGGCAAGCTGAAGCTCGATTTGCCGAAGAAGTATCGAGTCGGTAACAGCAAGTATATCAATATTTACGGAGCCTCTGAGAACAATTTGAAACATATCGATGTCGGTATTCCGTTGGGTAAATTTGTATGCCTGACCGGTGTGTCTGGTTCAGGAAAGTCGACCTTGATGGTCGACATTCTCGCGAAGGCATTGTCGAAGCATTTCTATCAAGCGAAGGATGAGCCGGGCAAGCATAAGAAGATAGACGGCTTAGACAATATCGACAAGGTCATTGATATTGATCAGTCGCCCATTGGCCGTACGCCACGATCGAATCCCGCGACCTATACGGGAGTCTTTACCTATATACGAGATCTGTTCGCGATGCTCCCGGAAGCGAATATACGCGGTTATAAGGCTGGACGCTTCAGTTTCAATGTGAAGGGCGGCCGCTGTGAAGCATGCCAGGGCGATGGTTTGGTGAAGATCGAGATGAACTTCTTGCCGGATGTGTATGTTGAATGTGAAGAGTGCCACGGTGCTCGCTACAACCAGCAGGCGTTGGAGATACACTATAAGGGAAAAAATATTTCCGATGTCCTGAAGATGACAGTGGAGGAGGCGAAAGACTTTTTCTCGAACATTCCCAACATTTATTCAAAATTGAAGGTATTGGATGAGGTTGGTCTCAGCTATATACAGCTCGGGCAGTCAGCGACTACCTTGTCCGGCGGTGAAGCGCAGCGCATCAAGCTCGCGACCGAGCTCTCGAGACGCTCGACAGGCAAAACTTTGTATATTCTAGATGAGCCGACCACGGGGTTGCATTTCGTTGATGTGAAGCGGCTGCTGCAGGTGCTCAATAGACTCGTCGATAAGGGCAATACGGTCCTCATTATTGAGCATAATCTTGACGTGATACAGTGCGCCGACTGGATCATCGACCTCGGACCTGAGGGTGGTGACAAGGGCGGCGAAGTGATTGCTTTTGGTACGCCGAAAGATGTCGCGAAAGTCGCGAAGTCTTTTACCGGTAAATACTTGAAGAAATACTTAAGCTAGAGTAGAGTTCAATTCTCGAGTTGTACCTTCCATCTTCTCTCGGCTGAAAGGAGCGGATCATGACGAGAGAAAGGATTTTTGAGCATACCGTCTGGGTATTATTTGTCACGTTGTGCTTCGTCTTCACCTTCCATCATCGGGTCATTGGCTGGTTCATGCGGTTCTGCCGCTTCTGCGACGAGATCTTCGAGAGTTTTGGCACCTGATGCTTCATTCGTCCGCCGAGGACAGGGGGGTACTTGCGTGGAAAAGCATAAGGCCACTTTCGTGCTGGTAGGCATCACCGCCGCAGGTTTGGTCGTCGGATCATTGCTCGGTCTCTTCGGCAAAACCCGGCGAGTCGGCGAGGACGCTGTTGCCGAACCTCCGAAAGAGAGGGGCTCGGTCAGCCAGGCGCCCTTTCAGGTCAAGCTCTTCGTTTTTGACATCTGGCATCGGGCCCAGCCATTGCTCGACTTCGTGCGCCGTTCCTTCTAAGGCATGTACCCCATCAAGCTAACTTGGTGGGGTGCCTTTGTTTCTACGGGGCGCGGTGCTATCATAATGGCACTATGCAACGAACCGCGCTGGAAGCTTCACTGCTGAAAACACTCGCATATTTCGATATGTTCGAGTATCCGTTGACCGCGACGGAACTGTGGAAGTATCTCTATCATCCGGAGTTGCCTGCTGCCGAGCGGAGCCTGAGTAGGGTCATAGAGGCACTTGAGCAGAGCGAACGGCTCCGGTCGCAGATCTCAGTTGTGGAAGGTTTCTATTGTCTCAAAGGACGTGAGGCTCTGATAGCTGAACGTAAGCGTCGCAATGATCGGGTTGATCATCAAATGCGCAAGGCAGTGCGTATGGTTACCTGGTTGCGTTGGTTTCCCTGGATCAGGATGATTGCCTTGATTAGCTCCTTGCCGATGGGTAATGTGAAGGCAAGTAGTGATATCGATCTCTTCATCGTCGCGAAGAAGCAATATATCTGGCTGACACGTCTCTGTGCGGCAGGCTTCCTGAAAGTATTACGGCAGCGTCCTGACGGGGACGTGTCCAAAGACAGATTCTGTCTGAGTTTTTTCGTCACGGAAGACGCATTGGATCTTGAGCCAGTATCCTTCGGACCAGACGATATTGTCTTTCAGTACTATGTAGCGAGTATACTGCCGATCTATGATCCGGATGGTCTCTACTCGGATCTGCTCAAGGCGAATAGGTGGCTCGCAAAGTATCTGCCGAACGCCCAGTTCGAGCAGCAGTTCGTGCATGAGGTGTTCTGTCCGGAATGGCTCTGGAAGGTACAATCGTGCATTGAGTTCATCACGTGGCCTTTCTTCAATGGCTATTTCGATGAATGGTACTGTAATTTACAGCTTCGCATCTTGCCTGAGCGGCTGAAATCGATCGCGAATATCGATTCGCGGGTGATCATCTCGGATCAGATGCTGAAGTTTCATGACAAAGATAATCGCCACGAAGTAGTAAAGAAATGGCATGAACATATTCGGGCCTATGCTTAGACGCGGTATCACGCTGGATACACTCTGTACCCTGGCTATCCTGCTCATGCCCTGGCAGGCGAGATGGATCTTCGCGTATCATCTACTCTATGGTCAACGCTATGAGTATGGGGTCATTGGTATCTATGCGAGTTCGGTGTTCCTGATTACTGCAGTCGTCGTGCTGCTTCGGGAAAAGGGTTTTCCATTCAAGGTCCAACGATCAGGACTATATCTCGTCGCGTGGCTTCTCTTATTAGTCTTGTTTCAACCTGATCATGATCTGGGATTTTATTATTGCTTGATGCTGCTCCTGACCTTTGGTTACTTTCTCATTGCTGCGCTCTGGGATAGGTCACGGCTTATAACGGCAAGCGTCGCAAGCGGGATACTGCAAACGCTCATCGCGTGGAAATTTTTCATTGCCCAATACATAGGACCCTCTACTATAGCGGGAGTTGCTGAACATGCGCCTGAAGTAGCAGGACAGTCTGTCGTTATCATCAATGGGCGCAGGATCTTGCGATCGTATGGCCTCTTGCCGCATCCGAATATCCTGGGAGGTTTTCTGGTCCTGAGCTTTGCCCTTGCTCTGTATCGATTCTTTCAGGATAGAAGCTCCTCGACGCAAGCAGCGTGGCATACTATTTTGGAACGCCTCTTCCCGCTGCTTTTCATATTCTCCGGAATTCTCATAACCTTTTCACGAGCAGCGTTGATCGAAGCAGGGCTGCTCATGTTCTGCTGGTTAATCTATAGCTATCTCATACAAGAGCAGCGTCTTTTCCGAAAACTTATTCATATCAGCGTCTATTGTCTTTTCATTTTCATCGTTTTCAATATCGTAAGTTCAGGAGCATGGACACAACGATTCCTGCTCTCGAGCGGCGATGATCTGATGGGCAATGCTCGTTTAGAACAAATCTCAACTGACGAGAGAATAGCGTCCTATGAACAGGCTGCGGTATTTTTCACGCCCGGCAATCTGCTCTGGGGCATCGGTTTAGGAGAGTATGTGCCGAAACTCGCGCAAGTATTTCCTTCACTACCGGTCTATACCTATCAGCCAACGCATACTGCCTTCATCCTGGCGCTTCTTGAAATAGGGATCATCGGGATCCTGCTCTTTCTGTGTTTATGCATAGCATTACTGAAGAAAGCCTGGCATGAGCAAAGAACCAATGTGCAGCAGCAGTATTTTTTCTCACTCATCGTCGTTGTAGCGTTCATGGGTTTATTCGATCATTTCTTATGGACGCAGTATATCGGACAATCGATCTGGTGGCTGACTCTCGGACTAGCCGCGAATACTCAAAAGTAAATTATTAGAAAAGCAAAACACCCATCTCCGCTTCAGCATTGCTGCTGAGAGAAATGGGTGTTGATTATCGCGTTCCGCGCGACGGCGGGGGACGAGCTATAGTGTCCCGACTACTTGGGTTTGCCGTCGTCAGGCTTTGCTTCGGCAGCCTTAGCAGCTTCAGCTGCCGCCTCTTTTGCTTTTTCGTTGGCCTCACTGAGCAGGCGCTCCGCTTCGAGGCCTTGCATCCGTTCGGCTCGTGCCTTGGCATCGTAACGCATGTCGATACTTACGACCCTCACGACGCGCTCGTAGTTGAGCTGGTCTGCGCTTGCTTTTGGCTCTGCAGGTTCGGATTTCTCAGCCGGTACGATCCGGAATTGTGCCCTCTCCGGCTTGGTGACCTTGTACTCGCGGATGAGCACATGGTCACCGACCTTGACCTTGAGGGACGTTGCGATCGTCTCCACGGAGTTGATCATCCTTCCCTTTTCATCTCCGTTGGCCGACTGAACGTAGATGAGTTGATACCCCGAGAATGGGATCTCATCGGGGTAGATTGCGAGTACTGTCGACTCGCCGAGCGGGTCGTTCGAGGACAGTCTTGCGCGATCCCAATGCTCGTCCTCCTTCGCCTTCTTGTCTCCGCAGCCCACGAGGAGTATGACGGCGAAGCTGCATGTCAGCATGGTCAGAAACTTGTGCATCGAATCTCCTTGTAAGCACGCCTTCTTTCGAAGGCGCGCTCGGTTCAGTCATCAGGTGGATTACAGACGGGAATGCGCGAAGCCGAGCAGCGCCATGAGCACGAGAGTGCCGATCACGCCGGGGGCGTCGAACTTGCCGCTCTTCATCTTGCCGACGAAAGCGTTGGCGAGAGGGAGATACACCATGAAGAGGCCGGTCACCATTCGAGCGTCCTGCGGGTCCACGTGGCTGGTGTGCCTGTAGAACAAGAGGGCGATCGTCACGACCGCTGTCAGGTGGAACGCATTCACCAGGCCCGAAGCCGTGAAGTTCAGGCCGGGGGAGCAGATGTGTTCCTGTCGGTCTGTCATCAGCGACCACACGACGTGCAGTCCGATGGAGATCACCGTTCCGTACAGAAGGTTCTCGCCGATCTGTTCCGGTGTCCACTGGGGGGCGTACTTCCACATGATGCTGGCGGCCAGCGGGATGAGGATGAAATTGCCCCACATCGCCGAGTGCCGGACGAACGGGAAGCCGTTCTTGAAGCCCTTGTCGTGCATCTGGACGGACGTGAACAGTCTTTGCCCCGCGGCCAGAAAGGCAGCGAGGAGAAAGAAAGAGACAGCGACCAAGAACGCCATGTTCAGCATACTACCTACCTCCGATATGACGCGCGAAGCGTCCGAGTTAGAGCAAGGTGAGTCGCTCCTACTATATTTGAAAGGTTTTTAGGCCTTTTTTGATGTGCTATCAAGGTACTGCGTAACTTTAGATATTACCATTTTTATTCATTTTTGTCAATATATGCCTTTTTTTAGCGAACTTCTTGACACCACTATCTATTTTACATACAATACCGAAGCTAGCACTCGAAATATATGAGTGCTAATCATACTATTAATAGCACTAATGTAGAGAACCTATGAAGTTACGACCACTAGGGTATCGAATAGTCGTGAAGCCTACGCCGAAAGAAGAGGTGACTAAATCAGGTATTATTTTGCCCGAATCAGTCGATAAAGAGAATAAGGCCGAGGGTGAAGTGATCGCTATTGGGAATGGCGAACGTATACAGAAGCTGAACTTGAAGATCGGAGACAAGGTTGTCTATAGTCAGTATGGCGGTTCAGAAGTGAAGATCGATGGTAAAGAGTATAAAATTTTGGCCGGCGAAGATGTACTCGCAGTCATTGAATAATTTATCTATCTAACCAGTATGGCAAAGAAAATAATTTTTAGCGAAGAAGCACGTGCCGCGATGAAGCGCGGCGTGGATCAGCTGGCAGACGCGGTTCAAGTCACCCTTGGGCCAAAAGGTAGGAATGTAGCTATTGATAAAGGATTCGGTGCGCCTACCGTTACAAAGGATGGTGTTACTGTTGCAAAAGAAATTGAACTGAAAGACAAATTTCAAAATCTTGGGGCGGAGTTAATAAAGGAAGCTACATCAAAAACAGCAGATATAGCAGGAGATGGGACGACTACCGCAACAGTCTTAACAAGAGCAATAATAGATTCAGGATTGAAGGCTTTAGCTGCTGGAGTCAATCCCCTTAAATTAAAGAAATATTTAGATAAAGGCGTGGTTATAGTAACAGATCTACTTAAGGAGCTGAGTCGCGAGATAAAAGATAAGTCTGAAATTCAACAAGTTGCTTCAATATCTGCTAATGATAGGCATATCGGTAAGGTCATTGCTGAAGCTATGGAAGCGGTTGGTAATGATGGCGTTATTACGGTTGAAGAGTCTCAGAGCTTCGGCATCGAAAAAGAGGTCGTTGAAGGTATGCAATTTGATAAGGGCTATGTGTCGCACTATATGGTGACAAACCCCGATCGTATGGAAGCGGTCTATGAGAATCCTCTGGTTCTGGTTACGGACCAAAAGATCTCGTCCCTACAGGAGCTACTCCCGTTGCTCGAGTCATTGGCGCAGAGCGGCAAGAAGGAGCTGGTCATCATTGCTGATGAAATCGAAGGCGAAGCATTGGCAACATTGGTGCTCAATAAGCTTCGCGGCGCTTTCCATACACTTGCAGTGAAGGCTCCAGGCTTCGGTGATCGGAAGAAGGAGATGCTCGGCGACATTGCCACGCTGACCGGCGCTCGACTTATCTCTGAAGAGATCGGCTTGAAACTTGCCAATGCGACGGTAGATATGCTGGGTGAAGCGCGGAAGGTCATTGCGACCAAGGATGTCACTACTATCGTCGATGGCAAAGGCGAGAAGTCGGCCATTGAGGAGCGTATCAAGCAGATCAAGAAAGCTATCGAGATGACTGATTCTGATTTTGACCGTGAGAAGATGCAGGAGCGCTTGGCGAAGCTATCCGGCGGTGTTGCGGTCATCAAGGTTGGTGCCGCGACCGAGACTGAGATGAAGGAAATGAAGGATCGCATTGATGACGCCGTGCATGCCACAAAGGCTGCTGTTGAAGAGGGTATTATTGTTGGTGGCGGAGTGGCATTTATACGAGCTATTTCATCGCTTAAAAAAGCAGCGGAAGATGCTACGGAGGAAGAAGAAAAGATTGCTCATAGGATGCTGTCTCAGGCGCTAGGATACCCAACAATAATTATTGCTAATAATGCAGGACATGATGGTGGCTCTGTTGCTGTAAAAATCTTAGAAAAATATCAAGACGCAGACGGAAAAATTGATAAGAGGTATCAAAATTGGGGGTTCGATGCTAGTGTTGGCGATTTTGATGATTTAGTAGAACGAGGAATTGTCGACCCTACTAAAGTTGCAAGAACAGCTGTCCAAAATGCCGTTTCAGCCGCAGGTATGTTTTTAACAACAGAAGTAGCTATTACTGATGAGCCAGAAGAGAAGCCGGCCGGCGGAGGTATGGGCGGTGGCATGCCAGGCATGGGTGGTATGGGCGGGATGATGTGATCGAGCTGCGTTGTAGCAGCATTGTTCGAAGGCAAAGGTATACTAGTAAGAAACATGATAAAGAGATTCCCTAGGGAGTCTCTTTACTTTGTGCTATACTGATGTTGTAACAATTATGCCAGACGAAGATAACAAAAAGAAAAAATTCAATCCCTACCTAGCTCCGACCGAAGGTGAGGATGAGCCGAAATTGGACGATGAAGATGAGGATACCCCTCAGCCCTCTGAAGATGAGCAGGTAGAAGAAGAGTTTGGTGATGACGATGATGGCGGACAAGTAGCTGTCCAGACCCCGGATCAAGAGATGTATGAGGTCGATGAGATGGCGGATGCGTCGAACGAGAAACCGCAGGAGGCGCCAGTAGTAGCGGCAACTCCTGAGGTTAAGGCAGAGAAGCCTCGTTCATGGAGCCTCTCCGCGCTCGGTCTTATACTCATACTGATGCTGTGTGACATAGTTGCGCAGCGGATGGGCATACAATGGTTCTGGACTCCGCGCACGATATATAGCATGTCGTATGTCTTGAGGGCCGGTACCTTGCTGGTGGCAGCGTATGCCTGGCATCGTTCACTGTTTCGTGATGATCGTATTGCATTTCGATCTGTCTTCATCTGGCTCGGGCTGGTTTCAGGCATCCTGCTCGCGCTACTTCGCTTCATCGGCGAGCCATCATTCTGGGCATTCATCAATATGGTCGTCGAACCGCTGGACAGCACCATTCTCGCGCTGGCCATGTGGTATATCGTGCAGCATCTAACAACTAAATTAAAACTAATCAAACAAACAGTATGAAAAATACATCCAAAGTGAAAGTGGCGAATGTGCCGGAGCATGAGCGCTTCACAGCGGCATTATCGTATGTCTGGGTATTGTCGCTGTATCCGCTGCTCTTCAAAAAAGACTCCTCATTCATACAGTTTCATGCGAAGCAGGGTGTCGCCTTGTTCGTCATAGAGCTGTTGAGCTTCGTGTTTCTATTCTTCGCTCCACTGGTCATCATCGCCTGCGTCATCATCTCCATCCTCGGTATTCGGGCAGCGCTCGCAGGACAGTACTGGAGCGTTCCTTTTTTGGGTGACTGGGTCAAGAAATTGGGGATTTAATAACTAAGGAGCTTTCATGCAAAAGAAAAACAGATACATACTGTGGTTCAAGGAAACCGGTATCAAGGACATTCCCTTGGTCGGCGGTAAGAACGCGTCTCTCGGCGAGATGTTCCAATTTCTGACGCCGAAAGGTGTTCGCATTCCCAATGGTTTCTCTGTCACGGCCCAGGCATATAACTATTTCTTACGTGAGACCGGCTTGCGAAGTCGCATCAAGGCCATACTTGCTGATTTGAACACTAAGAGCATCCATAATCTCCAAGAGCGCGGTCATAAAGTCAGGCAGGAGATACTGAAAGCGACTTTCCCTCAGGATCTGCAGAATGAAATCTTGAAGAATTATCATGAGCTCTCGAAGCTCTATCAGTTGAATGATGTCGACGTAGCTATCCGTTCATCGGCGACGGCAGAAGACTTACCTGACGCGTCATTCGCAGGACAGCAGGAGAGCTATTTGAATATTCGCGGGGACTATGCAGTGCTTGATGCGTGTAAGAAATGCGTCTCGTCATTGTTCACTGACCGAGCTATCTCATATCGTACCGATAAGCATTTCGATCATTTCGATATTGCCTTGTCCATCACGGTGCAGAAGATGGTCCGCTCAGATAAAGCTTGCTCTGGCGTTATGTTCACGATCGACACTGAATCAGGGTTCCGTGATACGGTGCTCATCAATGCGTCCTATGGCTTGGGCGAGTATATCGTGAAAGGTGAAGTCACGCCGGATGAATACTATGTGTTTAAACCATTACTGAAAACGAAGTTCAAGCCCATCGTTGGCAAAACACTCGGATCAAAAGTACGTAAACTCATTTACGCGCATGGTGGTAATGCGCCGACGAAAAATATGCAGGTAAGCCCGGAAGATAGGATCAAGTTTGCATTGACGGATACTGAAGTATTGCAGCTCGCGAAATGGGGCGTGCAGATCGAGCAGCACTATAAGAAGCCAATGGACATGGAGTGGGCCAAGGATGGCGTTTCCGACGAGCTCTATATTGTTCAGGCGCGCCCTGAGACCGTCGTATCTAGGAAAGATGCCGCCGTGCTCGAAGAGTATCGTCTGCAGGAACGAGGCAGGGTCCTGGCGAAGGGAGCTTCGGTCGGTTCGAAGATCGGCATGGGTCGGGCGAATACTATCAAGGACGTGAATGAAATTGATAAGTTCCATGAGGGCGAGGTCCTGATCACTGAGATGACAGACCCTGATTGGGAGCCGATCATGAAGAAGGCATCGGCTATCGTTACCAATTCCGGCGGACGCACTTGTCACGCTGCTATCGTTTCCCGCGAGCTCGGCATCCCGTGCGTTGTGGGCACGACTAATGGCACGCATACGATCAAGCATGGCTCGACCGTGACCGTATCCTGCGCTGAAGGTGACACCGGCTATATCTATGCTGGTAAGCTCAAATATGACATCAAGAAAACAGATCTGAAGAAATTCAAACTGCCGACCAGAACGAAGATCATGATGAATGTAGCGAACCCTGAAACGGCTTTCGCGACCAGTTTCATCCCGAATGAAGGCGTGGGTCTTGCTCGCGAAGAGTTGATCATCAATAATGCGATCAAGATACATCCTTTGGCGCTCGTGCATTTCGACAAGCTGAAGGATACGAAGGCGAAGCGACAGATCGCGCATTTGACCGTGGGCTATAAGGACAAGAAAGAGTACTATATCGATAAGCTGGCTCATGGTGTCGCGCGCATCGCGGCCGCATTCTATCCGAAAGATGTTATTATTCGCTTGGCGGATTTCCGCTCCAATGAGTACTCAGAGCTTATCGGCGGCCGCGAATTCGAACCAACCGACGAGCGCAATCCGATGATTGGCTGGCGTGGAGCGAGCAGGTACTATACACCTGCGTATATCCCTGCCTTTGTCCTAGAATTGAAGGCCATCAAACGCGTGCGAGAAGTAATGGGGCTGAAGAATTTGAAAGTGATGATACCATTCTGCCGCACCATCGATGAAGGAAAGAAAGTCTTGAAAATTATGGCTGACAATGGCTTGAAGCAGGGCGTTGACGGACTCGAGGTCTATGTGATGTGCGAGATACCATCGAATGTGATACTCGCCGATCAGTTCTCGAAGCTCTTCGACGGATTCTCTATCGGTTCCAATGATCTGACGCAGCTCATCCTTGGGGTTGATCGTGATTCTGAGTTGGTTAGCAAGGTGTATGATGAAAATAATGATGCGGTGAAGCGGATGATCTCGCAGGTCATCAAAACCGCTAAGAAGAATAAATGCAAGATCGGCATCTGTGGTCAGGCGCCGTCGGATTTCCCTGAATTCGCCAAGTTCTTGATGAAAGAAGGGATTGATTCGATATCCCTGAATCCTGATACCGTGATCAAGACATCCGTTGCTTTGAACGCAATGAATAAGAGAACATAACTGCAAGACTATGCATGAAGGAGAAAAAGATTTTCAGGAGGATATGATGGGGGAGCTTGGTAATCCACGAGAAGGTAAGGAGGGTGCTATGGATGGAGAGATGGAGGCCGCCGTCACGCAGTTCAAGGGCTTCACTTTGCAAGAAGCGGTATTTGTCACAGGTATGCAAGGAGAGCACGTTATTCATGCCTTCTATCCTGAGACTAATGAAGTAGAAGTGTTGCCTGCGTTGGGCGCAGATGACGATGAAAGAAAAATCGTCTCAGTCGATCGTCTGGTGAAGAAATAGAAAGTGCCGCCAGAGCATTATGCTGGTATATTGACTTTCTGCTCCTGTCTTTTTATAATCCCTGCGCTTCAGGGAGAGTTCGCATAGTGGTCTAGTGCGCACGCTTGGAAAGCGTGTATACCGCAAGGTATCGAGGGTTCGAATCCCTCACTCTCCGCCATTGCTTTCTAGGCTCATTGAAGATGAGTATAGAAAGCAATAGTCAGGTAAAGGATTCGAACGGGCAGCAGCGAGATGTGAGTGAAGACGAACAATCGAGCGCCGACTGAAGCGAGCGAGCAGAGCTTCAGGCGCTGCCCCTGGACAACGAAGCGGCCAGCCGGCCGCGAGGCGAAAATCCCTCACTCTCCGCCAGGAATACTTAGTATCGGATGACCTGAATATTTTGAGATTTGCTATACATACCTATATGAGTAGAACAATTTCCAGCGGCGTCGCACATGGGCTACCAGCAGACTTGCGGCAAGCTCTATCATCTGATCCAAAAGCATTGGCTGCCTGGGAAGACATCACGCCACTTTCGCGCAATGAATGGATTTGCTGGACTATCTTCGTTAAAACTCCAGAGAAGAGGAAGGAGCATGTCAGCAGAGTCATCTCAGAACTTAAGGAAGGCATGCGTCGCCCGTGTTGTTGGCTTGGCTGCACTCATCGCACAGATAAAAAACTAAGCCCTTCGCAAAAGTTTGTACTCAGTAAAAGGGCTAGAAAGTGAGACTCGCCCAGAGCCTTGTTGTCTTCAGCCTAGAGGCGATAGAATAAGGTTTTAGGCAATCATCAATGAAAAATAATATGGATAAGGAGATAGTTACACCAGCGTATTTAGACGCCGCAAGAGAAAAGAAGGCAATTTTGGATTATATTCTTCAAAATTGTATCTTCGCCTTCGACGAGTTGTGTCGCGTCAATAAGAGGCTCATCGCCGGACTCAGTCCCAGTTCTAATGCCGATGTAAACCATCTTGGAGCTATGAATAGAATGATTCAAGATTATTTAATCATTCGGGTTGCAGGATTATTCGATAAAACAGAATATAGAACAAACGGCGCCAATGATGAGGTAGTTTCTTTCGAAAAAATATATCGGGGAGATCAAAAATATAAAGAATTAAAACAGGAAGAAGTGATCAAGTATATCATTAATCAAAGGGATAACTTTGTTGCGCATACGAACAAAAATCATATCGAAAATAATTTTCCAGCAACCAGAAAAATTTGTGATTCTAATCTTAAAGAATTGTTAAAGGACTTGGCGGATTTGTTAAATTAGCCACCAAGGAAAAACCTAGTCAAAAATTGGAAGTGAAAAAATGATTTTTTGTACAAATCATTTTTTTTGGGCTATGATACATTCTATGTCATCTGCTCTCCAGTCATCTGATAGGAAATGGGCGCATATGCTCAATAAAGTCCCGGAAATCACGCTCTGGTTCTGGTTTATTAAGGTTATGTGTACCACGGTCGGAGAAACAGCCGCTGACTACTTGAATGTTAACCTCAACCTTGGGCTTACCGGTACATCGATCATCACCGGAGTCCTGCTCGCCGTTGCATTGTTCTTCCAATTCAGGGCAAAGAAGTATGTTCCGGTTACCTACTGGCTTTCCGTTATGTTTATTAGTGTTTTCGGAACGCTGGTGACTGATAACCTGACGGACAAAATCGGTGTGCCGCTTGAAACGAGCACCATCGTTTTTAGCATTCTTTTGGCGGCCACGTTTCTCATTTGGTATTATTTCGAGAAGACGCTCTCGATCCATTCGATCTTTACCTCACGACGCGAAGCGTTTTATTGGCTCGCGATTCTCTTTACCTTTGCACTTGGCACGGCAGCAGGCGACCTCATGGCAGAAGGTTTGGGTCTTGGGTATGCGACCACTGGCTTTATCATCGCGGGACTCATCGCGCTATTCGCGATCGGCTGGCGACTGAAGCTCAATCCAGTGCTCTCATTCTGGCTCATCTATATTCTGACCAGACCCCTCGGCGCATCGATCGGTGATTACCTCTCGCAGCAGCCGAAGTATGGCGGATTAGGACTTGGCGCAACGATCACCAGCTTTATTTTTGTGGGCGGTATTCTGGTCATTGTCGCGTACCTTTCGATCTCGAAGAAAGATCGTATTGATAAAGAAACAACACAAGAGATCAGAGAAGAAATCGTTGCAGATCAAAGCAGGAGCGGCCTGCTCCAGACCGCGGTCGTGGTTACACTGCTGGTAATTGCCGGCCTTATTGGATATCACGTGCGACAGGCAGCGCTTCAGATGCCAGAGACGACCGCGCAGCCGACTGCCACGAGCACTCCTGGCTCCGTTCAGCAATCACCGCTTGGTGACCTTTCTTCATTCAAAACCATTACCCAAGACTCCCTCGATCTGCTGAACGCAGGAAATCAGTCCGGCGCGACTACTCGTATCGGAGATTTGGAATATGAATGGGATACTGCCGAGGCGCGTTTGAAGCCGAAAGATATAGCAGTATGGACTCTTATAGACGGCAAAATTGATACAGTATTACGAGAACTGAGGGCGGTGAATCCGCATGCGACGACTGAGAAAGCAGCGCTTGAAGCCTTACTCGCCGTTCTGTAGTAAGTATGATGCAACTGTCGAAGAAGCTTGTTGTATAGGTTTTTTGGTCAAAGATACCTAGCTGAACCCCGAGCAGGCGCATAGAATGGATTTTTTCAGAGATTTGTGTAGACTTAGTCCTATCTATGCCCAAAGATACCTCATCACAATCCATTACCAAACGCGCTGACGATTTCTCGCAGTGGTATTTAGATGTCATTGCGGCCGCTGATTTAGCTGAGCATTCTGAGATCAAAGGTTCGATGATCATCAAGCCATATGGCTATGCGATCTGGGAGCGTATGCAGCGTATTTTAGATGATCGTATCAAAGCGACCGGACATGAGAACGCGTATTTCCCGCTGCTTATCCCTGAGAGCTATCTGCACAAGGAAAAGGAACATGTTGAGGGTTTTTCTCCTGAGCTTGCCATCGTGACGCATGCTGGCGGGGCGAAGTTAGACGAGCCATTGGTCGTGCGGCCGACCTCAGAGACCATCATCAATGCTTCATTTTCACGTTGGATACAGTCCTGGCGCGATCTGCCGATGTTGATCAATCAATGGGCTAATATCGTTCGATGGGAATTGCGACCTCGATTGTTCTTGCGAACGACTGAGTTCCTCTGGCAAGAAGGTCATACTGCGCATCGCACTGAAGCCGAGGCCGAGGCAGAGACAAAAAAAATGCTAGAGGAGTATCGCCTCTTCGTTGAGCAGTATCTAGCCATACCGGTCATCGCCGGACAGAAAACTGAAGCTGAGAAGTTCGCCGGTGCCCTGCGGACCTATACAGTTGAAGCTTTGATGCCGGATGGTAAAGCTTTGCAGATGGGTACGTCGCATAACTTGGGGCAGAATTTCGCGAAAGTGTTCGATGTGACATTCCTCGACGAAGATAATACCCAGAAGCATGTATGGCAGACTAGCTGGGGCGTATCGACCAGAATGATCGGAGGACTGATCATGGCGCATAGTGATGATAAAGGTTTAATGCTGCCTCCCAAGATAGCTCCGACACAGGTGGTTATCATTCCGATCGCGAAGAGCGATGCCGAACGTTCATCCGTCATGCATGTCGTTAGCCATATCGAGCAGCAGCTGATGGCGGCAGATATCAGGGTAAAGGTAGATATGCGCGAGGGTCAGACCTTCGGGGAAAAGACTTACTATTGGGAGAAGCGTGGCGTTCCGATCAGAGTAGAGGTTGGCCCGAAGGATATCGAGAAGAAGCAGGCAGTGGTCGTCCGTCGGAATAGGGGCGATAAGTCGCAGGTAGCTTTGGATGAGCTGGTTGGAAGCGTCGTGAAACATCTGGCAGATATGCAGACGATGCTCTATGAGGCAGCACTGAAGCGCCGCACCGAAGGATCAGTCTTCGTCGAGAAGTACGACGATTTTGTGGTGGCCATAGAGAAAGGACAGCTGGTGTATGCGCCCTGGGCAGGTACGACAGACGATGAGGCGCAGATCAAAGCCGAGACCAAGGCGACGATACGTTGTATACCATTCGCATCGCCCTACAAAGGCGGAACGTGCATTAGAACAGGAGTACAGACCAAGGTCATTGCTGTTTTCGCCAAGTCCTACTGAATTACGTCCTGTTGACATCCTCCCTTTGCAATCTCTCGAAAAGTGCTATAATACCTAGGTTAATTAATAAACCATAAAAAACGTTATGGCAAAGATGACTAAGTCACAGATGATGTCAGCCCTCGCAGAGAAGTCTGGCATGTCTAAGAAAGACATCGGCATGCTGGTAGAGACCATGGTGAATATGGCCTATGCCGAAGTTAAGAAGAATGGTGAATTCACCATTCCTGGCATCGGTAAGCTGGTGAAGCAGCATCGTAAGGCTCGCATGGGCCGCAACCCAGCCACTGGCGCTGAGATCCAGATCCCTGCTAAGACTGTCTGCAAGTTCCGCGTAGCAAAGGCAGCTAAGGACGCGATCTTGTAAGCAACTGTACAGAAATTCAAAAAGACCCCCGTAAGGGGGTCTTTTGTCTGTAAAAGCAAAAGCACCGGGCAAGGGATTGGACCCTGTGCGCCCGGTGCCTCGAGGGATTCGAACCCTCAGAAACTGATGCTGCTATGCAGGAAAGGAAGATCAGGCAGCGGCGAGGCGGCCGGTAGTGACGTCGAGCCGTTTCAGCATAGATTCGTAGCGTTCCTCGTCAGGGGTGACCCGGTCGAGGATTTCCCAGTTGCGGTACAGATGGGGGAGCTCAGCGAGATCCCCGATCTCGCGCCCGAGGAGGGCGTCGTCTGCGGGCTTTCCGTTGCCCGCGATACGCCACATTGGGTCATGCGCTTTGATGCGGAATTTCGTCTTCCACTCGGTCTCGACCACCAGTACGAGTTCGCCCGCGCGAATTCCGGAACGACCCTCTTCGGTCTCGACGGTTTGGACAGGTTCGCTGCGGCGAACCGGACGCGACGTCGTATCCGAAGCCTTCTCCCTTGCCGAAGCTTTCATCTGTCACTCCTCCTTGATCCTTTTTGACACGGTCCGTATCCCAGACGCATTGTTGCGGTATTCCCCGCCTTCCTTTCTTCCTGTATACAGGATTGAGATGAACGAAAATGAATAATCATTATACGATTGTAAGAGTTATTTGTCAATATACTTTTTGCATAAAACCTTAAAGGGAAGTAGAATTCGGGCATGACTCCCATTGAAGAAATCAAATCAAAACTCGCTATTGAGCAGATCATCGGTGACTATATCCCGCTCAAGCAAGCTGGCATGAACTGGAAAGGGCTTTGTCCATTCCACCAGGAGAAGACCCCCTCATTCATGGTCAGTCAGGACAAGCAGATCTGGCATTGTTTCGGTTGCAATGAGGGTGGCGATGTTATTACCTTCGTGCAAAAGTATGAAGGCATGGAATTCCGTGAGGCAGCCGAACTTTTGGCTCAGAAAGCCGGAGTAGTATTGACCGGCTTTACAGCGCCGGACCAAAGTAAGAAGAAAATACTCTATGACATCAATGCAGCAGCGCAGGAGTTCTACAGCCGTGAGCTCGCGGGGGATAGTGTTGCGGCGAAGAAAACCCGTGAATATCTTATGGGCCGCGGTGTAACGAAAGAAATGGCTACAGCCTGGGGTCTTGGTTTATCGCCAGACTCCTGGGACGGACTCTACCTGTACTTGCAAGAAAAGAAGTATGCAGTTGCAGATATGGTGAGCGCTGGGTTGGTCATTAACCGAGAGCAGAAGCTCTATGATCGCTTCCGGAGACGACTCATGTTCCCCATCGCTGACGCGCAGGGCAAGGTCGTCGCCTTCACGGCACGTACTTTGCAGTATATCGCCTATGATGAAGAGGACAGCCAGGGCAAGTATGTGAATAGTCCGGCAACGCAGCTCTATACTAAGAGCCAGGTGCTCTATGGCTTCGATAGAGCAAAGCATGCTATCAAACGTCTCGGCTATGCCATCATCGTTGAGGGTAATATGGACACCATTATGTCGCATAGCTGCGGCATAGAGAATGTGGTCGCGGTTTCAGGAACTGCTTTGACTTCAGAGCAATTGAAAGTATTGAAACGCTATACCGATAATATTATTTTAGCATTTGACGCTGACTCGGCAGGCTCCGCGGCAGTATTTCGGGGCGTGACCTTGGCGTGGGAGCAGGATATGAATGTGAAGGTCATCGTATTGACCGAGGGTAAGGATCCGGCGGATATCATTTTGAAAGATCCTGAACTCTGGAAGCAAGCCATCAAGACTTCCATCGGCGTCGTAGATTTCTATATCGAAGCGATTTTCAAGCGGGTCGATCTGACTCGCGCAGACCATAAGAAGCTGGCGGCACAGAGGATAGTCAGTATTATCAATAAGTTGAAGACCAAGATCGAGCAGGCTCATTATGTGACTTTGCTCGCGCAGAAGCTACAGATGCAGGAAAGCATACTCTGGTCTATGGTGGAGACGCCTCAGACGAAGCAAGAGCCTCTGCAGGAAGAAGCGCCTCGTCCTGATTCGAAGAAAGGGTCGGCATTTTTCTCGGAGCACCTCATCTCCTTCATGCTCCAGTATCCTGATATGGGACGGGCGGTGATCGATGAGCTTGAGCCGGACATGCTGTCGCCTGACCTGCAGGACCTTTACAAGAAAATAATAGTTCAGTATACTGAGAACCAATTGCCGAACTTTATTGAACTAAGCTCCGAGCTATCGCCAGATGAGTTGCGTCGCTGGAGCGAACTTGTTTTCCAAGGAGAGCGATTTTATGGAAGCCTGCTCCCAGAGCAGCGCTTACATGAGCTTGAGAGGTTGCGTAGCCTCGTCATACACGCCTACTACACCGCACAACTTCAGGAATTAACTGAAGCTATCAAGCGTGCGGAAGTGCTGGGTGATCAAGACGCTTTGGATACGCTGCTCCAGGCATACAATGCACTAAGCAAAAAACGAGTTAGCAGATAGCTATGGCAAAGAAAAAAATGCAGATGAAAAAAAAGCCTTCCGTCAAAAAGAAGGCGGTGAAGGGCACAAAGTCGAAACGCGTATCTTCGAAAAAACTCAAACTCGCAGGTCCTCGCGTCAGAACAACCCTTGATACGCAATCGGTTGAACGTCTTATAGAAAAAGGCAGGTCACGAGGCTTCGTTACTGAGAATGAGCTGGTACGAGTGTTCATTGAGTTAGAAGATCACATCGAAGAATTTGAGGATTTTCTGGATGACCTTGATATCATGGGTGTGCAGGTTGTTTCGATAGACGGCGGCATTCTGGACATGGGCAAGGAGGATCGGACTGGAAAAGTATTCAGCGATGCCGGCATTGCTCGCGACAAGAAACGGATGGATCTCTCTGATATTTCGGCTGACTCTATCCAAATGTATCTGCGTGAGATCGGTAAGGTGCCGCTCTTGAACCAAGAAGAGGAAGTTATTTACGCGAAATTGAAGGAAAAGGGTGATGCTGAGGCCCGCAAGAAGCTGGTCGAATCAAACTTACGTCTCGTTGTCTCTATCGCGAAGAAGTTCACGGGCCGCTCATTAACCTTGCTCGATCTGATACAAGAAGGAAATATTGGCCTGTTCCGCGCGGTCGATAAATTTGACTACCGCAAAGGCTATAAGTTCTCGACCTATGCCACGTGGTGGATACGACAAGCGATAACCCGCGCACTTGCTGATCAATCGCGAACGATCCGAATACCCGTCCACATGGTCGAGACGATCAATCGTTTTCAGCAAGTCGAGCGCCGCTTGATACAGGATCTTGGACGTGAGCCATTGCCTGAAGAGATTGCTGCAGAAATGGGCGAAGACCTTGACAAAATCAGGCATATCATTAAGATTTCACAGGAAACAGTTTCGCTTGAGACATCAGTTGGTGAAGATGATGAGGATTCGACGCTCGGTGATTTCATCGAAGATGAACGAACGATAACGCCGGATCGCGTTGCTTCACTGCAGCTTCTGAAGGATCATGTGTTCTCCATTATTCGAGATCTGACGCCGCGTGAGCAGAAAATCCTTGCGATGCGCTTCGGACTTACCGATGGGGTCGCGCATACGCTTGAAGAGGTCGGACAGGAATTCGGTGTCACGCGTGAACGTATCCGTCAGATAGAAGCGAAAGCATTGGAACGCATACAGGTGCATAGGGATATGAAAAAGTTAAAGGACTACTAGGTAGTCCTTCGTCGCGGGATAGAGCAGTGGCAGCTCGCCAGGCCCATAACCTGGAGGTCGGGGGTTCGAATCCCCCTCCCGCTACCAACGTCCATAGGACGACCAATAGTATCATTGATCCAAGGGCCGCCCCGGCCTTTGGTCGGGGCGGGGTAGCTCAGTTGGTTAGAGCGTGGGACTCATAAGCCCGAGGTCGGCGGTTCGATTCCGCCCCCCGCTACCATTCGACTCGTTGCTAGAAAAAAGCTTGATAACGATCATTCGCAGTCAAGCTTTTTTCTTTCAACGGTTTTCTAGAAACTCCTTCAGTAATTTCCGATGGCAGTATAGGTCCTTCTTGCAATGGCAGAGCAGGCTCACGGTATTGTAGCAACTCTCTTCGTAGAGAGCTTCCAGGACCGGCTGGAGTTTCGGATCGGCCAGTTGTTTCAGATAGTCATGTTTGAAAATCTCCCAGCTGTATTTCGTCCCTTTCCAATTCGCCATAAGTTCTAGTGGACTTCCTAGTTCGCGAAGCCATGTGTCTATTCTCGACGCTCGCGAGGCGTCCGGCCAATAGTAGCTCACGAGAATACGCTTCCCGTCACGCTCGCTCACTGGCTCAGCTAGTGATTTGATAAGTAGCATGGCCAGAGTGTAGCATGGAGCTTCTGTTGGTACAACAGAGTAAGTTGTGCTACTATAATTTCTATGAAAAAGTATCTAGCAACCAAGAAGCCATGGATGCGCGTTGCTATCGTCGGTATTGTTCTGGTGATTGTTTTCCTGGCTATTGATCTGTATGGGAATCGTGTTGTTGCCGGGCCCCGAGTGCATGTCGCTGCCACGATATTCCCAGTCTATGATCTGGTGCGCAGTGTAGGCGGGGACAGAGTCGATGTGCAATTACTGATGCCTGAGGGAGATGGCCCTGAGGTGTTGCCGCATCTCTATACCGGCGTTGATCTGTCCAAAGCACAAGCAGTTTTCGCGGTGGGTCTTGGTTATGACACGGTCGGCATTCAGTCGCAGGACGCTCCCAAGCTCGTACCCTTGGATAAAGGGATCGACCTGTTACTCGAGCAGGGCTCCACGGGCAGCCCTTACTACTGGCTTTCTCTGAAAAATGCCGAGCAGATGTCCCGGACCATCGCTGATCGTTTAGCAGCACTTGATCCGGCCTCAAAGTCCTACTATATGAGCAGGCTTGCTTTCACCCTGCAGCAGCTCGATGCGTTCGATCATCAGATAACAGCCTTGCTATCCCAGGTGCCGAAGAAATCACTCGTGATCTATGGATATGATTGGGGGTATTTCGCGAAGGAATATGGGCTCGATATCGTCGCATTTGAGCCGGCTGGGGAGCTTAGTTCTGATCAGGTGGAAGAATTACGCAAAGCAGCCACTGATCATGGCGTGACAGCAGTTTTTGCTGACATACGACTTTCACCGACAGCATTCTTACCCGTGATGAGTAAGCAGTACTTGTCAGTGTATAATTTGGATATATATGGCGGCGTTGAAGAGCGTCAGAGCTATGCCGCGACTATGGCATATAATGCGCGCACATTGTATGAAGGCTTGACTGGAGCTCCTTAGGATTAGGATTTTTTCGCAAGGTCGAGATTGTATCGTACCATGCTGATGATTGAGAAGAGTAGGCCGACATAGTAGAGTAGCAGACAGAGCTTAAAAGCAGTGGCAGAGTGAGGCATGAGAATTAGTAACAGCGTTGCTATGAAATAGCATGCTGTTTTGTATTTGCCGAAACGGTTAGCGTCCACCTGTGGCTCTTCCCGATAAAGTAAGTGCCACACTGATGACGTTACGACCGCTCCGAAGAGCGTCACGCCTTCTACCATGATGATCGTCAGGAACAGATTCACTGGAAGCAGCGTGAATCCCAGCAGGATGAAAGTCGTGACGAACAGCAACTTGTCAGCGATAGGATCGAGCATCGCTCCTGACATGGACACTTGATTCCTGGCGCGCGCGAGTGGGCCATCGATCAGATCCAGCGCTGAGGCAAGTATGAATACTACGGCGGCAAGCGGCCACAGACCCACTATGAGTGCGTAGGCTAGCGGTAAGATTAAGAGTATTCGCAATAACGCTAGATGGTTAGGCCGCAGAGAGCGTGGTACGCGAGCGATCAGGGGTTGGAGGAGAGCGTCGTATCGGTTCATAGGATTAGGGGATGATAAATCGTTGTGTGCGGGGTATAACCGTGATGTCGATCTGCTGCATCTCAGACAAGATCTCTCCGTCGATCTGCGGCTGTGAGCTGCCAACGGTCTTCAGAGAAAACCGAGAGCCTGGCACGAGCATGAAATGTTTCGGTTTCCCGCGGCGCAGGTAAAAGTCCATGAGCAGCCCGATCAGCGAGAAGAAGGTTTTATTCGTCGTGACCGCAAGTTCGAAGATGCCATCTCTGAAGTCGGCGACTCGTGACGAGTGAATACCGAAGAGATTTGAGGTATTCACGATGAACAGGCTATGACCTGTCGCGGTATAGGCGCGATCATCCACGGTGAAAGTGAAGGTATGTTCAGGCAGCTTCATTTCGCGTATAAAGGACCAGAAGTAGCCGCCGAAGCCGATCATTTTTTTCAATTGTTTATCGGTCGTCGCGATCCGGTGGCTGAAGTAACCCAAGGCGAACGCCCCGACGAAGTATTCGCCGGTAGTAAGCCGCCCTACATCGATGGTAGTTGTCGTACCACGCTGTATGCTATGCGCAGCTTCAGATACCAGGAAGGGCAGGCCAAGGCTTTTTGCTAGCAGATTTGCTGAACCACGGGGGATAAGGGCGATCGGTATGTTGAGGTTCGCGTCGAGCAGTATCTGGATGGTCGTGCGCAAGGTGCCATCTCCGCCGATGACAATGACATAATCATGTCCTTTTAGATGTTCGGGAGAGATGGCTTCATGCCGTATGTTCCAGCTATCGATAGCATATTCTTCACTCGGCAGGAGTCGTAGCAGCTTATGTAGCGCATGTTCTACGCGATGCCTGCCTGAAGAGGGGTTGTAGATGATGACGAGGCGCTGCATGCTACCACCAAACCTTTTTTATTTTTAAGATATATGCCGCAATATTCGTGAGCGGATGAGCGATCAGGGTGAGCAGGAAAGCAGTAATGATAGCTTCCACGGGCCAGCTGACTATGAGTGAGGTTGTTGCTATATATCCCAGAATAAAATCAAGCTGGTCGAATACGGGCCAGGGAGAGCCTGATGGTATCTTGAAGCGTCGCTTCGCAAAACTTTTGAGCAGGTCGCCGCCCAAGGCCCCGGCCCCACCGATAAAGCCGAACATCAGCGGATCGATATATCTGAAATCGATGAAGGAGTTTACTTGAACGACGCGGAATAGCCAGAGGAAATATTGGATCACCCCTACGAACATAGCGGTGACGACCCCAATGACAACTCCACGATAGGTCTTATTGTCGCCGAAGATGCGGGCTCCCCAGAGGCTCTGACCCCCGTCGACTGGCAGTGCCATGGAGGAGAGGAATCCTAAGCGTGCCGCAATGACCGGCGCCATATTCGCTGCATAGGCCGGCAGCAGCGCATACAAGGTGATAGCAATAAGTTCAAGCAGCTCTTTCATAAGGGTTCATGAGAAGAAAGTAAACCTTCAAGCGCGGCAGCAGTCTTCTCCGCGGTTATGTTCCAAGAGAACTTCTCTAGTTGCTTCTCGCCGCGCGCGATCAGGGTCTGGCGCAGCCCAGTATTGTAGAGCAGGTCTTTCAAAGCATCCCGTACTTTACCAGGTTTGCCGCGCGGCACGATATAGGTCGCGTGGCCTCCGATCTCGGGAAGGGCTGCCTGGTTGCTGGTGATAATCGGCGTGCGCGCGGCCATTGCCTCAAGTAATGGTATACCAAAACCTTCATAGGCCGAAAGTAGGATGAATGCCTTCGCTTCGGCGAGCAAGGTGTGCTTCTCTGCTTCCGTAACCCAGCCAACGATCTTGATATCGGCTTTATAGTGTGATGCGTTGATGATTTTTTCGATTTCATCCCAGCCATAGCCTTTCACGCCGACTAACACTAGCTCGAAATTACGTCCCCATGACTCATTTTTGATAAGATTGAAAGCGTCGACGATGATGGCGACATTCTTTTTGCGCTCCAGTCGGCCGACATATAGTATGTATGGATCTCGGATGTCATATTTTGTCATCACGACTTGGGCGTCTGCCTTTGTCTCATGCGAAAAGCCAAGCGGCGTTACGATAATTTTTTTTGGATCAATGCCATAGTACTTGGTTATCTCTTTTTTCGAGAATTCTGAGACGGTCAATATGAGTGGAAGTTTCTTGGCGAGCTTGGCAGCGAAATCGAGATAGTTACGGCTTTTCCAGCTATAACTTTCAGGATAAGGAAGATAGGCGACATCGTGAATGGTCGTCACGGTTTTCGCTGGATGTATGATTGGTATGATCTGCGCCGGTATGAAGAGCAGGTCGGGAGGGTGCACGAGCATCTCGAATGATAACCGCAGCTGTGTCCAGAGATACTTGAATGGCCACCGGATGACGCGATATTCGAAATTCGATCCTAGATTTTGTAGTCCTGGCTCTGGATCAGTATTGAAATAGAGACGATAGGTATGTTTGCGGGGGAGTTTGGCGAGCTCTTTGATCAGATAATAGGAGTACCACTCAACGCCGGTTTTGTTGGTTTTATTGGCCCGTGTAGCATCGATGCCGATTATCATACGCTTCATTATACGACAGTATCGTGCTGGTGGCGAGCAGAATTCACTGAGATTAGAGGAGCTGTATATTGACAAAATTAGTACATTATGTTATTATGCTAATCTGAGCATACAGCACATTGATATAGGTCTAGTTATGCAAATAGCTGGCATTACACTCTTTCTCCAACCTGTCATGGGTCGCGGATAGGGTATTGCGCCCCCTACAATCTTTGGGCGCACGCCAGCTGCTCGCACAACTAGACCATCTAGTTGTCGCACACCTCGGTAGACCAACTATCGAAGGAGGCATCCATGCACCAGTGGCTTAAGAACAAGAAGTTCCGTATCGGGCTCATCGTGTTGAGCTGTATCATGTTCAGCCTGGTACTTCGACGCTTGACCGGCGCGAAAGAGTGGTGGCTCCTCGTGGATGTCGCCGCCAGTTACACGGCGTTGTTCATCGGCTTCGGTTCGATGCGGTACTTCAGCGCCATGGAGAACAGGGCGCCAACCCAGGCCGGCGAAGTTCTATTCGATCCGGGCTACACACAGGGGCTTCTCGAGGGTTTGCTGAACGATGCATCCAACAAGTATGGCGGATCCTACGCCAAGATCGTGCGGTATGTCACGAAGCGTGTCCTGGAGCAACTCCACGTTCAAGATCAGGTCCTGAAGACCAACGAGGTACAAATAAAGCAACACATGCTGCGCATCAGCGGCGCCAAAAGCGAGCTGAGCTACCTCGAGAGGAAGTACCCACAGTTCGTTTCGCCGGCGACCGCGTTGCTTCTCCCCTTGGAGATCCGTGATCGCCGCGCCAAGTTGAAGGATGAGATCAAGGGTCGGGAAGACCGGGTCAAGCGTCTGGAGTGGTTCAGAAGTTTCTGGCTCGAAAAAGATCGGGACGCGGCATAAGGAGACGATGATGACCTACCATGTCAAGGACTGCATGATCGGCTTCCTTCTCGTGATCTTCTTCGCCGCCATGGGCATGACGCTCATGACCGCACCCGGACAGGATCCGCGCTATACCCGCGCACTCGGCATCGGGCTCGCGCTGATCTTCGCTTTGGTGATCGTTTGGCTCGTCCTCCTGTACTCGCGAATCAGGTACTGGCGTACGGGTTTCATCGAGAACGTGAAGCTCCGCAACAACGATCATCTCGATCGTCAGCACAACGACCAGTTGGATCTGCTTCGTCGGATCTTGCAAGCTGATCCAGAAGCAGTCGCTCAACTGCTCGAGCGACACAGCGCGGGGAAGATTCCCTCGGACGAGGCGAAGATGCGTCTGCTCTCGCTCCTTCTCCAGTAGTAACAACTAGCAACACGGGGCGGGTATTCGGTGCAACCGAATACCCGCCCTTCTTCATTACTAGAGTTCTTGTATCGAATGGGAGACTAAGGTATTCGTGTCCTTGAAGAAGAACGTCCCCTTAATGTTCTTTCCTTCGAGCACCATAGGTAGCCAATACATATCATCCGGCCACATCTCCGCATAGGGGATTTTTTTAGTATTGAACCATTGCGGTCTCATCTCTTCGGTTTCGCTTGGTTCTCCAGCAAACTCTGAAGCGCTGAAGAGATGCACTTCCAGGACAGCAGGCTCGTTTTCAATATGGAAAGTCAATGTGCCGCGTGCCTGCACATGTTGGGGTATAATCCCTGCTTCTTCTTGCAGTTCGCGTAGCGCAGCCTGCTCGATCGACTCGTCATGCTGTACTTTACCGCCGAATCCATTCCATCGTCCCATCCCGAAACCACGTTTTTTCATACCAAGCAGTATCTGATCTTTTCGGTAGATGATGCAGAGCGTCAAATGTCGTCTATTACTCTTTGACATAGAGATAGAGCTTGCCTTGTTGTAGCGCCGGCTTCCAGGTAGGGAACGGGTAGCGGTTCACGACAATGCGCGCGCCAACTGGTAGCTCCCGCTGCAATTTCTCCTCGAGCCGCTTCATGATATAAGGGATGCCGAAGACTGTTACGACAGTGTATGTTGAAAAATCATGTTTCCAGATCGAGTCACGGAAGATATGTACATGCATACGGAGTTGTCGTGGGGCCAGGAGTTTGCTCCAGAAGACGAGCAGGGGATTGATCTCTATGCCATAACCTTCTGCTCCGGCTGCAGCTAAGGCGAATACCAATCTGCCGTCACCAGACCCGATATCTATGGCGGCCTCTGCAGGTCTAATGGCGGCAAGCTTAACCATAGGCGCGATGCCGCTGCGTTTCGTCGGGGCATAGGGTGCTCCGCTGAAGAATGTTGGCAGAAAAGTACTGATAAAAACACCGAGTATGACTATCAGAATTAGTTCTATTGCCATTTCCATGTGGGTAGTATATGGTATCGGGTCAGATCCGTAAACACATTTCACCGGAGGAAACGGAGATGGACATGTTCATTGCCTATGCCCACTGTGTGCTTGGCTTGATACTCGCGGACCTGATCGAAAGTCTGCGTCCGCCCAAGTACCCGCGCCACTACGCGATCTATGTCATCGGCCCCCTTACGGCAATCGTCGTCACCCGCCTGTCGATCATGGCGCATTCGGAGGCTGTGATCGTCCCATCCCTTGTGGCCTGTTCGATCGTTTGCGTCTTCTACTGCCGGCTGACCTACCTGAGCGATCGGAGATTCGAAGGAAGTAAGGAGAATCGAGGGTCGGCAAGCGCTGAGTATGAGCGCGCGCCACGACATAAGACATTCGCCCAGCGTCTGCTTTCACGCGGAGACTAGTGAGAGCGCTACGGCCGCCCGCGAGCACAGCTCCGGGCGGCCGTTCACTTTTTTATTAAATGAAGTTATACTGCTCGCATGACAAAAAACGAACGAGCAAGAGAAGTTCTGAAACGCCTGAAGAAAGAATACAAGAAGCCTGGTCCTTTCGTTGGATGGAAGACGCCTTTAGAATTAGTCATTGGCACAGTGCTCTCAGCGCAATGTACTGATATACGGGTGAATATGGTCACGAAGAGTCTTTTCAGAAAGTATAGAACGGCCCAAGACTACGCTCGCGCTGATATCCGCACGCTCGAAAAAGAAATTTACTCAACAGGCTTCTATAAAAGCAAAGCGCGTTATCTGAAAGGCATCGGTCGCTTGCTCAGTGAAGAATTCGCAGGGAGAGTTCCTCAGAAAAAAGAAGACCTCTTGCGCCTGCCGGGCGTTTCGCATAAGAGCGCTAACCTCATTATGTCGAAGCTCTATGATGAGCATGTTGGCGTTGCCGTCGATACACATGTGAAGCGAGTGGCGCCTCGACTTGGTCTTACCAAACACAAGGACCCAAACCGTATCGCAAAAGACTTAGAAAAAATACTTGACCCGAAGGACTTCTTAAGCATGAATGAATACTTAATAACGCATGGACGGGCGATCTGTAAACCGCAGAGGCCGCTTTGTGCTAGCTGTGTCTTGGTAGATATCTGCCCTTCGGCGAAAAAATTTTTGTAAGCTTGAAATAACTTGCCCTAAGGTGATGTAGTATGATATAGGGTAGCTATGGCCGACCTTACTGACGAAGAGATCGCGGCCCGCGTCCAACGCGGCGATATTGAATCATTTGGTATGCTACTTGATCGGTATCGAAATAAAATCCAGCGCTATGCACGGCGTTTTTTATTTACTGGAGAGGATGTGGAAGATGTCGTGCAAGAGTCTTTCATCAAGGCATATGTGAACATCAAGAGCTTTGATACGAATAGGAAATTCTCGCCATGGATGTATCGTATCGCTCACAATGAATTCATCAATGCGATGAAGAAGCGTGGCAGAGAGAAAACATCGTATATTGATTTAGATGCTTTGATACCACAACTGGCGGCGCCTGAGACAACTGACAGCGATATTCATAAGGAAGAGCTGCGACGTGAGCTGGATAGTTCTTTGGATAAATTGAATGCGAAATATCGCGAACCACTGGTACTCTACTATTTTGAAGATATGAATTATAAAGAGATCGCCGACATCTTGCATATTCCGGTCGCTACGGTTGGCGTTCGTTTGCGTCGTGGTAAAATAGCTTTACAATCCTTAGTACAAGGAAAGGAGATGCATCATGGAACAGCAACATAACACTCAGCAGACCGGCACTGAGATCCTCGATAAGATCAAGCAGGGCAGCATTAAGATGCGGCCGAAATGGCATTTTGTCTTGCAGGCAAGTTTGATTTTGGTCGGCAGTCTCATTGTCTGTGTTACCTTACTGTATCTTGGTAGCTTCATTTATTTTAGTCTGCGCAGGACCGGTGTTATTTTTGCACCAGAGTTCGGTTTCCATGGCTGGTATGTGTTCCTGATCTCATTACCTTGGCTTTTGATAGCCTTGTCGCTCTCATTCATATTGATACTAGAACTCTTGGTTCGTCACTATGCTTTCGCATATCGTCGACCGCTACTGTATAGTTTATTGAGTATAGTTATCTTCGTGCTCATTGGCGGGCTGATCGTGAATCGCACGCCGTTGCATCAGTATTTAATGCGCTCAGCGGATCATGATGATTTGCCATTCGCGGGTCAGTTCTATCGTGCGTATGGGAGGCCACGGTTGGATCAAGTGCATGCCGGAGTCGTCACTGATCTGACGGAGCAGGGTTGTGCTATGCAGGATTTGAGTGGCGATACTCTTTCGGTCATTATCTCTCCGCAGACACATATGCCGATGGGCATGCCACTCATCATAGGTGATCATATCGTCGTATTCGGTCAGCGCTTCGATGATACTATCCGCGCATTCGGCATACGCAAGGTTCTAGATTGGGAACAGTAGTGAAATATTACTACCAAGACCCCTGTAGTAGTGAGTAGCAAGGGTCAAGGAGGCATAGGGCCGAATGAGAGATTTCTGCTTCACCTTGACCCTTCAATTCGGCCCTTAGAGCGATATGTACTACGCGCAGCATCCTCTCAGTGCTCGGTATGGACGCTTGTTGCCTCACTAATCAGTAACGTAGTGGAGTATGAAAAGAAATATGCTGGTCTATGCTTTTTTGCCGGCAGTCCTCGGGTTAGGACTGGTATCGGTGAAAGCAGCCTCAGCGCATGGATTTTTGGGCGGATGGGGAGCTGCAACTCCAGATGAGATCGCGGCTAAACACCAGACGATGTTTCAAGAACAAGCTGATCTCCTTGGCATTAGTATCGATGACGTGAAGAATGCATGGGCGCAAGGAAAGTCATTGCTGCAACTTGCACAAGAGAAAGGCATCACCCAAGCGCAGTTGCAAACGAAGTTGCAAGACCTGCGTACGACCCAGATGAAAGCACAGTTGCAAGCGCTGGTTGATAAGGGCATTATCACACAGACGCAAGCGGACACTCGTTTGGCAACGCTTCAGGCTAAAGTCAGTCAAGGCACCGGTCGTATGGGCAGAGGATTCCGCGGTATGAGCATGGGGATGATGTGGTAATCTAGCATACTAACTTCCATGTACATATCTAGTATTTAGTAGTAACCTTTAGTACGTCTCTGCCTGTAGAGTAGTTCGGGCAGAGGCGTGCTATTGTTAAGATAAGCATTGAACACCATAGATCACTCTCATATATGGTCAGAAAAATAATCAGTTGGATCACTCATCATACGGTTGCCAGCATCATCCTCGCTATAGTTGTCGTCGGAGGCGGCTACTATCTGTATTCGGGTATGACAGCGACGACAGCTGAGACGCGATATGTGCTTGGTACTGCACAGAAAGGGACCGTTATTGTTTCAGTTACAGGAACTGGTCAGGTGTCGGCATCAAATCAAATTGATATAAAATCGCAAGCGTCGGGGAATGTACTTTCGGTGCCGGTAGTCGCAGGTCAAGCTGTGAAGGCAGGTCAACTTCTTGTTCAGATCGATCCTACCACCGCTCAGAAGGCAGTCCGTGATGCAGAGACAAATCTTACTTCCGCCAATTTAGCTCTTCAGAAACTCCAGCAACCCGCAGATCAACTTTCTCTCACGCAAGCTGAGAATTCGCTGGCAAATGCTCAAGACTCCAAGCAAAAGGCCCAAGATGATCTGACGCTGACCTATGCGAGCAGCTTCACTGATATTTCGAACTCATTCCTCGATTTTCCTAGTATCATGACAAATCTCCATGATACTATTTTCAACACCACGGCTGGGGTCACTGGTGTCGGGCAGTCGAACGCTGATTTCTACACGCAGAGTATCGTGAAGTATACGCTGCAGGCTCAAACCGATGAAGATGATACCTTCAATACATATCAGATAGCGCGCACGGCATTCGATAAGAATTTCGCTGCGTATAAGGCTACCAGCAGCTCTGCTGATACAGCGACGATCGATGCGCTGTTACAGGAGACCTATGCGACCGCGAAGAATGTCTCTGATGCTATCAAGAGTACCAATAATCTCATTCAGTTCTATAAAGATACGAGCTCGAACTATGGCGTGAAGACGGTCGCTTTAGCTGATACACAGCTCGCTGCATTAGGAACAGCGACTGGTCAGGTCAACTCGCACCTCTCGAATCTATTGAATGATGTGAATACTATACAGAATGATGGCGCGACTATTATCAATGCTGAACGCACGATTACAGAAAACACAGAGTCACTTGATAAGCTGAAGTCGGGCGCTGACATGCTGGACATTCAGTCAGCTCAGCTGACTATAACGCAGCGAAAGAACGCTTTGTTGGATGCCCAACAAACACTCGCTAACTATACTATTAGAGCTCCGTTCGACGGCACGGTCGCGGTCCTCCCTATAAAGATCACTGATACTATTTCAAATGGCACAACAGCGGCCACGCTTATCACACCTCAGCAGATCGCAACTATCTCATTGAATGAAGTGGACGCCGCGAAAGTACAGGTTGGACAGAAGGTAACGCTGACCTTCGATGCCATTTCTGACCTGAGTATTGCGGGTCAAGTCGCATCGATCGATACACTTGGTACTGTATCTCAAGGTGTTGTTACCTACAATGTGAAGATATCATTCGATACTCAGGACACGAGGATTAAGCCAGGCATGAGCGTGAGTGCTTCTATAGTGACCGCTATCCATCAGGATGTACTGACCGTACCCAATAGTGCGATAAAGACCCAGGGTAGCACACAGTATGTGCAGATACTTGATACTCCGGGACCGGTGGTTGCTGGCGTGCAGGGCGTTACTTCGGCTACAGCCCCCCGGCAACAGACAGTGGTCGTAGGCCTTGCAAGCGATACAGTGACAGAAATCAGCTCGGGTCTTAATGAAGGTGACTCTATCATTACGCGTACCATTACCCCGACAACAAAGGCGGCCACGGCAACAGCGCCGAGTCTCATAGGCGGAGGCGGCGGAGCTGGCGGTGCGCGACGATTTGGGGGAGGGTAATGTATGATCGAAATCACGAACGTCAAAAAAGCGTACCGCACTGGTGATGAGGACTTCCTGGCGCTCAAAGGTGTAACATTCACCATAGCTGATGGCGAATTCGTGGCGATCATGGGTCCATCGGGCTCAGGTAAGTCGACGCTCATGCATATTCTGGGAGCTCTCGATAAACCGACCAGTGGCACCTATCGCCTCGATGATCATGATGTGTCGACATTGACAGATGATGAGCTCGCGGATATACGCAAGAGTAAGATAGGATTCGTTTTTCAAAGTTTTAACTTGCTGCCCCGTGCCACTGTATTGCGCAATGTGATGCTGCCGCTTATGTATGCGGGCATACCAGTAGCGGATCGAGTCGTGAAAGCGTCAGCCGCGCTCACCGCAGCTGGGCTTCCCGAAGATCGTTTCAATCATATGTCGAATCAACTTTCTGGGGGACAGATCCAGCGTGTGGCCATTGCGCGTGCGCTGGTCAATGACCCCTCCTTGATCCTCGCTGATGAGCCTACAGGGAACCTCGATACAAAGACAGGTGAGATCGTGATGGGAACCTTTCAGAAATTAAATGAGACTATGGGCAGGACTATCGTACTCATTACCCACGAGTTGGATATCGCTCAATATGCTGAACGCATCATCGTGTTGCGCGACGGACTCATTATTAGTGATACCAAGACACACAATCGAAGGAAAGGAGTGGCACTATGAAGATATCGGACACATTTCAAGAAACCTACTCTTCTCTGGCCTCAAATAAAGTGCGGACGAGTTTGACCATGCTCGGTATTATTATCGGCGTCGGTTCAGTCATAGCTATGATCGCGATCGGTCAGGGGTCGCAGAGTTCTATTGCTGCCAGTATACAATCGATTGGATCGAATTTGATCATCATACAGCCTGGAACTCAGCGAGGGCCTGGATTCCAGATAAGCGCAGGACGCGGTTCGGCGAAATCTCTCAAACTCTCTGATGCGAATGCTATTGCTCAACAAGTCACTAATGTGAAGGCTGTGGCGCCAGAAGTATCAGGTCGCTATCAAATTGCGGCAAAAAGCCTCAATACTAATACGACCGTGGATGGCGTGACGCCATCCTATCCTATGGTGCGAAATGTTCAGATAGATACCGGTTCCTTTATTACTGACCAGAATATCACCGATGGGAGTAAGGTAGCGGTCTTGGGGCCAACAGCGCGAGATGATTTATTCGGCGCTGGCGCTACTGATGCGATAGGTCAGGACATACGTATCAAACAGATCCTGTTCAAAGTCATTGGTGTCACCGTAGCGAAAGGCGGCTCAGGATTCAATAATCCTGATGATATGGTGTTCATTCCACTCTCCGCTGCCCAGAGATATCTTTCCGGCGATTCGTATGTTACCGGTATTAGCGTGTCAGCGCAGGATCAGAGCGTAACGACGCAGGTGCAGTCGGATATCACGACACTATTGCTATCATTGCACAATATCTCAGATCCGACACAGGCAGATTTCAGTACATTAAACCAGGCAGATATCATTGCGACAGCTTCGAGTGTTACCGGCATCCTCACTATTCTTCTCGCGGCTGTCGCAGGAATATCACTGGTCGTCGGAGGTATCGGTATCATGAATATGATGCTGACGACGGTTACCGAGCGTACGAAAGAGATCGGACTGAGAAAATCCATTGGAGCGAAGAGAAAAGAGATTTCGATCCAGTTCCTCTCTGAGGCAGTAATGTTGACCTTTCTGGGGGGACTGTTCGGCGTCTTGATAGGTTGGATGGTGTCAACGGGCCTCACGTATTTTGGTATTATCGAAACGCAAATCTCGATGTTCTCGGTCCTGCTTGCTTTCGGTGTTTCAGCTGGTATCGGTATTGTGTTCGGCTACTATCCAGCACGGCGTGCAGCAAGTTTGAACCCGATCGATGCTTTGCGATATGAATAATAGAGTAACTAATAAGAAGTAATAACACATATATGAAGAAACAACTTCCAATGTTCGTAGTAGCGGCCATCATCATTGCTGGTGGTTCGTTCTATGGAGGTATGCTGTATGGTAAATCAACCGTGAGTGCAGCTAACCCTGGTCAGTTTCGCAATGGCGCTGGTTTTGCCGGTACTGGTACCGGTGGGACTGGTCAAGGAGGTTTTCGTCGCGGCGGAGGGCCTGGCGGTATGGGCGGCTTTACAACAGGCGAGATACTCTCGAAAGACGCTACCAGCATTACGCTGAAGCTTCGCAATGGTGGCTCACAGATCATCTTCTTCTCAGATAAAACAACCATCGGCAAGATGACCGATGGCACAGCTGATGATCTCGTAGTAGGTAAAGAAGCGGTGGTGATGGGTTCTGCGAATTCTGACGGTAGCCTGAACGCGCAATCGATACAGATTCGTCCGGTGCCGCCTATGGATAATGCCACTACGACGCCGGCAAAGTAACACCTTGAGCCTGACTTAGTCGAAGAGGAGGGGATTTTCTGAATGCAGATAGTGTTCAGTGCGATTCAGTATCTTTCGCATGATAGCGACAGCGCCAACAGGATGTTCTCCGGCGGCTGTTTCATCGGAAAGCATGACGGCGTCTGCGCCATCAAAAATAGCATTGGCGATGTCGGACACCTCAGCGCGGGTCGGTTTCGGTGAGCGTATCATAGAGGTGAGCATCTGTGTTGCGATGATCACGGGTTTATTGTGCCAATGCGCATGGCGGACCAGATTCTTTTGGATGAGGGGAAGATCTTCTCAAGGAACCCAAATGCCCAGGTCTCCGCGCGCTATCATAATGCCATCTGAAGCTTGAATGATTTCATCAATTTTCTTCAACGCTTGACCACGCTCGATCTTCGCGATGATCTTGGTGTCATGCGATCCATTGATGAGGCGTCGCAGGCGAAGGATATCATCAGCTGACTGCACGAAAGAGAGCGCTATCGAATCTACCTTTTGTTTGACCGCAAAGCGCGCGTCGGCGATATCTTTTTTCGTCAGTCCGCTTCTGCGAAGTTGGGTATGGGGGACATTGATGGCCTTGTGGGAAAAGAGCATCCCGCCTCGTACGACGCGAGCAGTGATCAGGGTGTGTTTGACCGAGGTGACAATAAGCTCTAGATCTCCATTCGCGAGATGCAGAGGCTCGCCCTTCTTGATATCGATGTGCAAGAATGGATCATCGATCGGAATACAATTTTTTTGGCTACGCCTGATCCGGTGCTCATCGCAGAAATCATAGCTGACGCCCTCTTTCAGCAGCATCCCTTCTTCAGGAAGCTTGCCTATTCTAATGCGAGGCCCTTGCAGATCCTGCATGATGCGTATAGGCGCGCCATGAGGGGTGCGAAGGCGCTTCAAACGAGCGACACGCTCCTTGTATTCAGCATAGGTGCAGTGAGAAAAATTCATGCGGGCGATATCCATGCCGGCAGCGACCAGCGCTTTGAGCGTGGCTGGTTTTTCTGACTGAGGTCCGATGGTTGCTATGATTTTAGTTCGCATAACAGCAAACAGTATACGCTCCGTACTGGAAAAGGCAAGCGTGCAAAAGAAAATACCCTGCAAGCAGGGCATTTTCTTAGCCACAGTCAGGAGGTGAAGCCTCCAGGCGTATATTATTGGGCGAGGTTTTTCTTAAGAAACGCCAGTGTTTTGTCCCATGCGTCTTTCGTTTCATTGGGAGCATAGTTCTGTCCGGAGGGGTTTGCGAATGCATGTCCAAGTCCCGGGTATATGACTACAGTATGTTCGACGCCAGCAGCTTGTAAGCTTTGATCGAATGTGTGTATGGTCGTGAGCGGTATGGCACTGTCCTTATCGCCGAAGATGCCCAAGACCGGCCAGCCAATAGCCTTTAATTTCGCAATATCCGTAATGAGCGGGGTGCCATAGTAGAGGATGGTGCCATCGAGCTGTTCTCCAGAAAGGGCTAAGGCGAGCGATTGCCCCCCACCGAAACACCAGCCGAGTGAAGCCACTCGGTTCGCGCCATTTCGTCGCAAATAATCGACGGCGGCGAGCATATTGTCCTTCATCTCATCCGCTTTGACACTCTGCACCTGTTTCATAGCCTCATCCGGAGTCGTAGCTACGACGCCATTATAGAGATCGACGGCGAGCACCTGGTAGCCTGCAGCAGCGAGCTGGCGGGCCATGGCCTTCACATTGTCATTCAAGCCCCACCATTCATGTATCATGACAACGCCCGGGTAGTTGCCGTCAGCCGCAGGGCGGGCATAGTAGCCTTTGACTGCATTGTAGTAGGCCACGTCCTCGGTTTTCACTGGAGTAGCTGGCGTTGTCGCGAGCATGGATGCATTTGTTTCTGTCATGGTCATAGAGTGTTCGTTAGTATGCAGACGCAAGTAAGCGAATACCGCGCCGGCAGCGATAATGAGTAGTATAAGTAAAAGGATATTTTTTCGTGCGGGCATTTTTATTTTCTTTGTTAAAGAAACATGCTGAAAAGCTCTTCGACGATCCGTTGTTCCATGTCTTTCGGCTGCCCATCAGAAAGGAATTGCCCATCGAAGCTGCTCAGCAGTTTTATCATCTCCAGCGGCTGCGGGTTGCCATGGAGCGAGTAGACGCTTTGTGCTAGTTCAGCGATAGAGAGCGCCTGCTCTTCGAGCGATGGTTCGGTAGCCTTGGTCGCAGGCTGGGGACTTTTTTGAGCAGCGGGCATGCGTCCAGTTGCAGGTCCTTCCCCAAACAAGATATCCTCACATAGATCAAGCATGGTATGTATGTTATTTGATGAAGACTGTCGCTAAGACGCCAAGTGTTATCAGTGTCGCGCCGAGCACATTGCCTACGGCTGGTTTTTCGCCCAGAAAGATGAAAGCGAGGAGTACGGTCAATGCTACGCTTAGTTTATCAATGGGCGCGACTCGAGAGGCTTCGCCAAGCTGGAGGGCTTTGTAGTAGAAGAGCCAAGACAGTCCGGTAGCGAATGCTGAAAGAATGATGAAGACATATGAGTAGCGCGAGATTTTGAAGACATCTGAGGCATTCCCTTGCACCCAGACTATCATCCAGGCGAATACCACGATGATCACTGTGCGCAGAGCCACCGCAAGGTTACTATCGACGCCCCTGATGCCGATCTTGCCGAAAATAGCCACTAATGAGGCAAAAAAGGCCGATAGTATCGCATAGAGAACCCATTGCATAAGAGTAGTATAGCAAAGGTGGTCTTTGGAAGCTACTCCATGAATAGTTCGCTTGTGCTAACGCCTGCGGTCGATTTTTTCGCCTTGATCCACAATGCATTGATAGCTCCTATGACCATGATCAGCGCGCCAGTGACGAACACCGTTCCGTAGGCTGAGATTTGTGACTTGAGCATAATGAGTGCGATACCTTGCTGGAAGACGGCCGGATTAGATGAATTGATGCTACTGAGATGTGATATGGCGATAGCTTTGCTCTCGATGGTGTTATGCAAGATGGTTGCGAATACGGCGATGCCGAAAGCTCCTGCGATATTGCGTCCTAAGGCAAGCACTGATGAAGCGATGCCGACCTCGTTCGTCGGTACTGCTGCCGTGATGGTGCTCGTTCTCTGTGCCATGCCAAAACCTAAGCCGAACGCCATGATAGACAGCGGGATAATGATCGCGATTGCTCCGGATCTGGCATCAAGGCCTGAGAATAAATAGAGTCCAAGCCCGGCCACGATAGTGCTTCCAGCTATGACATAGCGCGGTTGTATCTTGCCAGTGAGACTGCCCCCGAGCGGAGCCGCTATCATCAGAGAGACAGCCATGGGTATGAAGAGGAAGCCTGTTTGGGTCGCGTCATAGCCCAGGAACGTTTGGGCGAATACGGGTATAAGGAAGACGCTGCCGATCATGCCCATGAAAACGATAAAGTTATTGATCAGGCTATTCACGAAGATGCTGTTACGGAAGAATTTCAGATCGACGATCGGTTCTGGATGGTTCTTCTCTATCCTGATGAATATGACCCCGAAGAGTATGATGGCTATGTAGCAGAGTAGACTATTCACGGAAAGCCATCCCCAGTCTAAGCCTTGGTCCAAGACTAAGACCAGGGCTGCCAGTGATGTGCCGAGCGTTATCGCGCCCCACCAATCGAATTTCACGGTCTTTCGCTCAGAGACGGATTCTTTCACAAAGGCGAGTGCCATCAATAAGCCGACAAGTCCTACCGGTATATTGACCAAGAAGACCGAGCGCCAGCCGAAGTTGTCAATGAGCGGTCCGCCGATCAGCGGTCCGAACACTGCCGCGGCAGCGAATGAAGCTGACCAGAGTCCAAGTGCCTGGGCTCGTTCCTTGCCTTGATTAAAGGTGACAGCAATGATGGCCATAGCGGTCGGATAATCTGCCGAACCAGCTATCGCCTGTATGATGCGAAAGAAGATCATGGAATTCAGGTCCCAGGCAAAGCCAGCGAACGCGGAGGCCGCGATGAATCCTAAGAACCCTAAGATATAAATGCGTTTTCTGCCGACCGTGTCTCCAAGCTTTCCCCAAATGGGAACGAAGATGGCATTGGCGAGAATATAGGCGGTCGCTATCCAGCCTGCGGCCGTGATCGTGATATGAAAATCATCGATGATCTTCGGAAGAGCAAGGTTGACGATGGTCTGGTCCAATCTGCCGAGGAATGTGCCTATGATGACCGTGAGCAGGACCAACCAACGGAGTGAACCATGTGTTGTGTTCGGAGTCTCGGGCATTGCCGTTTACTGTTTATATATCCAGAGCTTGGCTGACATGCCATTTTTGAGCTCGGGGTATTTATCGATATTGAAGCGAACTTTCACGTCGAACTCATTCTCTTGGCGTTTGTCTGAGATATTGAAAACGATATCGCCCTGATCCGAGGTTGGGCTTATCTCATCGACGATGCCGTCATACGTTTTTGATCCGAAGGCGTCAACCGTGAATACAGCGCGTTGGCCCACTGCTACATCGCGGAGACCCTTGTCTTCGCTGACCCTACCGACGACGCGCAGCTCATTCGGATCGATGACAGTCACGACAGCTGTTCCTGGGTTGAAGGTGGTACCGATATCATCCTTGACCCCAATGACCAATGCATCGACTTGGGTCTTGATCAGTTCATTCCCCACGCGCGCCACGGTCGTGTCAGCGCTGATGCGATCGCCCTCATGTACATAGACCTCTTGGAGTATACCTGAGCTTTTCGGCGCCAGGCTGATGATCGGTGATTCTACAGCCGCCTTGTCGGTATAGATGCGTACGCTGGTGGTCTTGAAGTAGACGAATGCGGCGAGTCCGCCTGCTATGACGAGCGCGACCAGCATATTGAGTATCCAGACATTTCGTTTTACTTTCTGAAGGGATTTCTCTTCTTTCTTCACTTCAGTGAGTATTTCTTTTTCCTCCTTCAGGATCTCTTTCTCTTGAGAAAGCAGCTCTTTGTTTTGATCATTCGATGTGTCCATAGATGTATGATTATTGACGGGTGCTAAAAGATAGTATCTTATTGCCTTCAGCGAGACCTTTCGTTATCTCGACGAAACCATCAGGACTGGTAATACCAACTTCAACCTGTCGCTCTTCTGGTTCGCCTTTGCCCGTATCCACTAGTACAAAGCTATCGGCATTCCGTTTGATGATGGCTCGTTCAGGCACGGCAAGGGCGTCGTTCTTTTCGCTCGTAACGATATTAATATTCGCAGTCATATCTGATTTTACCCGATCATCCGCTTGCGCGAATTGCAAGGTAACGAGATAGGCGCCAACGCCATTGATTTGGGTCTCAACGGGATCGACTTTCGTCACGAGCGCGTCGAAGGTCGTGGCACTGCCATAGGCATCAAGTGTGACGACTGCGTGTTGGCTGACGGCAACTTTGGCGATATCCGCTTCGGACACCGCTGACTGTATCTCGAATTGTGCCGCTGAGATCAAGGAAAATGCCGGCGCGCCTGGTGAAACTATCTCACCAACACTGATACTTTTTTTAGTAATTGTGCCGGCGATCGGAGCATGCAAAGCGGTCTTCAAGTCTTGCACTTCCAGAGCATTCACCGCTGCCTGAGCCTGCTGTACTTGTGCTGTCTGTATCGCGAGGTCGTCGCTTGAGGCGCCTGATTTTTTCAGGGTGAGCTGATCGTTCGCCAGGGTAAGGCCTGATTGCGCGCTCTGCATGCCATTCTCGGCGGTGAGCAAGTTCGCTGAAGCGGCAGTCAGTCCGCTGCGAGCGGCTGAGAGTGTGGCCTTATAACCATCCGCTGTCGGCTGCGGTACCGACTCCGTTATGATGATCGAACTGACTGCGTCGGACAATTTATCTAAATAAGCACGCACCGTATCGGTATTTGTTCGAACTAGCGCAACATCAGCAGTGAGATCGCTGTCGATGGTCAATGAGTCGGTCAGCGATTTCCACGCATCGAAAGTGGTGTTTAGGGCCGCGCGCTGTGATTCAGCATCGGCCTTTGCTTGAGTATTCGTAGCGCTGAAGTTCAAGAGGGGAGAGAAGCTGTGCGGATTGATTAGCATAGCATCTGTTTTACCATTGACCGCGTCATCGGCTGCGGCGAATGAGTCTTTCATCCGATTCACCAGCGACAACTTCGCTTCATCAAGGGCAGCCTGTGCATTAGTGACGCTGGTCTGCTGCACAGCGATATCTTCAGGACGAGCGCCATGCTGCAACTGTACTAATCGCGCCTGCTGTGCCGCAAGAGCCGCCTGGGCCTGCTCTAGCTGAGCAGCGATATCTGAGGTATCTAATGATGCCAAGACTTGGCCGGCTTGCACCGTAGTGCCGACATCTGCGGATACTTTGACGACTCGGCCGCTTCGCTCGAAGCCAAGGTCGACGCTGTCCGCCGGCCGTACAGTGCCGGTCAGGCGTACCTCGCTCTGTAAGTTCTTCTTCTCGACGGTGGTAAAATCGTAGTTTATTTTTTTGTTGCGTAAGAGATACGCTGATGCTCCTATCGCTGTTACGATCACGACGATCGCGACGATGATGGGTAATGATTTCTTCATAAGGTTTTCTTAATGTCTACTTTCTTGTTTTGAAATTTTAATAAGTATATTGGTGAACTGCTTTCGTTCAGCAGGACTGAGATCCTTGAATAGCGTGCGCATGCGTTCGCCGACACGCTGGAATCCTGAACGCAGGTTTTTCGCGCCGCGCTCTGTGATGCTGAGTCGTACGATACGCCGGTCGTGGACATCGAGGACTCGTTGCAACTGTCCAGTTTTGACCAGGCGATTGATGATAACCGTGGCAGTTGGAGGAGTGATGCCGAAATGCTGGGCGACATCCTTCATCGGAGGTGATGTACGCTCGGAGATAAAGTTGAGCACCTTGAGTTGCAGCATCGAGTAGAGGTCGGCTCCTTTGTGCTTCGCGAAGCATTCGCGGATCAAGCGGCTAACCGCGAATAATTGGGCTATGAGTTCATCAATATCATCTTTGGGCATAGACGGGCTCATAAATCATTAGACTAGCTAACTAATATACCTCTAGGCACTTTTTCTGTCAATACTGAAGCTGACAAGCAGATAGAAAAAAGCCGAGCGAAAGCTCGGCGTAGTGTGGTCTGTCGCTCGGATAGTGTTCTATCGTTTTGCTTCTAATTTTTTCAGAATTTCCAGCATCAATCGATTCTGATTCTCCAGATGCAATAGTATCGTTTCGATCTCTTGCTCTGCCTTTGTATTCACTTCGAAATCGGCCTGCGCTCGCGCCTCAGCATGTCTGCCTTGTAGGTTCTGTCCGATCATAATGAGCGGCATGAGGAAGATTTGTATCATATTCGACATGAAGAGCCAGAGTACGAAAGCCGGGAACGGATCGAAGCGTAGTTCTGTCGGAGCGAATATATTCCATGAGAGCCACAGCACCGTCCAGATGAAGATGATCAGAAAGAATCCCATGGTCCCTACATGATCAGTAATCCATATCGCTAGCTTCTCAAGCGAGCTGAGTCGTTGTTGATACTCAGTATTAGCATTTTTGATCGAAGTGCCCAGTTTCTTGAGCTCTTCTAATGAGAGCGGTGCTTTCTCCATATGCACTTTATAGAATAGTATGACTGATACTAGTATACACTATTTTTCATTTGCTCTAGTATGGTTGACTTTATGGTAATATCTAGTTATAGTACAAGCCGACAAAATAAGCCGCGGTGGTGAAATTGGTATACACGCACGACTCAAAATCGTGTGGGGCAACCCGTGAGAGTTCGAGTCTCTCCCGCGGCACCAAACGGGGTGTGGCGCAGTTGGCTAGCGCGCATGCATGGGGTGCATGAGGTCGCCCG
>CAYRBH010000005.1:0-71210 GCA_964422585.1 uncultured Gammaproteobacteria bacterium
AGTCTCGCGCTCATAGCGCTGGTTCTTGCCGGATGCACTCAGCAGGCAGCTCCTGCTCCAACCGATACGACTGGCGAAATGCAGCCAGCAGCGAATACTGATAGCGGATCGCAACCGGCAGTGAATAGCGATCAGCCTGCCTCTGCGGGTATTACCTTGCATGATGGCGCGAATACATTGGATAATATCCCAGCTGATCAGATCGTAGATCTATCCTCGAGTACAGACGCGGTGAAAACCGTAACAATGACTTCAAGTTTTGGGCCAGATCTTGGTGTTATGCGACCACATTTCTCTATCAAAGAGATCACGGTCAAGAAAGGCGACCAGGTAAAGATCAATGTAACCAATACCGGCGGTCACCATAACTTTAATCTTGATGAATATAATATCCACCTCGATACACCGAACAATCAGCAGGTGACAGCTTCATTCACTGCTGATAAGACAGGTACTTTCATCTACTATTGTGCAGTCCCAGGACATAGGGGTAATGGTCATTGGGGAGTTCTGAACGTCGTCGAATAGCGTGACATGAATGAGCGCCCAACCTCCACCAGCTGGCGGAGGTTGGGCGCTTCTATATTCGTTAGGTCTTTAACTATCTTTTTGATATAGTTACCTTGTCTTACGATTATGAATATAGTAGTCACATCAATTCTGCTCGGTATCATCCTTGGCGCCATCGGAACGGCGATAGGATCAGCTCATTGGCTTATAACGCTGGCTCTGTGGGGCATCGCCGGCCTCTGTGTAGGATTGTTCAGTAAGAATAGGAAGCGAGCGTGGAAAAGTGGAGCTGTCTATGGCTTCGTTTTGTCATTTTCATTCCTGATGTTTGGATATCAGGGTTCGCATGCTCTCATGAGGATGGCGCAAGTACTAGTCTTCTTCGTGCTGTTGAGCGTATTCGGCGCCTGTTGTGGAGCATTACTGGGAATCGTGGGAAATGTTTTTAGAAAGAAGAGATGAGATTTATCTTATTTGATTTTGATGGAGTAATTGTCGATAGTTTTCGTATTTCATATGAATCTTTGCTTGAGATTGAATCTTCTTCGATCACGGAGGCGCAGGCTTTACAGGACATCTCCTAGTAGTATGAAAAAATGGATATACATACTGTTCGAAAGCATTGTCATTACTGTAGCGATCGTCGTCGTTTTCGGTCAGCTGTCGCAGCAAGCAGTCGCGCCCAGCAGTACAGACGCTTCTGTGGCATCGTCCCCGAGTAATGCTACCTATAGCATTGATGGTAGCGCAGTGACCTTGATCAATGGCAAGGCGGCGGAGGCGATTCCTGATTCCTCGGCACAGAAGGTAACGACTCTGTTCGAAGCGAATACCAAAGGTGACTTGCATGGTGATGGTATAGAAGACGCGGTCGTGATACTGACGCAAAACTCCGGAGGGAGCGGTACTTTTTACTATGTTGCTGAAGCGTTGAAAACAGATGTTGGTTATCAGGGCACGAACGCGATACTGCTGGGTGACCGTATAGCGCCTGTATCGAATGAGATCCGGCACGGTTTCGTGTTAGTGAACTACGCTGACCGAGAGAAAGGTCAGCCGATGACCGCTCGGCCAAGTCTCGGCGTCACTCGCTACGTGCACCTGGAAGGGACGAAGTTAGTAGAAATCAGCACAAGCAATAATCTGATCAGCGTGACCGCTCCCACTCCTGGCATGGCTTTAACGACGCCGCTTACTGTGACGGGTCAGGCCCGGGGCACGTGGTACTTCGAAGCAAGCTTCCCGGTACAAGTGCTGGACAAAGACGGTAAGATCCTGGCACAAGGTTCAGCACGAGCACAAGGGGATTGGATGACGGATAATTTCGTGCCCTTCAAAGCTATGCTTACTGTTAGCAGTACGCCGGGCGAAAGTGGTACTGTGGTATTCAAGAAAGATAATCCATCGGGCCTGCCGCGAAACGACGCGTCGATCAGCATTCCGATCGTATTTCAATAACATGAACATGATTTTTTTATTTTGCCTGCTCACCGAAAATACGATATACTCATGAAGATGCAAAAAAGTACTTTCTTTTTTCTTTTTTTGTTAGCAAATATTCTTTTTGTTGCGCCAGTTTTCGCTCAGACTGCGAGCACGACCACCCCAACGACGACAGTGCCGATAGTGCCAATGTCGTTACCGACTACTACACCGACTTCCACGCCTCCCACCGAACCACCAACAGCTACATCCACCGTGCCGCTATTAATACAGAAGATACAAGCAGCCAAAGATCTGCTGAATTCGGTGAAGCTCAATTATACGATCGTCACTTTGTCGAAAATAAAAAAGATCAGTAAGACGAAGAGTAAAAAAAGTATTACTGGCTACACAACGGATGGTGAGGGTATCGCCGTTGCCGTGTATGACCCATCTGCTGATAGCATTACCATCGTGCAAGGGACGCAGCATGGGAAGAATTTCTCATTCAGCGATCCTACGGTGTCTCTCCAGGCAGGTCGTTTCAATGGCGTGAATACTCCGTTCGTGGTAACGAAGCCAGCCGGTGCTATCGTTATTGCCTTGAAATACCTGATAACGCCGACCTCGGCTGGTTCTAAGAAGAGCCTCCTGAACCAACTGCATGAGGCTACGTATGTGCCCTATTCAGATGCGTTCAATCAGACGGATATCTATGCCTATGGCAATAGCTATGTCGACAACGTGATACAGCAAGCGATAGCTCAACTCCATGATATGCGCTCGCAGCGGTCGTCAGGACTTTCGGTCGCATCGGCGGTGAATCCTGCGCTCATCAAGTCATTAATCTACTCGGAGCATATGGATCAGACTCAGCTTCTGAACAATCCGGACACGCAGGGTCTAGTGAACAAGCTGAATGTACTCTTCGCGATCAATGATGGCGATACTTTCCGCTACAGCGCGAGCACGGCCAATGCTCGAGGTATCGCGCAATTCATACCTTCCACCTATAGGTCTTTGGTCAATCGCTATCCGCAAGCGCATCTCATCCCCGATTTCAACACTGGTATGGAGGATCATGTGAATTCCATCACGGCCGCCTTCTTGCTCATCGATGACTATATCTCTGATGTAGCGCGAGGTTTAGGAGACGCATTCGATGATAGCGAGGCTCCGTACTATGGAGCAGCTGCATATAATGGAGGGACGACCCGCGTTATAAAAGCCGTGAAGCAATTCGGTGCAAATTGGGATGCGGGCAATCGGTCGAGTCTCGGTAGGCTTCAGTCCGAAGTTGCGAGCGGTAAAGCCTCGGTTAAATCATTGACCAGTAAGTACAAAAAAGCGACGAAAGCCACTGACAAGAAAGCGCTAAAAAACACATTGTATACAGCGCAGATAGCCTTGAATCATGCTAGGAGTGATCTGGCCGCTATTCAGGCAGCAGCGCTGAAGACTGAGACTGTCGGCTATGTCGCGAAAATACGGAAGCTGTTCGCCGTTTTCAATAACTAAGGCTTTAAGTTGTTTCTGTATACAAAAGGGGCCTCGCGCGTACGCGGGCCCCTATCCAAGATGGTCTCAGCTCGAAAGAGTCAGTGTCCGACCAGTTGCCTCATCAGGCTCATGGGTCTGACAGTTGGCGTCAGCTCGAACCGTTCGCTGTGCGGACGAACGTTCGGCGCGGCATGGCGTCCGAGACCGCCGTCTTCTTCCGGAGCCGGGTCCAGATCTCCCCGGTACTCGGCTGCGCCTCGTTTGGGCGCGGCGTTGACATTCTTGGTCTTCGCTTTTCTTTTTTTGTTGGTCAATGTGCCTTCTCCTTGTTGCGCCCCACACTATGTGGAACAAGGCATTACATCATAGATTTGATATTCTGTCAATAAGAGTTTGAATATACAGCCTTGGCTGGTTGTTTAATAACTGGGTTTCCAGTAGGATTAGTGCTGTAAGAAACCTTTTTAATATACAGAGAACTAATGGCAACTTTCGACACATTAGGTATTGCACCGAAATTCCTCGATATACTCAAAAATCTTCAATTTACGACCCCGACCCCGATCCAGGAAAAGGCCATTCCTATAGCTATAGAGGGAAATGACATCATCGGCATTGCTCAGACTGGTACTGGTAAGACCATGGCTTTCGGCATTCCTATGATACAGCGCCTGGCAAAGGTGGGCGGCAAAGGGTTGGTCGTACTCCCTACTCGTGAGCTCGCATTGCAGGTGGAGGAGGTGCTGCGCAAGATCGGCGGACCCCTTGGGCTTCGCACGAGCGTTCTGATCGGTGGCGCGCCGATGGGAAAGCAGATGCAGGATCTGCGTAGGAATCCGCATATCGTCATAGCAACGCCCGGCAGACTCCTGGATCACGCTGAACAGCGCTCGGTGAACCTAAGTGTCATGACTATCGTCGTGCTTGATGAAGCGGACCGCATGCTTGATATGGGCTTTGCTCCGCAGATAAAGAAAATCCTGGCGGGACTCCCGAAGGAGCGTCATATGATGCTCTTTTCCGCAACCATGCCACAGGATATTGTGCAGATTGCGACTAAACATATGAAGCTGCCGCTTCGCGTCGAGATAGCTCCGACCGGTACTACTGCTGAACGTGTGGAGCAAGAGCTTTTCATGGTTCCGAAAGAGGATAAGCTCCGTTTGCTCGAGACCTTGCTTGGGCAGTATCATGGAACAGTACTGATCTTCTCACGGACGAAGCATGGCGCGAAGAAGATCTGTAGAGCAGTGACCGCTATGGGCCATCCTGCGGCTGAATTGCATGCGAATAGATCGCTCGCGCAGCGCAAAGAAGCGCTGGGAGGCTTCAAAGCTGGGAAGTATCGTGTCATGGTAGCAACGGATATTGCCGCGCGCGGGATCGATGTCGAAGGTATCGAGTTGGTTATCAATTTTGATATCCCCGATGATCCAGGAGACTATGTGCATCGCATAGGCCGGACTGCTCGAGCCGGGCGGGAGGGTAAAGCTATCACGTTCGTTGCGCCGGATCAGCGCGGCAAGCTGCGGGACATAGAGCGATTGACGCGGATGACTTTAAAAATTTCACAACCGCCGGTACTGGCTCCGCGTCGCATCCCTGAGCTCGCTACTCGCCCGCATCGTCCAGGGCGTCCGCATCAACCGAATCATCATGGATCTCCGGCATCGCCTTTCAAGTCCGTAGCGCCGACCCAACGAACGCGTCGTTTCCCTCGGAGAGGCTCTGAGCGTGTGCTGCGAGAAGAGCGGGTCGCTCGCTCAGAAGCTTCGCATGAATCGGTCGATGATCACTTCTTCAGCAGACCAAGACCCTCAAGACCCTATCGCGATCCGAAACGCGGACATCGAGGACGGGGGAGATCGTCAAGGTAGTATGGTTCTATGAAAACCTTCATAGTCATTAATGGTTACGGAGTTCCTGTTGATATCATGACCGATCGCAGCTACCATAGCTATCTTGGTCAGGTTTTGAATTATCTATGGGACCATTATCGTTCCACATCGTTGACTATCATTACTGCCGGTGGCAATACCGATATGGTCAAGCCATATCGCAGAACTGAGGCAGGAGAGATGGCGAAGTGGTTAGCGCCTCGTATCAAAAGTCTGCATCGTTCGAAACAGTGGAAGATAAGAACAATCGTTTCAAGTCTTAATGCTCTGGATACTCTTCTGGCAGCACAGCGAATCGTCGGGGTCAATAAGCTTATCTATTGCTGTGAGAAAACGCGTGAACAGAAAAGTAACATGTTGGTGAAAAAGTTATTCGGCTCACGAGGCTCTGTGCTCGCCTTTGATTTTGACACTTCGAAACCGCGTTATGATACGGTGACACGAAAGGCTATGGAGCGGGAAGACATGCAGTATTGTCTCCGGGCATTGAAGGATCCGCAGTGGGCCGCCAAGTTGCGGGCCGCGAATAGAATGAAAATTGAGGTACTGCGTACAACATCTGCTGCTACGAGAGCGATCTCGATTGATACGATAACACGTCAGTTGCGTAAGGAATATCTGCGGAGAAAATAATCATTGTTATTTTGGGTAGGGCATAGTATAGTAAAGGTGTTCTATGAACAAAGTGAACTGGAAGAACTTCAATTGGACCATCGGCGGATTCATCATCATCTACCAGAGTCTTTTTATACTCATAGTGCCGTTCTATCTGTACTTTTTTCCGCCGAAACTATCAATGCTGCTGTGGTCTTTGCTGCTGCTCGTCCTCACGGTATTCAGCATTGGGGTGTATCATCGGCACTATGCGCATCGTGGCTATAAGCTCAGCAAATGGGTCGAGCCATTTTTCCTGTTCTTCGCGACAGCCGCCTTCCAAGGCAGTGCTATCTGGTGGTCGCATGATCATCGCAAGCATCATCATTTCGTTGATACCGATGGGGATCCTTATGCTATAAACAAGGGTTTTTGGCACGCGCATGTGCTGTGGCTATTGGAGCGACCCACGCCCAAAGAGGAAGAGCGCTATGTGCCAGATCTTCTGAAGAATAAGTTGCTCGTATTCCAAAACAAGTACTATCTACCGTTAGCGATTGGCACCAATGTTGTGCTGTGGCTCATTGGGGGCTTCCTGCTGCATGATTTTATCGGAGCATTCGTGTTGGCATGGTGGGGGAGGCTCTTCGTATCACATCATGTGACGTGGTTTATTAATTCGCTCGCGCATTATTGGGGCGAACGGACCTACTCGAAGGAGCACTCCGCGGTCGATAACTATATGATGGCATTCTTCACGGGCGGTGAAGGCTACCATAACTACCATCACACATTTCCGGCTGACTATCGCAATGGGATTCGCTGGTATCATTTTGACCCGAATAAGTGGCTGGTCTGGACCTTGAGCAAGGTTGGTCTCGCGTCAGGGCTCCTGCGCTACCCTGAACATGCCATTCAGGAGCGTCTGCTGTTGGCAGATAAGGAATTATTTCTTGATAAACTTTCTAAGCGCGCTTATGCCAGCAAAGCTGAACTCGAGCAGCGCGTGCAGCAACTGGCCGCATCGATACAGGGGAAATTACATCGTATGCGGACGCTCGCCGATGAACGACGAGCCGCATTCAAAACAAAGCGCAAGGAGTTAGCTCGAGAATTGCGCGGCGTACGCAAGAGCATTCGCGCGGAATGGCGCCAATGGCATGAGATAGGACGGACTATTGTCTATCCGCGCATTGTGCGGTAAGGTCTCCCTATGGGATTACTACAAGATTTAGAGAGTGCCATCGGTTTTACTGGCTCTGATTCTGATAGCTATCACGATTCAGGGCTTGCAGGCATCGGCCATGGTATAGCGCATGGTATACGGGATATCGCTCCAGCCGCGCTCGGCTTAGGTATTGTTGCCGCGGGATTCAAGATTATCACGAGCGGCCTTTCGGGCAGCAAGAAGAGGCGGTAATACGGAAGTATGTTCGCCGGACTTCTGTCATCATTTCGTAAAGTAGTAGCGGCACTCGAGGATACTCGCGTGCCTTTTGTGTATAGTGTTTTGACTTTTTGCGGCTGTATTGCGCTGCGTACTTTTTTTGAAGTGCTGGTGACTCAGAACGATGTTATCAAGCCGGTGATGTTCCTAGAGTATGTGATGCTCTATATAGTGCTCGCGCTTTGTATCATACTGCTCTTTAAGTTCGCCACGAAAAAATCAGCGGCTGTGCTGGCCCGCGTCGTACTGCCATTCTTCGCCATACTGCTGCTCGTGCCGCTCATTGATATACTTGCTGGCTGGAAGGGATATCCATTGATGTACTTAATTCCAGAGATACATGGTCCGCTACTTCCACGCTTTTTCACTTTTTTTGGCAATGCGCCTGATGCTGGCGGTATTTCACTGGGCATGCGCATAGAGATGGCTCTCGCAATCATAGGCAGCGGGCTCTATTTCTATATAAGCACCTTGCAGAAAGCGCGGAGCATCATCTACGCGATAGCTGTCTATGTCATATTCTTCCTTCTGGCAGCGTCGCCGTATTGGATTGCGGCTATCTATCGCATCGCCGGTTTCTCGTATGATGGTATCAATCAGGTGTCAGATAGCATGTTCATTCGTTTCTTTTTGATCATCAGTGCCATAGTGACGGCAAGCATTGCCTATTTAGAGAATAAGCGTCTTTTTCACGTTCTGGTTAAGGATTTGCGGTTATTGCGCATAGCGCATTATGTGCTCATGATCCTTTTTGGCGTCATCCTTGGTATGCAGCGGGCATCGCATATATTCGGTATTGATCAGTTATTCGCGATGGTACTTATTCCATTGGCCTTAGTATCGGCTGTTATCTTTTCGATTGTCATGAACAATACAGCTGATATTGAGATAGACCGCATAACGAATAGTGACCGTCCGTTAGTACAGAATGAGGTAACCCTGCACACCTATCATGTTATCGGCTGGACCTTCTTCGTCCTGAGTCTCATATTCGCCGCCGCTGTATCTATGTACGCATTCTTTTTCATAGCGCTTTTCATCCTGGTCTATTTCCTGTATTCAATGCCGCCATTGCGATTGAAGCGCGTACCATTTTTTTCTAAAGTACTGATCGCGCTCAACACTCTGTTTATGACGATGCTCGGTTTCCTGAGTACGAGCAGGCTGACGATACTCGATTTCCCTTTTGGATTAGGATGCGGGATGGTCATCATGTATACATTCGCTGCCCAACTCATAGACCTGAAGGATTATGAGGGCGATAAGCGCGCCGGAATACAAACGCTCCCGGTTCTTCTGGGCCTGTCTACAGCTCGCCTGGTGATAGGGAGTATACTAGTGCTTGCTTATATGTCCGTCTACCTGCTGCTTCCAGATACTCTGCTGATTCTGCCTTTAGTAGTATTCGGCTGTCTACAGTTTCATTTTGTCATGAAGGTGCCTTATCATGAGAAGCCGATATTCGTGACCTATATCATAAGCCTCCTCATGCTATTGTTGTATTGCTGTACGATAGGAAGCGGTTTTGTATCGGGTACTGCGTGAAGGCATGCACGGGGAAGAGCAACCTTCGTTTACTGTTTCCGTGAAAGTAGGCTATACTGTAGTCATTCAGCATTAATAACATCCTATGCGCCAAAAAGTATCTACCTATTTTTACGCTATCTTAGGCGTTTTGTTCGTTATAAGCTTTGGATATCTTTTCTTAACACAGCACCTCAACCCCACGACGAATACGAATATCGAGCCGAATACGAACAGCAACGGATCACAGAATCCATCCACCACCACTGGTCCAGGCGCTTTGAAGCAATTCACGAGCTACGATGATTTCAAGAAATTCATAACCGATAATTTGACCACGGCTGGCGTTGGTGGAGGGGTCGCGATGCATAGTCTTGCTTCGAATGCTGTCGGAGCAGCCCCTGCCGCGGCACCTGCTCCTGATACTGCGGGTACTGAGCAGAAAAGCCCTGATACCACCATTCCGGCCGGACCCGATTATTCCCAGACGAATATACAGGTCGCTGGGGTGGATGAAGCTGATATCATTAAGAGCGATGGAAGCTATTTCTATATCGTTTCAGGGAATAGTCTCGCTATCGTGCAGGCAACGCCTGCGGCCGACGCAAAGATCGTGAGTACGGTAGCGCTCACTGATTACCCGCAAGGCTTGTATATCAGCGACGATCATACGAAATTGGCAGTGTATGGTAGCCAAAATCAAGTGTACTATCCGATGGGAGCTGGTGCGAAAGTGATGGCTGGCGGCCCAGTGAGTACCATGATGCCTATTCGTGGCGGTTCGCAGCAGACGTTTTTCAAAGTCTACGATATTACCGATAAGACACAGCCGAAACTGATCAGGGATGTGAGTTTCGAGGGTTCGGCGACGGATTCTCGTATGGTCGGGAACTTCGTGTACTTTATAACGCAGAAAAATGAATACAATTGGTTCGATGGTCCGTATCCGCTCCCGCGTATACTGGACAATGGGAAAGTTGTTGGTGGTGAGCCTGACTCAGCATCTTATCGTTTCCCGAGCGTCTATTATTTCCCCTTTCCCTATGACAGCTCGAATTTGACGACAGTCTCTGCCATCAATCTGATGGACGCGACCGCAGAGCTTACTACTCAAAATTATGTGCTGGAGAACGGACAGCAGATCTACGTATCACCCGAAGATATCTATATAACGTATACGAAAAACCTCGACCAGCAGCAGATAGAGTATGACGCCATGAAGTCTGTCTATATGGATAAGCTGACTGCCGTCGAGAAGGGGGAAGTGCAGCAGATCGAAGCGGCACCGAACTATATTCTCAATAAGTATGAGCGCCAGCAAAAAGCGACCATCATATTCCAGAACCATCTGGCAGCATTACCAGAAGTGGAGCAGCAGAGTTTGGAGAAGATTTTCGAAGATACGGTCAAGCAGAAGTATCAAGAATTGGCTGATCAATTCGAGCAGACTAGCATCTATAGGATCGCTTTTAAGGATGGCGCCCTGACCTATCAGGGGACAGCGGATGTGCCGGGAATGGTGATTAATCAGTTCGCGATGGATGAATCGAATGGTTATTTCAGGATCGCTACCACGAAGGATCCTGTGTGGATACCCTATACTGATGGAGAGCAAACAGAGAAGCCATACAATAATCTCTATGTGTTAGGGCCTGATATGAAGCGTGTCGGTGCTGTGGAGCATCTAGCAGAGGGTGAGCAGATCTATTCGGTACGCTTCATGCAGAATAGAGCTTATATGGTCACCTTCAAGCAAGTCGACCCGCTCTTCGTGATAGACGTAGCGGACCCGACTGCTCCGAAGGTGCTCGGCACCCTCAATGTGCCTGGTTACTCAAGTTATTTGCATCCGCTTGATGAGAACACCTTGATAGGATTAGGCAAAGAAACTGAGACGAACCAGTTCGGCGCGGTGATACCTAAGGGTATCAAACTATCATTGTTCGACGTGACCGATGTAGCGAATCCGAAAGAGACCGCGAGCTATAGCTTCAATACGCAATCATCCGATTCACCGGCTCTCTATGATCATAAAGCCTTCCTGTATTCAGGCACTAAGGACCTCCTTGTGATACCGCTGCAAGTCTGGTCAGCTGGATATGGTGCGCCGAAAGGACTCTCAGATAATTTCATGGGAGCTGCGGTATTCACGGTGACGAAAGACAGTATAGCCCTGAAAGGATTCGTGAAGCACGCGAGCGATGTGCAGAATGGTTACACCTATGATCAGTATGTGAAGCGGAGTATGTATATCGATGATGTTCTCTATACCCTTTCGGATGCGTATTTGAAGGCAAATAACCTTTCCGATTTGAAAGAGATCAAGAGCATCGCTTTGCCGGCACTCCAGCCAGTCCCTGTCCAAAACGAAACGAAGCCTTCGCAGGGAGGTGCAACTTCTGATGCTCCGCCCGCGCCTGCCAGCGTGCCGCCTGCGGCCGGTTCTGGTGGCAGCGCATCAGGCGCAGCAACATCGCCGACATATTAGCTGTTCAGAGAGTACCAGTTACAATAGCGTAGCCCTCCGTCGCTCTCCCGAATATCGGGAGTTGAACGGAGGGCTGTGCGTTGCCCGGCCTCAGGGAGAACCGGGGAAGTAGTGTTTGAGAGTGAGGAACGCCGCGATGACGATGATGAAAGCCAGCAGCAGGATCAGCCTGCCTGTGCCTGAAAGCCGATCTTCGTCGGTGTCCGCTCGCTCGCGCTCCCTTGCGAGAGCCTTTTCTTCTTCCAAGTCACTTGCGAGTCCCATCTCGTCCCCTGGAGCAAGCTCTTCGTCAGGAGAGCTTAACTCGCCTCTGCGGTGGAGCTCTAGTCGCTCAGACTTAGTGAGTAAGCTCATAGCCCCCTCTCTGGAATTGAAGAACGTTACGGTCATAGAAACATACTAGTATGCTCTTTTGCAAGTATTTGTCAATCCCGCGGGGGCATTTTCTACCTGGCGGAGTAGTTCGAGTATGCGTAGAACCTCGCCGTACAGCTTGGGGCGAGGTCCCTAATGCTTCTTGAGCAGGTAGCTGACTACAGTAATCTCTACCACTTTGATAGCGACCAACAGGATAATCGCCTTCCAAGTCAGGGACAAGAATCGCTGCAGGACATAGACTGCTGCTCTTTTTAACATGATGCACCTCGAAAGAACGTTGGTCATCAAAGAATAAGACATCTATGTCATCATGTCGAGTATTGCATTCTTATACAAAGACAGGTAGTATGGTGTCTATGCTTTTCGTGGATCGAATGAAAAGCGATCCGGAACATATATCACGGGGTGTGGCGCAGTTGGCTAGCGCGCAGCGTTCGGGACGCTGAGGTCGCCCGTTCGAGTCGGGTCACCCCGACCATTCTTCGCTCCGGGAGAGCTTCGAATGGTAGTAGTATTACTTTTTGAATAATGACAAAGAAAAAATCGGCACAGATCACTTTTTTAAAATCAGCACTCACTGACCACATGGTCGGGGCATGGTTCCGCAGTTCGCGGTTTGTCATCAATAAAATTTTGAAGCAACTGAAGCCAAGTTATCGCTACATTGTTGAATATGGAGCTGGCGATGGCGTCATAACCCAGGAGCTGTTGAAACGGCTTCCACGCGACGCCAAAGTGATAGCCCTTGAGATAAATAAACTATTACTCGAGGAACTTCGTACCATCAAGGATTCCCGACTGGTGGTGCTGGATGCTAGTGTGGTCGATATGTCGAAGGATTTCTCTAAATTCGGCTTGCCACGGATAGACGCTGTCATATCAGGCATACCTTTTACTTTTTTTTCAGCCACTGTTCGTAAGGAGATTATGCAGAATACCCATGATGGTCTTGTACCAGGCGGACGCTTCATTGTGTATCAGTATTCTCTGCTCATGTATGCGCATCTGAAGAAAGCATTTCCGAAACGACATTTCGTCTATGAGCCGAGAAATGTATTGCCCTACTTTATTATGGTAGGGGAGAAGTAAAGCATCGCCGTGTATTTGGACCGCTATAATTTTACTTTCCCTAAGGCATTGATAGCCCAGAAGCCTGTGCATCCGCGTGATGCCGCGCGGCTTCTTATTTTCGATCGCAGAAAGAAGAAGACGGCTTTCGTAACCTTTAAGGATCTGCCCAAGTTCTTGCCTAGCGGATCCGTACTGGTCTTGAATCAGACCAAGGTCATCCCGGCGCGGCTGTTCGTGAAGAAAGAGACAGGCGGCAGGGTCGAAATACTTTATCTGAGCACAGAGGGGAAGAACATCAAAGCATTAGCGAATAAGAAAGTAGCCATTGGAGCGCGACTCATCCTCTCCAAGAGGTTTTCTTTCGTTGTTATGAAGCAGGTAGGTTCAGAGTATTTCTTGAAGCCATCATTTCCTCTCAAAGAATTGGATGGCATTTTTGAACGATATGGGCATACTCCGCTACCGCCCTATATTAAACATTCACTGCTCTCAGAAAAGAAGTTGCGAGAGGAATACCAGACTGTCTTCGCGAAAGAAAGGGGTTCGGTCGCAGCGCCTACAGCTTCGTTGCACATTACGAATAGACTTTTGAAAGAGTTACAGCGTCGAGGTATCGCTGTAGTATATGTGACATTGCATGTCGGTCTTGGCACTTTTGCTTCAGTTACTGAGCGGCACATACGCTCAAAGACATTGCACCATGAGCGTTATCATATCTCGAAAGAGGCTGCGACATTTTTGAATCGAGCCAAGAAAGAAGGACGGCCAATCATTGCGGTGGGCACGACCGTTGTACGCACATTAGAGTCGTCGGCTAGTTCTCGTCGGCATTGTAGAGAGGCGGTATCCGGAGACACAAGCCTTTTCATTCAGGAAGGCTATCAATTCAAGTTCATTGACGGCATGATCACGAATTTCCACGTGCCGAAGTCGAGTTTATTGATGCTTGTCTCCGCTTTCGTAGGACGTGCTCAGGTTTTGAAATTATATCGCCACGCTATTCGAAAGAAGTTTCGATTATTTTCATTCGGTGACGGGATGCTTTTGCTTTGAAATTGGGAAGGGTGTCCGCACCTCTTCCCGATAGGCCTTCTGGCTTTGGTTCGGTGCAGACACCCTTTGTGCCCGTGCGCGCAAAGTCCCTGTGGACTTAAGCTAACGAACGGCACGCGTCATGGAAATTTTACGAGCGGCGCATGATCGCTCTGGCGACCTCCTTCCGACGTTGCGGTCCGTCGTGTTCGTGGGAACAATAGTTGCACACCCAGCTTCCGGCCTATCAGCGGTGCGTCCGCTTTGCCGTAGGCACACAATGCGCAGAGCTGCTGTTCACGCGTGTACATAACAGAATAGACTCTTCTTTTTTTGTTGTCAATTACATCAATACAGGCACGCAGTACCATGGACTAAGCTCGCATATGCTATACTGCATACATGCACAGAACAGCAACAGCCCGAGAGATACGAACATTTCGAAAGCTTCTCTACGATTTTTTCAAAAAAGAGGGGCGAGACTTGCCTTGGAGGAACACGAAAGACCCCTATCATATCCTTGTTTCGGAAATAATGCTGCAGCAAACCCAAGTCGATCGAACGATACCAAAATTCAAGGAGTTTATTCGCACATTTCCTACGGCCCAGAAACTTGCCACGGCCTCGACTAAGAAAGTGCTGCAAGTTTGGCAAGGAATGGGCTATAACAGGCGAGTGTTGAATCTGCAGAAAGCAGCACAGGCTATCGTGACGCGCTATGCAGGCACGGTGCCGCACACGATCGAGCAGTTGGTTGATTTACCGGGCATCGGTCCCTATACTGCGCGAGCCATCATGGCTTTTGCATTCGATCAGCCGGTGGTCCTTATAGAGACCAATGTACGCACGGTGTACTTATATCATTTTTTCCCGAAGAAACAAAAGGTACGTGATGATGTTCTAATGCCTTTGATCGAGCAAACACTCGATAGCAAGCATCCGCGTCAATGGTACTCTGCTCTGATGGACTATGGCTCGTATTTGAAAAAGACAGTACCGAATCCTTCTCGCAGGAGCATACATCATACGAAGCAATCGAAATTCGAAGGCTCACTTCGGCAAGCGCGGGGCGCTGTGCTGCGTTCACTACTTGGGACGAGTCAGCTTTCAGCCGAACAGATAGCTCATGCATCAGGTATCGAAGCGCCTCGAGTTCGTGAAGCACTTGCTGCGCTCCGGGCAGAGGGGATAGTGATGTTCGGCAAGAAAGGCTATCACTTGGTTGAGCACTAGGCATACCTGCTCGCTTGACCCCCAGAGAGAGGCTGGCATATACTGAAGCTACCCAGTCAATCATATGCAGAACAAAAACATACAGCTCGTTCCGATCATGCTCCTCTATGCAGTGGCGTTCATGGTCACTGGATGCGCAACATCAACGAAACAAGCTCCTGCTGCAGCAGCGAGTCCTACGCAACAACAGAATACGAACACGACTGCAGCGCCGGTTCAGCCAGGACCCAAGGAATTTTCGATCACTGCCTCGAATTTCTCCTATGACGTGAAAGAGATAGATGTGAACAAGGGTGACACAGTAACTATACATGTCAAAGATGTGGAAGGGTATCATGATTGGGTCATCGATGCGTTCAAGACCAGAACCAAACAGCTGCAGCCAGGCGAAACTGCTACGATCACGTTCGTAGCGGATCAGACTGGCAGCTTCGAATATTACAGTAGTATAGGTCAGCAGCGATCGATCGGCATGACCGGGAAAGTAGTGGTCCATTAAATAATTCGAGGGCATAGTAAGTCGGACAGTATACGATTATGATAGACACAGGTATCATCGGTATCGGAGTAGCTTTTGCCGGCGGGTTGGTCTCATTTTTTGCGCCCTGCATCTTGCCGTTGATCCCGGGGTTTCTGGCCTACCTTGCTGGCACCACGGTCGCTGGCGCTCAGGTCAAACGAAAAGACATGTTCATTCACAGCTTACTCTTCGTATGTGGGTTCTCATTGGTCTTTTCATTGCTTGGAGTATTGTTGAATACGGTGCTGCAACACGCCGCCTATAGCGTGCAAGAGTGGCTCTCGCGTATCGGTGGTATTATCATTATCTTTTTTGGATTATATATTACTGGTTTATTGCATATCGGATTTCTAGAGAAAACATTGAAGATACAAGTGCGAGAGAAAAGCAGCCGCTCTCGCTATGTGACATCCATACTGTTTGGCGCGGCCTTTGCTGCCGGCTGGACCCCATGCGTCGGCATTGCTCTCGGGGCTATTTTGGGTCTTGCCGCGTCACAACCAGGCATCTCATTCTATCTATTGTTGGCCTACTCTATAGGATTGGGCATTCCCTTCCTTATCGCTGGTGTCTTCGCAGCAGAAGTACAGCGGGGCTTGCACCGTCTTGGTGTGATCGCCCAGTATATTAATATTCTGTTTGGCATCATCCTTATCATCCTGGGTATCCTTATTTTCACTCAAAATCTTGCCCAAATCGCTAATTGGGATCTATTAAATCAAGTGCTATTAAGCAAATAATCCTATGCAAGAACGAATTCGACTGCTGTTACTGTGCCTTGTTATCGGGGTCATTATCGGGGCTATCGTCTATCTGCAAAAGCAGAAGGTAAATCCGATAGCAAGTTCTTCTGGTTCCCAGCAAGCAGCGATCGTTCCGAAAGGGCTCTCTATGACTGCGGCTGAAAAAGCTAAAAAATATCCTGTAGCGAAAGAGATCAGCACACCTGACGGATTCATCAATACTGACAAGATCAGTATCGGTGATCTGATCGGTAAGAAGGTCATTCTCGTCGATTTCTGGACCTATAGCTGTATTAATTGTCAGCGCACGACGCCGTATCTGAATGCTTGGTATGATAAGTATAAGGACCAGGGTCTCGAGATCATCGGTATTCATACGCCGGAATTTGATTTTGAAAAAAATTATGACAATGTAAAAAAAGCAGTCGAGAAAGAAGGTATCAAGTTTCCGGTCGTTCTGGATAATGACTACTCGACCTGGATGGCCTATGGTAATGAGTATTGGCCGCGCAAGTACCTGATCGATATCGATGGGTATATTGTCTATGATCATATCGGCGAGGGCGCGTATGACGAGACCGAGCAGAAGATACAGGCAGCTCTTGCTGAGCGTATGGCAGCTTTGAAGGAGAATGGCACGGTACAGTCGGGCCTTGTATCGCCAGATCATGTAGAGATCCCGAAGGCCCAAAGTCCCGAGACCTATTTTGGCGCATCGAGGAATAATCTGGGCTCGGGTACTTCGCAGGCCGTTGGTGAACAGTCATTCACGAAACCAGCGAGTCTGGTCAATGATACAGGCTATTTGGTCGGGGATTGGGATATACAGAATGAGTATGCGCAGTCGAAAAGTGACAATGCGAGCGTACTATTCCGCTACACGGCTGAGAATGTCTATGTCGTCGCCAGTAGCGACACGCCTGTTCGGGCTAAAGTACTGATCGACGGCCAGCCGGTAGGTGATCGAGCGGGTGCCGATGTCGGCAGTGATGGCTCGGTGATGATTAGCGGCGATCAGTTATTCGAGTTGGTAGCTGATCCGAAAGGAGTAGGCACCCATACCCTTGAATTGCAGATCGAGAAGCCAGGCGCCAAGGTATTCACATTCACTTTCGGATAGAACAGTAGTATACTTACTACGAGCGGACGAGATGTGAAGGCAACAGGGGGAAAAGTAAGCTATACGCCAACCTCCGGGGAACACCGCGCGATGTTCGCGGCCTCGAACAGGCAGGCACCTGACCGGCGTCTATCGCCCTTACACTTTCATATTTTTTCCGCGGAGGCTGCGTGACTTCGGTTGCGCAGCCTCAAACCTATTTAGAACTTGCGATTTTTCACATCATAGGTTAGCCTATGTCAGTAATGGGCCTATGGTCTAGTGGTATGACACGGCATTCGCATTGCTGAAGCGGGAGTTCGATTCTCCCTAGGTCCACCAAAAATATTAATTCTCACAGTTGAGCACCGACTATGAATGAGATGTTAAGAGATGCTTATCATGAAGGCGAGCCAGATCTTCACCTTGAGGAGGATAACTGGCTTGCATTGCCGGAGGAACTCAGAGAACGCATCGAAGGCTATATACAAGGCACCGCAGTTGACTGGAGCGAGGAAGAGCGGGTTCAGTTACAGCGCTATTTACGATGGAATTTGATCTATCTGCATAAACTTATCTATAAGGAACAGCAAGAGCATGCGGCCGAAGGAACGGATGTTATAATGAAAGGGCTACTCGAGAGATATCAGGCGGTGCAGCGACGTATAGAGATGAAAGTGCTCGCGGATGCATTGCATCGTGAGCAGGAGAAAGAGCAGCAATGATCTAAGAGTATGGATTGGCAATTACTTTTCGGCCATAAAACAGTAGCTTTCTTCGACCTCTGGTCCATCGAGCATATCGTGAGCGGTATCTCATTCGGTTCCCTCGCCTTCCTGCATACGCGTAAGAAATTCTCAAATGTCGTTGCTCAATTCGGCGCTACGCTTGAGCATCTCGCAGAGAAGCAGCGCGCTGTTCTCACGCGTTTCGACGTCATCACTGTTCTCTTTATTGCTTATTTTTGGGAGACACTCGAGCACTATCTCGAGACAGGACTGCTCGGGCCCAAAGTAGTGTACTGGTTCCAGGGAGTGGAGGCTTGGGATAACCGTTTCATTTCGGATCCGTTGATGCTGCTGCTCGGCTATTGGATAGTGAAACGTTGGCCGAAACTTGTCTGGCCGGCGCGGATATTTTCTATCGTGTGGCTTTATTTCCACATTTTTGTTTTCCCGCATAGTATGTATCTGCAGGATATGTTGGACCGCATTCTGTACCATTGATCGGCAGGCCTTTTTACATGCTGGTACAGGCGTGTTAGGATGCATCCATCTATGAAAAGATTCATCATACAGATTATACTCTTCTATCTTCGTTTCTGGGCCCGTCTCGCGATAGCAGTGCATCGGCCTCTAGTCATTGGTATCGCGGGTTCTGTCGGTAAATCATCGACGAAACAGGTACTGTTGGCAGCCTTAAGTTCTTTCGGTAAGACGATTGCCACTCAGGGCAACTCAGAAACAGGCTTGCCGCTTTCTATACTCGGTGTGCAGGTGGATGGATATCGGATGCTTGATTGGCTTCGCTATTTGTGGCAAGCGCCATTCGGCATCTTTAACCTGGTCGGCGTTGACTATCTTATTGCTGAGATGGGCATCGATAGTCCGAGGCCGCCGAAGAATATGAGGTATCTCTTGACGATCGTGGAGCCCGATATCGCGGTCATCGTCCAAGAATCAGCGGCACACACCGAGGAATTCGAACAGCTACTGACGCCGGAGGAGCGGAAGCATTTGTCAGACGAGCAACGTCTCCGGCGATTAGTGCAGTTTATTATTGAGGAAGATATAATGATGGCACAGACGCAGCGCTGTACCAAGGTCATCTATAATGCCGATACTGAGGAGCTCGCGGCAGCTATATCTCAAATCCAACATGGAGGTAAGAAGTTTTTTGCTTTCGGCGCTTCGAATCACATGGATGCCTACTATCTGACTACAGCGACTTCTCTTGATGAAACGCGTTTCGATATGATGGTGCTGGGCGCTCCGGTAACGGTCAGGTATGCTAAAGCGGTGTTACCTCGTGAGTACCAGGAAGTGACAGCCGCGGCATTGCTGGCATGTGCAGTATTGGGGTTGAATGTGAATCAAGCTGCCGCCGCGATAGAAAAAACGGTATCCCTGCCAAAAGGCCGCGCAAGCGTGTTCAAAGGTATTGCTGCTTCGACCATACTAGATTCTTCATATAATGCTTCACGAGAATCAGTCATGGCTTTCCTGGATCTTCTGGAGCAGTTAAAGAAGCAGACAGGCAGTGTTGTTATCTTTGCTTGTGGAGATATGCGGGAGCTGGGAGCAGAAGCAAAGATTGAGCATGCGGCAGTAGCGAACAGGATCCTCGAAGTCGTAGATATCGCTTATTGTGTTGGTGCTGTAACCAAAGATTATGTCATGCCGCTTTTGCAGGATAAAGTTCCATCGAAGTGGTTTCAGAATGCTCGCGAGCTGGGGGCGCATTTGAAAGAGCATATGCCTCAGGGAGCAATTGTGCTTTTCAAAGGCTCGCAGAATACTATCTTTCTGGAGGAAGCCATCAAGGCTGTTCTTGCTGACCCGAACGACGAAAGAAAACTCTGCAGACAAGAGGAATATTGGTTAGCTATGAAGAAGCGGCTTGGTTTTCTGAACGAAGCATAAGCGCTTTCTCAACAGCTTTTCGCTCATCCCATGTAATCTCGCCTTCTGCCATCGCGAGTGATTGTTCATGGCCTTTCCCAGCAAGAACGATCGTGTCGCCTGGTTTCGCTATCTGTATGGCGAAGTCAATAGCTTGTTGTCGGTCAGGAATAGCATAGAGCAACTTCATGCCCGCAGGGGCTATCGTTCCTGGGTCAAGTTTGGTAAACCCAGCAATGCCTTGCGCTATCATCGCATTGATAGCAAGCACGTTCTCATCGCGAGGATCATCGGCAGTCAGTATGATAGTCGAAGCATAGCGAGCGGCAGCTCGGCCCATATCTGGGCGTTTTTTCGTGTCGCGTTTGCCGGCTGAACCGAAGAGCACGATGAGTCTGCCTTTGGTGGTTTCTTTCGCTGCCCGGAATATATTTTCAAGCGCGTTCGGCGTATGGGCGAAGTCAACAATAATGCGGAAGTCCTGATCATACACAATTTCTTGCCTTCCTTTCGGTGCGGTGAATGACTGGAGGCTCTGCACAATATCCTGCTTCGCAAGGCCGAGTTTCTCGGCGGCTGCGTAGGCTGCGAGCGCGTTCATCACATTGAATGAGCCAAGCAGCTGAAGTTTGAAAGGGTATTTCATCGGGGTATACTTCGCCTTTTGATTCACCGCCGAGTAACTGATGATCTTATCTGATCTCAATGTGCGCACTAAGAGTTCATAGGACCGGTCATCATAATTGATAATGGCGGTGTCCGCTGCTTTCAGCAAGATACATTTAGCCTGTGTATACCGTTCATAGGTTTTGTGATAATCCAGATGTTCATTCGTGATATTCGTCAGGATGCCTATGGAGAAATGGATGCCAGCGACACGGTTCTGATCCAATGCATGCGAGGTCGTCTCAAGCACGGCGTAGGTGCAGCCTTTTTGGACCGCGGTTCTTAGTAATTTTTGCACGGTGAAGGAAGAGGGTGTGGTGACGTGCAGACCAATAGCATACTGCTCATCATTGATCAGTGCTCCGACAGTGGTAATGACGATACCTTTCTTCCCGGAGTCGCGGAGTATGCGATAGAGCATATGCGCGGTCGTCGTCTTGCCGTCAGTACCGGTAATGCCTACGACGGTAAGCTTCCGCGAGGGGAATCCATAGATCAGATTGGCTAGACAAGCCTGGATCAGATGATAGAAATTTTTGATAGATTGCCACATACTTATTTCCCCCCTAGCATCTTCGCATATTTTTTGAATTCATTTCCTTTCTCTATGAAATTTTTCCACAGAGAATAGCTTGGCGATGCGGTTGACAGTAAACAGATACTGCCTGGCTGAGTGTATTTGTAGGCAAAAGCGATTGCTCGTTCTATACTTCTCGTCTCAAATACCCTAAGTCCTTTCTGGGACTTGAGCATTCGCTTGCCGGTATCAGGAAACAGGACAATATTTCGTATCTTATATTTCCGTACGGTCTTCTCAAGTCGCGCAAAATCATAACCGCGATCTTCGCCACCCAGGAAAATCGTATCAACTTTTTTTAACGCTTTGATAGCCATAATGGTTGAATCAGGCGTTGTGGAAATAGCATCGTCATAGAAAGTAATTCCTTTGAACGTGCCAATGTTCTCAAGTCGATGGGGCAGCGGTTTGAAGTTCTTGATTCCTTTACGTATTGCCGCGTCTGAAATACCAAGCTGCCGGACAACTTTGATCGCGGCGCGTATATTCTGCATATTATGATCGCCAATGAGAGGAATGTCAGATTTTTTCAATGGGATTTTCGCATTGAAAGGCGCGACGATTGCGATATCCTGTGAACTCTGGAACCTGAATATATTTTTTTTCGCGGCATAGTAGTTCCCAAGTCCGCCATGATAGGTCATATGATCAGGGAAGAGATTGAGTAGTAGCGCGATATTCGGTGAATAGTCGATATCATCGAGCATATAGCTCGAAAGCTCTATGACAAAGATCTCTTTCGGATTAATTCTGGTAAGTAAAGTCGCGAGCATCGGATTGCCGATATTGCCGACGAGCCGTACTTTTTTGCCAGCTGCTCGCAGCATCGCGTAGATGAGACTTACCGTCGTGCTTTTGCCCTTGGTGCCAGTAACACCGATCGTGAAATTTTTATTCTCAGCGAAAAAGATATTGGTGGCCGTGGTATAGGGAATGGTGATTTTATATTTTGGTATGCCTGGTGTTTTGAGCGCAAGATCATAGTGATCTTGTTTTGTGAGATAGTTTTTATCGAATTTCTGATCGAGGATCCCGATCTTCAGGTGAGGGTATTTTTTTCGTAGGTATTTTTCAGTGGCTTTTCCCTCGACATCATAGCCGATAATGCACACAGTCTTGATGCCAAGTAGTCTGAAGGACGCGGGTGTTGTTGGCGCTGGTTGCGTTTTGAATACTTCAGTAATGAGCGCGCGGCCATTTCGTATCTGAGGAAGAAAGGTTTTGACCACGAGACTTTCTTTGAAGTGTTTGGCCGCGAGGTAGAGTGCCGCGCGCGACTCTTCGAAGGTGCCAACGCAATCAAATGGCTTATAGTTCCCGAAACCAAGGGTATTTTTATAAGTCAGCAGAAGTGTTTTGTCTTCGAAAAGATTCTTCCCAAATATGCTAATTAGTTTTTTCTTTGGAAGAAATGGCGCGAGTATCAGAAAAACGAAAGCGCATTTCGGACACGCGCCGCACCAGCGCGTATTCGGCGTAGTTTTCGCGCTAGCGGAGCTTCTATTACAGCTTGAGAAGAGTGAATGATACTTTGTATGCCTGGCGAACAGTTCCGCTATTCTTATTTCATATAATTGTCGCAGCAACGAGAAGTAGACAATGTCAGGGGTGATGAATTTCCTGGTGTAGTTTTGCAGTAATGCCTCGAATTCGGCGGATTTGCTCCATTGATGATTGATCATGTCGCCACGATAGCGCGTGTTCCCGAAATTGCTGCTCTGCTCATTGCTCACAATGACGTACCTGTATTTATAGAGCGCTGCCGAGAGTAGGCCGAGGAACGCGAATATGGCTGAAATAGGGATATGTCCAGTATAACCCCCTTCATGTTTCTGAAGGATTTTCGGATCCAATATTCTTCGCAGCTGCAATGAAGGATTTCCGATTTTTTGTATAACGGCTTTGGCTGTAGCATCTTTTCTCCGTGTCTCAATATGAAATGAGGTCACATCGAACTCATGCAGCAGCTCGGCAGATACAATAGAGTCTTTGCCACCGCCGATGCCGAGGAGTATTTTTTCAAACTGTCCAACTGGAGCGGCAGCAGTCTTGACGGTAGAGTAAGGGAAGCGGGCGACATGTTGTGGATCAAGCCTATTCCGATAGAGGAATTCACCGAGACCTTTACGATAGACACTGTTCCAGAACTCAGCTTGTTCTTTCGACAGTTTGAAAGGCAGAGTTACCTTCGGCGGGCAATACAGTTTATAGTAGCTAATACCCAAGATGAGATGCAGCGGCTCGAGGAATTTCCGAAGTGTCTCGTGATCTAGTTTCTGAGACGGAGCTTTCGGGAGTATGACCCGCTCGGTAAAGGTAAGAGGCTTTCTATCTGAGAAGGTGATCTCATACGTAAAAGAAAAGGAGCGCCTCTGGGCGGTATAGGCGTATCCTCGGAAGTGAAATGCTTGGGCTTTTGGTCGCATAGTGAGCGCTGCAAGATGCGTAGTTATCCTACTGTACTTAGCGGAATTTTCCAAGAGAGCAGGGCTTCTTCCCTTTTTCGCAATAGTATGCAAATCTATAGCTGCTATGCGCAAGAAAAAACGATTCATCGTCATCTGCGACAATATCCGGAGCACTCATAATGTAGGCTCTATTTTTCGTACGAGCGATGGAGCTGGCGTGGATCAGATATACTTATGCGGCATCACGCCGCGCCCGCCGCGGAAAGATATCGATAAGGTTTCGCTGGGAGCTGAGAGGTCGGTCCCGTTTGTTTATCGTAGAAGCGTCTTGAGTGTGGTGACAAAACTCAAAAAAGAAGATTATCAAATCATTGCCCTTGAGAATAATGTGCCAGGGGTGATCGAATATCAGAAATATAAACCCACATTTCCTCTGGCCCTGGTTATCGGCAGTGAAGTGGGAGGTATTGACTCGAACATCCTGAAAAAGGCTCATCAGAAAGTGTCTATCCCTATGCGCGGGAAGAAGGAGTCGTTGAATGTGTCTGTCGCCTTTGGGATCATCGCGTATGCGCTGACCACGGGGGAGTAGGCTGCCGGGTGTGGATTTCGCGCTGTAGCGGTGCTATACTAGATGCGTCTTATACTTAAGAACTAAACTATGCAAAATTTAGGAAGCGGTCAGTTGTGGTTCATACTTATTTCCCTATGGACCTTGCCCTGGAAAGGTGTCGCTCTGTGGAAGTCTGCACGAGCTCAAGAGAAGTGGTGGTTCATCGCATTATTATTGATTAATACTATAGGGATTTTGGAGATCGTATACATTTTCTTCTTCGCGCCTTCTACGACGCAGAAAAAAGGTTTTCACTGGCCTTGGAAGAAGTAACTACCTGCAGTAGCCATGGGTAAGCTTCAAACATTTCCTGCCATTGTCGCGCACCGTGGCTTCTGGATGCAGTATCCGGAAAATACGGTGCCTGCTTTTATTGAGGCCATGCGCATGGGTGTTGATATGGTCGAGCTGGACGTGCATGAGACTAAGGATGGCGAATTTATTGTGTGCCATGACGCGACCCACCCTGCAGCTATACACCCCTGGCGTAAATTGACCTACGCGGAGATCAGGAAGTCTATGGGCGATCTGCTCGTTCCGAAGCTCGAGGACTGCATACGAGCGATCCCTACCCTCCGTATTAATTTTGAGATCAAGAGCATAAAGCATCCATCGAAACTGCTACGCCTTCTCGAGAAGAATCCGCCTCTTCCCGGCAGCTTTATCTCTAGTTTTCACTATATCGATCTGAAAACGCTACATCGATTACATTGCGCTTTCCCGCTCTATCTGATTACATCGCTCCCGCCGCGAGGTTTCCAGCGATTGTTCACGCAGCTCGTATTCTGGCTGAGGCTCTATCGATTCACGCCGAGGTTCTTGGCGGGCGTATCTTTGCAGTATCGTCTGGTTACCCGGAGGCTTATCCGGACTATGCATCGTCGGGGGTTCAAGGTTCATAGTTGGACCGTGGATAATCCTAAGAAAATGAAAAAGTTCATCGAATACGCTATTGACGGCATCATTACCAACCGTCCTGACATACTGCTCGGTTTGAAAGATCAATTGCTGCGCTGAGTATGAAACGATTGAAGATGTATATACTGCCCATTGCCTTCCTTGCGGTGGCACTTATTGTATTTCCTGTGCCGAAGCAAGGAGGGTTCGTTTCGGACGACTGGGATTGGTTATCGGCAGCAGCCAGACATACCAGCATCTTCCCTGATCTGCTGGCAAACAGCACCGGCACACATGCTGGTGGCTCCTATAATCCGCTGAGCTCGCTCTGGATCAATGTGCTCCATCGATCTTTCAGAATGAACGCAGCTTCGTATCATATCGCGAGCATCATACTGCATAGCCTGAACGCTTTCTTATTGGCATTACTTGCGATGCTGATTTTGAGAGTTTTCTTTTTAGAAAAAAGGGCTTGGAAGTTCGGTACAGGAGCAGGACTTCTTTTTGTACTTTGGCCCACTCATGTCGAGGCAGTACAGTGGATAGCGGCAGTACCTCATATGCTGGCAACCTTCTTTGTTCTGCTCACCCTCTATGCGTATATCTTGTTTCGAGTCGATAAGAGCCGCTTCGCCTCTTGGTTGGTGCTGTTCTCAAGTCTTTGCGCTTTTTGCAGTAAAGAAACAGCCTTGATGCTACCATTGCTATTGCTTGGCATTGAGCTGTGGTATCAACGTCATCATCTCAAGACAATTAAACTGGGCGAGTATAGGTTTGTCATAGGAGTCTTTCTTGTAGCCATCATATTTCTAGTGATGCGTTTCGTTGCTACGGGCATCGTACTTGGTGATTATGCTGAACAGCAGCTGGTCATACGACCGTTGCAGTGGATCAATACGCTGCTGACCTTCTTCGAAGAGTTTCTTACCCTCGGTACGGCTCGCGTGCCGTGGATGCAGTGGTACTGGCAGCACCCCGTGCTCATCGGTTGTAGTGGCCTAGTAGTATTCGCTGGTATCTGGTGGTGTATTTGGCGTTTACGGAAAGAGGGTCTCTTACTGTGGTGGCATTTGTTACTTATTTCACTCGTGCCGTTCATAACGCTCGGATTCAATCGCCTATCCCAAGAGGGCGAGCGCTATACCTATTTGCCGTCGGCGTTTTTCATCATATTCGTGACGATACTAGTATATCTGTATGCGCGTCGTTTCGCGTATCTACTATTCGTACTGATGTTCTGCGCTACAGTACAGCCACTAGTGATCCGGAATCAGGCTTGGCAACAGGCATTTCGCGTCGCTCATGACATCGTTATTGCAGCTAGTAGCTTGCCGCAACTTTCTGACCCCTCCCATCTCTATCTGTTCGTAGGATTGCCTGACACTATCGGTGGAGCGCAGGTGTTCCGTAATAATCTGGCTGAAGCCGTCCTATTCTCCGCACCAGAGCATGCTGCGCAGGTGATCGAGCTGCCGATCTATACACAATTCAGGAGTTCTGAAGCGAATGCTTCGGTACTGCGATGGACATCTGATAGCAGGGGGCTGTTCGCGAGGAATCCGGACCATCGCCTAGTAGTGACCGGTTTCGATCGACGTGAGACCGAGTATCTGACCTATGAGCTCTGGGATTATAACTATTCTTTTTTCAGCTCAGATACGATACGTCTTCTGTTCGCCGATAGCCTGAAGCAAGCTATTAGCAGCGGCAAGGCCTCTATTATGACCTGGAATGCTGGTAGCCTTCTGGAGGTGACTCACTCACCGGCAGAGACTTCCTCATTGTGAGCGCTACGCCTATCGGCTATACTATAGTATATGGATGATGCTGATCAGCCTATCAATCCAAGCGCACCGGAACAGCCGCGAGACTCTGCTGACCGTATGGCCCAAGAAACGCGTATCCGCTTAGAGTTGCAGCGGAGGCTTTCGTATAGCGATGAAGCGCAGGTGCTGTCTGAAAAAGTAGGGAGTTCTCGGGGTAGGCATCGACTGCGGAAACTCCTCATTTTTTTGGTATTAGTCTGCGGTATTTTTATAATTGGCGCGCTGGCATTAAATATGGCCATCGTCCCTCGTGTCATAGCTGGACTGCCGAGCTTCATTCGGGTACCGTATCAAACACTTCCTGGCTACAAGAGGACGATCAGTGGTTCAGTCGATTATTATCCGCCATTGGTGGTAAGTCCCACAAAGACAGGTATTTCAGAGTTCGATCATGGAGCGTCATTCTCGTTCATATCGAGCGCAGATGTGCTCTCGCACAAAGGGATCGAGGGTGTTCTCAGGCTTGATATCAATAAGACTCAGGCAAGCACAGCGGCAAGCGATATTGATGTGGGGTATAAGGTCTTGTTCCCGCAGAAGCAGGGGACTGGCATTTACTTTTTCTTTAACCACTGGCCTTCATACCTACAAGACTTGGGAATCGCCGGTGACAGTCGTGGTATATGGTTTGGTTATGATTCTCAAGATAAGCAAACTTCCCAGCCAGATATCAATGAACTCCTTGGTCTCCTGAATCCAGAGAGCAATCAGCAGGGCGCCCAGCATTTTATCAATGCTCTCTGGACCTATGCTTCTGCGAAAGGCGCTTTACAATGGAAAGTGCAGCGACTTTTCTATAGCTTATCTGATGGCACCCGCGCCGCTGATATACAGGTGTCTATAGATCCTGATACATTTCCCTCAACGATCGCTGCTTTTGTGAAAGATCCTTCGTATACCGGAGATATCAAGGCCATCGGTGATTCGCCGGTTGCCGGCACCACCGTTGCCGGCCTGCTTGGATCGATACGTTCATTGACCGGCCTTATCACGGTTGGCATCACTGATCATTTTATCCATCAGGCGGTGTGGAATTTCGATATTAATGATCCGGCTGCAGGCACCTATCGTGGCACTGTCACCTCAGCCCTTGATCTTGTACAGGCCAAGAAAGATATTGTGAAACCTCAGCAGACTAAGAGTGCGATAGATATCCTTGACTTAATCGCAACAGGAACGCCGGATCTGACTCCGGCGACTGTGGCAACCACGACCGATTCGGATGGGGATGGTCTCAGTGATAGCGATGAGATAAATAAATATCACACGGATCCGTTCGTAGCTGACACCGATCATGACGGGTTCAGCGACGGCGCTGAGGTGCGGATGGGGTATAATCCCTTAGGACCAGGGAAGCTGAAGCAGTAAGCTTCTAGAAACGGTACACGAAGACATTGCGCCATCGCTCATGGAATTCTTTGAGCGGTTTTTTAGTATCAAATGAAAAATTGTATGAGATGACATAGGTCCCTGGTTTCGCTTCACGAGTGAGCTTAGGTCCTATCTTTTGGTTGATGGTATCAGGCAGGCCATAGACAAAAATGATGTCGAATGTTCCTAGAGGTGCAGCATAGAGATCTTGCAGGACTATGTTCACCGAAGCTCCGCGGTAAAATAGTTGACGAAGCTTAGCTAGAGCATAGGGGAGTGGTGAGATTTCATAACCAGTCGCCGCGAGTCTATACTTCCGCCACACATAGAATACAACCCGTCCGTAACCGAGGCCAAGATCTGCGAAGCGCATGCCTGGCTGTGGGTGTATCGATGCTAAGGCTTGTGCGACCATCGTGGTTTTGCTGGGTATCCATGGTGCGAGAGAATAGAATGCCCGTATCAGGTAAAAAACAACAATTGCGATCACCACATAGATACCGATGACCAGGAATGCCATAGGTATCAGCGGATGTAGTTCAACGGGTTGGTCACGCGACCATTGATCCTGATCTCGAAATGCAGGTGAGGGCCAGTAGAGCGGCCGGTCGAGCCTATCAACCCGATAGTTTGTCCACGCGTGACCGTGTCACCAGCTTTCACAAGGATCTTCGATTGATGACCATAGAGTGTCTGTATGCCATTACCATGATTGAGAATGACATAGTTGCCATAACCGCCATTATTCCAGCCGGCGCGCTCGACGCGGCCGCTTTCAGCCGCATAGATTGGATCGCCGATGGTTTCCCCGATATCAACACCGGTATGCCGCAGGCCGAAATATTGCGTGATACGTCTGCTCAGGACCGGCCAGAGGAATTTGCCGCCAAGCTCTTGTCCTGATCCCGCTGGCGGTGGGATAAAGAAGTTCTTTATGACATTGCCGAGACTTTGCGGTGTCCGTTGTCGGACAACCACATCGGTCGGATTGATGCCGTCGGGTATGATGAGGTCTTCACCGACCTGTATGTCAGTAGCGCTCGCGAGCTTATTGCCTTCGATGATAGCGGTTGGATCTACCTGATACTTTTTCGCTATCTCGGCAATGGTTTCTCCGGATTTCACGGTATGCGACACGCCACTCCTTGGCAGTATGGTCAGTGTCTGACCGGGTTTGATGGTGCTATTCCAAGTCAAGCTGTTTGCCCAGAGTATGGTGTTCACGCTGATCTCGAATTTTTGCGCTATCGTACCCAAGGTGTCGCCTGACTCGACCGTATAGGTCTCGTTTTTCGAGCGCCCTGTCCCAGTGCCATTCCCTGTGTCCGTGATGACCGGCGCCACTATTGGTTGATCATCCTCCGGATTATAGATCATATCCTGGTCGGTATCCGGAGCAGCCGGACCAGTGATAATATCGTCGGTCACGACGGTATCCGTATCAAGGTAGCTGACCTTGGCTGATTGTCCATTCGCCGGCAGCGGACCCTCTTGGATCAGCTGTACGGCCGTTTGGTCGTTCTGACCCATGATGCTATTCAGTGGTATGCTTGCGGCGAGCTCTTCAGCATTCAAGGTAGTGGCCCAGAGATTATGTCCGAGTGCTATGATGACAATACTGAGGATGGTTCCTTTATATAGATAACGATTGAGCCATGTCAAAATCGTATGGTTGCTGGATTGAGTTAATGACTTTACCTTTCGTTGCACTTTCAAGATTAGGAAGTAGACGCTGAGTATGCTACCGAGGAAGAATCGCTTGATGAACTTCCGTGCACTGCGGAGCGGTGGCATCGCGCCTCGCCGCAGCTTGTTTCCCATCCATACGAAAGCGTCGACCAGTTTAATGATCGACCACAGTGCAATGCGCTTGATTGTGAGATTCAGTTTACGAATACGGCCTTTCTTTAACTATTCATAGATACCATATTTATATGAGTTTGTAAACAGTTCTTGCGTTGATTTTTATCAGACGCTTTGTTAGAGTAAGACCTATGGCTGAAAGGAAATATCAACCGCGTGATTTCGAATCGCATTGGCAAGAGCAGTGGGAACAACAAGGCATCTACCATGCGAAAGATTTTGATACACGAAAGAAGCAATATGTTCTTGTTGAGTTTCCGTACCCTTCGGGCGAAGGTCTGCATGTAGGGCATTGTCTTTCCTACATTGCGCAGGACATCGTTGCTCGGTATCTGCGTATGAAAGGTAATAATGTGTTGTATCCGATTGGTTGGGATGCGTTCGGTTTGCCGGCTGAAAATTTTGCGATCAAGCATAAAGTAAAGCCGCAAGACTCAACCAAAAAAAATATCGCGAACTTCAAGCGACAGATCCAATCAATGGGTATTTCATTTGATTGGTCGCGTGAACTTAATACCACAGATCCAAAATACTATAGATGGACACAGTGGATTTTTTTGCAACTATTCAAAGCAGGTCTTGCCGAGAAAAAAGAAATGCCGATTAACTGGTGCCCGAAAGATAAGATTGGTTTGGCTTTTGAGGAAGTCGTTAACGGCTGCTGTGAACGTTGCGGCGCGCCGGTCGAACGAAGAAATATCAAACAATGGATCTTGAAGATTACGAAGTACGCTGATCGATTGATCGATGATCTCAAAACAGTTAATTTTTTGCCGGCTATTGCGCAGCAGCAGATCAACTGGATCGGGAGGAGCGAGGGTGCTGAAATTGATTTTGCAGTTTCAGGCTCAAAAGAGAAAATAACAGTTTTTACCACCCGACCAGACACGCTTTTTGGCGCTACCTATATGGTCCTTTCGCCAGAGCATGAGTTTATTGAAAAAAATAAGAATTCGATCACGAACTTCAAAGAAGTTTCAAAGTATATTTCTGTTGCAAAGAATAAATCTGAACGTGAAAGGCAGGAAAATAGAGAAAAAACAGGCGTTGCATTAAAAGGTATCAAGGCAATCAATCCTGCGAATAAGAAAGAAATCCCGATCTGGGTTGCTGATTATGTTTTAAGTGGATATGGCACTGGTGCGATCATGGCAGTGCCTGCGCATGATTTACGAGATAATGAATTTGCTCACAAATTTAGAATTCATCCAATCGTGCCAGTGATTATTCCTGAGAGCATCGATAACCTTGGGCACACTCGAGCAGTTATTAAAGATAGCGGCCAAATCGGTATAATCGGCGATGTTTTGACAGTCTGGCAGGGCCAAAGCACCTCGGAGGCATTTCAAATTTTAGTTGGAAGGATTAAGTCTGGAACTCAGTCCTACTTTGGCGAAGGAAGATTAATTAATTCAGGAAAGTTTGATGGCTTAGCTTCAGAAGAGGCAAAACAAAAAATCACCAAGGCTGTTGGTGGAGAAATGAAAGTGCAATACAAGCTCCGCGATTGGATTTTTTCACGACAACATTATTGGGGTGAGCCAATCCCTATTATTCATTGTGAAACATGTGGTGAAGTTGCAGTCCCTGAAAAAGACTTACCAGTAGTTTTACCAGATGTTGAGTACTATGAGCCAACTGATACTGGCGAGTCGCCATTAGCGAAAATCGAGACTTGGGTCAATGTACAATGTCCAAATTGTCACGGCGATGCAAAGCGTGAAACAGATACCATGCCAAACTGGGCCGGCAGCTCTTGGTATTTTATGCGCTATACTGATCCGCATAATGACAAAGCATTTGCTGATAAGAAAAAATTGAAGTACTGGATGCCCGTGGATCTGTATAATGGAGGAGCAGAGCATACAACATTGCATGTTTTGTATTCGCGGTTTTGGTATAAATTTTTGTATGATCAGGGCTATGTGCCAACGTCAGAACCGTATCAGGTCAGAGTGCAACACGGCATGATCCTAGCGCCTGATGGTCAGAAAATGTCAAAGTCGCGCGGTAATGTTATCAATCCTGATGAGATAATCGAAAAGCACGGAGCAGATATTTTCCGCCTGTATATGATGTTTATGGGAGAGTATGATCAGTACAAATCGTGGAATGATAAAAATTTGCAAGGTGTGGCGCGATTCATGAGGCGACTCTATGAGTATGTGACGCAAGTGACTATCGCAAAGTCGTCTGTTGCTGCTCGGACAGCAGTACATCGCGCTATTCGGGATATAGGCGCGGATCTCGAGCGCAGATCGTTCAACACAGCCGTGAGCAAGCTCATGATCTGCCTCAACTCACTAGAAAAAGAATCATCCATCGACCGCAAAGACTTGAGCGCTCTAGTGCGTAGCACTGCTCCATTCGCGCCGCATCTCACGGAGGAGCTTTGGCACAGTAAACTCAGCGAAAAAACCAGCATACACAGGTCTCAGTGGCCAGACTTTGATGCCTCGGCAATCAATGAAGAAGGAGTTACTCTCGGTGTGCAGGTTAACGGTAAGGTTCGCGCGGACATAGTAGTTACCACGGATATGAGCGAGGCTGATGTACGCACTGCCGTACTTGCTCTGGAGTCGATACAGAAATATGTGCCGAATCCAGCCGCCATCAAAAAGTTCATCTATGTGAAAGGCAGGATCATCAGCATTGTCGTATAGAACCTTGTGTCGGTATCGTGTATACTGTAAGCATGAAGATCATCAAGTATGCGCCAGAAAAGAAAGCCTCTATCCTTGCCGAAGCATTGGTAGTCCTGTTGTCAGGCGGGACGGTCGTCTATCCGACCGAGACAGCTTACGGACTGGGGGCTGATTTTTTTTCGCCGCGTGCCTATCGATCGATTTTTTCCATCAAGTATCGTGATGCGAAGAAGGCCTTGCCCGTGATTGTCCCTGACCTCGAATATGCGACGACGCTCGTTGAATTCAGTCCACAGGCATCGAAGCTTGCCGCTGAGTATTGGCCCGGACCTTTGACGCTCGTATTACCCTTCCGCTATGGGAAGGAGTATGAGTATCACACTGATCCGTATCTAGCACTTCGAGTGAGCTCCCATCCCATTGCTGCGAGCCTTGCTCAGGCTTTCGGTAAGCCATTGATAGCGACATCGGCCAATGCGAGCGGCAAAGCAGTATGCTATAGTGCTGATGACGTCATCCGGCAATTCGAAAGCAGCCGTTCACAACCTGATCTGGTCATCGATGCGGGTATGCTGCCCGAAGCCCCGCCCTCAACGATAGTAAAGGTAGACCGCGACTCTCTGGAAGTAATACGTAATGGTTCGATACTACTCAACAAAAAATAAATGCTCAAAAAGACCACAGATCGTTTCTTGAATATCTTCCCGCATCATATGCGACAGCAGATACGTGAGCTGTATGCGGCAACCTCGATCTTGGATTTCGCGGTAGCGATGATCCAGATCTTCGAGCCGATCTATTTGTATACTTTAGGCTATACACTGCAGCAGATTATTCTGTTCTTCCTCATCGTCTATGGTGTTTATTTTTTTATCATGCCGCTCGGTGCTCGTGTCGCGAGGCGGGTTGGATATGAACATGCTATCGCCTATAGCACGGTCGTGTTCATACTGTATTATTTCATTTTTTATAATATCGCGTTCGCTCCATTTTTATTCGTTCCCGCAGCCCTGCTGTATGCCATCCAGAAAATGCTGTACTGGCCGGCATATCATGCTGATTTCGCACGTTTTGCGGATGCGGGTCAAGATGCTCGGGAGATTAGCTTTCTGACAGTCACCGCGGCAGTCGTTGGAGTGATCGCCCCATTAGCATCAGGTTTTATACTTGAGTATTGGGGATTTGGCGCGCTTTTTACCTTTGTTTCATTGATCTTCCTCATATCCAATGTCCCCTTGCTAATCACGAAAGAGATATTCGAGCCAGGTACTTTCGAGTATTTCAGCGTGTATAAGGATCTTTTTTCGAAGGAGCGCAGAAGGAGCTTTTTCGCCTATGTAGGGTTCGGAGAAGAATTGATAGTGCTTGTCGTATGGCCTGTTTTCATCGCGACCATTGTCGTTGATCTTTTGAATATTGGTATTTTGACTGCGCTGACGACCCTGATCAGTGTTATCATTACCGTTTATATCGGCAAGTCTTCAGATGTCGGTGACAAGCGTAGCATCTTAAAATTCGGCGCTATCATATATTCGATTGCCTGGTTTATGCGACTCATCGTTCATGCGACAGTGGGCATCTTCTTCACTGACACGCTATCACGCATTTCGAAGAATATTGTTACCGTACCTCAGACAGCGCTTACCTATGAACAGGCGAAGCAACAGAATGTGATGCATACGGTTGTGTTCTTCGAAGCAAGTTTAGTCGTTGGCAAGCTGATAGCGATGTTGATCATATATGGTGCGCTCTTCATCTTGCCCTCATTCTTGTCCGGCGCGATGATATACCAATCGATCTTCGTTCTTGCCGGCCTCATGTCGCTCTTGTATATGCTACAGTAATGTCGAAAGCTACGGTCCAGTATGTGATGCAGAAGTGGAACATTCGTCCGGATACGGAGCAGGGTCAGCATTTTTTAGTCGATGACACGATACTGCAGCGTATCATCACTGCATCTCAGCTCAACAAGAAACAACATGTGCTTGAAGTAGGCCCGGGCATCGGTACTCTCACCTCGCTGCTTGCTGAAACCGCTGAACGAGTCGCTGCTGTTGAGATCGACCCTCAGTTCAAGCCGTTGCTCGAAGCTTTCGTTGCAGTTAATACGAATGTGCAACTGCTCTTCGCGGATATTTTGAAGGTACCTTTTGAAACAGTACGCGCCGCTCTGGATTTGAGATCGGGGAGTGGGTATAAGGTTATTGCGAATATCCCTTACTATCTCACGTCCCGATTTTTTGCGACGGTCCTGAAGTATCAAGAGCTTCCGACGATGATCGTAGTCTTGATACAGAAAGAAGTAGCTGAGCGTATCGTCGCGCAGCCTGGTGATCATTCGAAGTTATCATTGAGCATTCAGCTCTATGGCGCCCCGCGCATCGCTTTTCAGGTGCCACGAACAGCTTTCAGTCCTATACCGGAGGTCGATTCAGCAGTCTTGGTCATAGAAGATATCCACCAATGGAGTTATGCGGTGCCAGAACGTAAAGTATGGCAGCTCATTACCTTCGGTTTTAGCTCACGCCGGAAGAAATTGGTGAATAACCTTATGGCAGGTATGCATATCTCAAGGGATGCTGCCTTAGATATACTGAAAAAGGCAGGTATTGAGCCAAATATACGAGCTGAAGACATGTCTATTGAGAGTTGGCTGCGTCTCGCTGAGCATGCATAAGAGATAGCTCTTGACGCTCTTCAAAGCACTTGGTGGTTGCTTATAGAATATGCTATAATAATCCCATTGTTGGTAGCCAGGTATTGGCTAATAAGAAATAAAATCACTACCATTTTACACTAACTATGCCGCAGAGTAAGAACAGTGGACCGGGGCATGGTATTGGGTTCCGTTCGCAGCCGCGAGGTGTACAAGCGTTATTGGTTGCGGTTGCTTTCTTCGGAGCAGCTTCACTCGGCTATGGAGCATATGCCATTCAAGATAAATTGGTCAGCCCTTTCAAAGCAAGTGTCATAACATCCGATAAGGTTTTGAATGAAATACTGCCCACGGCTGATCAGGGCGCGCTCGCGTCAAAGACCAAAGATACTGATGGCGACGGATTGAGCGATTATGACGAAGTGGCTATCTATAATACGAGTCCATATCTCGCTGATACTGATGGCGATGGTATTCCTGACGGGGTTGAAGTGAAGAACGGTACTGATCCGAACTGCCCCCAGGGCCAAGTATGCAATGGTTTGCGGCTCGTAACACCTGATACGAAGATCTCTGATCTGTTCCCGCAGTTCTCTACCTCGAATGTTACGTTGAAAGATAAGACGGTTCAGGAATTTAGGCAGATACTGCTGGCTCAGGGATTCGATAAAGCTAAACTTGATCAGATCAGTGATAATACCTTGCTCATCATACTGCAGGAGAGCTTGAAGGCTCAGGATGAGGCGCAAGGCACCAGCACCCCGACCACCACGGATGCGATCACGGTAGGAGATTATGATCAGCTTCGCTTGCTTCTCGTCGATATGGGCGTGCCTCATGATGAGGTGTATAGCATGAGCAATCAAGATATACAGAATATGCTGAAGACATTCAAGTAGGACCAGAATATCCATGCAGGCACCAAAAACAAACCGCAAACTATTCTTACGCCTTGTCGCCACCGTTTTTTGTTTGAGTATCTTTTTGATAGCAGCACCGCTCAAGCCGGTGCATGCGCAGCTCTCTGTTTTTGATCCTCAGCAGTTCGTGGAGACGATCAAGGAGTATATCGCGAAATTGAAAGATATCTCTTGGAGGCAAGCGGCGACCGTAGCTTTGGATAAAGCAGCTTCGAGCTTCATCAATAAACTAGCTCAAGACGCTGGCAACTACTTAGCTACCGGGGGCAAGGGGCAGAGCAGCCTGGTCCGCCGCGAGTCATTCGGCTCTATTTTAAGGAAGGATGGCGAGGCGGCATTGGGCAATTTCGTCCAAGATCTCTCATCAGAAACACAGCTTGATAAGCTTGGCTTAAACTTATGTAATCCGTCGGCGCAGCTCAAAGCAAATATTAGCTTGCAGCTTTTGGACGCTGGCCAGCCAGTGCCACTCGGGGCTGCCGGCTGTAATATCCGGGATATTCAGGCCAATTGGCAGCGATTCGCTCAGAATGCCGGCGTCGTCAATGTGAATGTGACCACCGGCAGTCAGCTGGGTATCAGTGGCGGCGCAATTTATGGAGCACCGACAGCGGGGACTTGTCAGACCTCGAAAGGCCAATGTGTGCTTTCAGGATCGAACGCTTCATATGCCGGCTACTGCGAGCAGCTTTCTTCATCAAGCCAGCAGCTGCAGACCTACTGTAATACGAAAGCCGATTGCGCAGGAGGAGCGAACTGTATCATCGTAACGGGAGATTGTTCTAGTAATGCCGATTGTAAAGGAGGCTCGACATGTAATCTCGTCAGCGGAGGGTCATGCTTCACTGATAGTGATTGTTCTGGTGTAGGAGCGAGATGTGTCGGCGCCACCAGCGCATCAAGTGGTGTGCCTTGGCTCGACATCACTAAAGATTTCTCACCAGCTGAAAAACTAAAGACTCTGAATGACCTCTTCTCGCCTCAACAGAGTGATCTCGGTGCTTATACATTGCTTTCCACCAAAGAAGCTGAGCTGCAGGCAGCAGAAGAAAAATATAAGACCCTCGACCTCTCGACCTGTAATGCTTACAAAGATGTTGGTTCGAAGATCACTGATGACTATGTCCATCAGAACTGTGATGAGATAAAGGCGTTAGCAGCGAAAACCGCTCCACCATCGACAGCCGAGGAAACGCAGGCATTGAAGAGTCAGGGCGATAATGGCTTTTGGCTCAATGCGGCCAAGATCTTCGGCCGTTCACTCATCTCAGGCTTGCTGAAGAAATATATCAAGGCAGGTTCTTTCTCGCTGGCGCAACTCGGACAGCAAACCGATCTCAGTCAGGTGCGGGAGAATATCGTACAGCAGCTTCGCGGCGGAGTCACCTCACCGTTGAATGCTTTACAAGTGACGAATACATTGTCTACCGACCAGAAGCCGTCATTGGATAAAGTCGATAATTTCGATTATATCGCTACCTTCTCACAGTGTCCTGATGACCGTACGCTTGTTGAGCTTGATAACTGTACTCTCGATGATAACTTTGCTTCTGCGATCCGTGACAAGAAAACTGTCGGAGATGCATTGGCTGATGGCACACTGCGGGGCGATTTGCCGCTTATCTCCGACCTCAATACAAGCCTTGATGGCGATCCATTCTGTGTAAGGAGTGGTTATTGCCATAGCAATATCGTGCGTCTGCGTAAGTATCGCGTGTTGCCAGTCGGTTGGGAGATCGCTGCGTCCCTGAGTCCGATAGACGCGCCAATCACGCTGCAGGATGCGGTCGACTGTTTCGATAATAATGGTAAGTGCAAGCTTGATCCAGCCTCGAATATCTACTATCACTTGATCGACCCGAATTGGGTATTGAAGGCGCCGGAAACGCAATGTAAGGCAATGGTCTATGGTCCGAAGCCTCTCAGTACTGAAGTAGCTGAACGTCAGCAGTATTGTGCGGATGGTGTTTCTTGTCTGGCGGAGGATGATAACGGCACCTGTACTGGCGGCTATGGTTACTGCACGAAAGAGAGCAATATCTGGCGCTTCAATGGTGAGCAGTGCCCAATGCAGTATGCCAGCTGCACGACGTATACGCGCACCAGCGATAAGCAGGTATTTTCCTATTTGAGCAATTCGGTCGACACCTGTGACGCTTCGGAGAATGGCTGTCAGTGGTATTCGAAGAGCCAGGATAATGTCGGCACGGTGGATCAGCCGCAGTATGTATGGAATCCACATGACCGCATTTATTTCAATAAGAATGTCGCGACCTGCGAAGCTGATCAGGTCGGCTGTAATGAGTATGTCTCATTGCTCACGCCTGGCGTCAACTTAGTCACGAACGGCGACTTCGATTATTTCACGGCTTCTTCGTCGACGAATTTTTCAGATCCGAATTGGATGAACGATACTCTGCCGGACACCTTCGATGGCTGGCAGGGCACGGCTAATGCGTTCACGACTCGCGATAATGCATACTATGGATCTGTCGGCTTGCATTTACAGGGTGGCGGCAGGCTTTCGACGAATGTGATAACCGGCATTTTGGCTGACAAGACCTACATACTATCGTGGTATGCGAAGTCGGCGAGCGGTAATGACTGCACGACCGACGTATCTATCGCTTCCCCGGGTTCTCCGGCCCAGAGTACGACCGTCACCTATACGAAAGATTGGAAGCGCTTCGAGCTCTCGAAGAGCTTCGATGTGAATGCTCAGGATACCCAAGCGACCATCTCGTTCTCAGGCAACTGTGCAGCCCCGACGGCGAGCGATATGTATATTGATGGAGTGAAGTTCGAGCTGAATAATCAATCGTCCGGTTTCACGCAGTATGCTGAGAATGGGAAGACTTATCTCAAGTCACAGAACCAGTGTACGAAAGATGATGTCGGATGTGATATGTATACGGCGACTGATAGCGGGATCAAGGTACCAGGTAAGATCGATTCGAACGACATTTGTCCGGCTGAGTGTGTGGGGTATCAGAATTATCTCGAGCTCGCAAGCCAATACGATGTGCTTGAACGGTTGCCACTGGCTCCGCCAGCGCCTCGGTCTGTTAATTTCATAGCATCGACGGCTGCCGCATGCCCGGCGAACGAAGTTGGCTGCGAAGAGTTTACCAATGAGCAGGAAGTGGCTCAGGGCGGCGAAGGCAAGCATTACTTCAGCTATGTCAGGCAATGCGTCGAGGATGCTCTTGGCAGCACCTACTATACCCTCGAAGGCAGTGATACTGCTGGATATCAAGTGAAGACCTGGAGACTCTTGGCATCGGACCTTCCTTCTGGTCAGCCTTGTACCAATGTCGATATCGGAGCCAAGAACTGTATCGATGGCAGCACGACGCCAGCGACTTGCAGCGCGGCCGACCTGGGGACGAACTTGGATTGTCGCGAGTTCTTCGATATCAATGGCAACCCGCATTATGTGCTGCAAAGCAGGGTCATCATTTCAAGCACTGATTGTCAGGCATATCGCAGAACCTCTACGGGGACGACATTCTACGCGCTCGGTAGTGAGAGCAGGGCCTGCTCCGCTCAGAGCAATAATTGTCGCGAATACCGCGGTAACCAATCAGGCAATCTACGAACCGTTTTCTCGGATTACTTCGAGCAAGGCACTATCGATGCTTGGGACTCTACGCTCTCATCACTTTCGACCGAAGCAGTAAGTACCGGCGGCCACTCTATCGTTAATCGTAATCCATCGGATGTGCTGCAGAGTACCTTATCACGGAATGCGAAGAGTTATCCGATCGATGCTGGCCGCGAGATATATATGGACTTCTGGATGAAGAATACTGGTCCGGTGCAGGTGACGATGAAGGCTGACGCGAGCACGTATTTCGCGACGACCACCATGCAAGTGGCAAGTGACTGGCAGCAGTATACAGTAGGTCCTGTGTATTTGGATACTGCGATCACGGCGACGCCATCGATACAACTGACTCCGGTGGGGGCCAATCCGATACCAGCGGTATATTTTGACAATATCGACTTCAAGGAATCACAGACCAATATCTTCCTTATTAAGGATAGCTGGAAGACGCCGCTTTCCTGCGATCAGCCGATACCTGGCGCAATGCTGGGCTGTCAGGAATACACCAATAAAGCAGGTGTCTCCTATGACCTACGTTCATTCACGAAGCTGTGCTCGACCGATGTGATTGGCTGCCAGGCTTTCATCAATACGCAGAATTCGACTAATCCATTCCAGAAGATCTATAACGCGGATGATCCTTCGCAGGTCATTGTCCCGGCCGATACCATCAGCTACCTGGTTTACAATGAACAGAACCGCTGCTTCAGTCAGAGCAAGGGTTGCAGCGCGCTTGGTTCTCCGCAGCTGAATCTCAATCTGCCTGAGGCTGATCCGAAATACATCGATGGCTATAAAGTAAAGACATTAATCAATAATCCAGACACCTACGACAATACGCTCTGTACCGATAAGGGATTGTTCTGCGAAGAGTATACCAATAGCGACTCTCAGACGGTATATTTCAAGAACCCTCGCGATCGCGTCTGCGTCTATAAGGAAAATCAGAATGTGAACGGTAAGATCGTTACGGGTTGGTTCCAAAAGAAGAGCATCGATGGCGGCGGGACGCCGATTGGCTGTTCTGATGACGGCGTGTTGCCGATCGAAGATAAAGATTTCCAGCTTTCGAACAATTTGGATTTCAACTATCAAGGCTGGGTTGGCGAGTGTTCGGCGCAGTATGATCAGTGCACGGAATTCAGGGATCCGCTTGATACCCAGGGCGATAATGCGTTGAAAAACGCCGACTTCAGTCTGATAAACCCCGCCAATGGGCAGCCATTGAATTGGAATGACCATATTTGGAGCTGGCCATATCAGAGTACGCCGCCGGCCAACTGGTTACAGACCAACCCTGGTCTCCGCTATGGTATATCGACCTTCGAACCGTATGGCTCTATGTCATTCGGGCAGGACTTCTCGAATGTCGATGGCAGCGATGTGTTCGCCTATAGCGTTGATGTGAATGTGCAGAAGATGACTCATGGTATGAACTCTGGCGTCAGCGCGAACCTATCATGCCATTTCGATTCACCTAAGGATATAGATTTCTGCAGTACCTCAACGTGGACAGATCCAGCCAGCACTTGTACCACTACAGCTGATTGTAAGGCTGGCGGCGCTTGTACAGCGGGGCAGTGCAAGTATCCGACGGGCAACTATGATTATAGTAAGCCTTGTGGGCCGAATAATTCCTGTTCCGGAAACAGTATGTGCTATACCTTCTCTTGGAATGCCTGCGAAGGACCGGGTCCAGATGGTACTTTCAATAATCGCGCCGACGATGACTTCACTAATATGCAATGCGCTGCATCGACTCCGACTGATGACGCTGCCTGCGCAGCGGTCCCTGGCCGAGCAGGGTATAAGTGCTTGAGCTGGCCATATGATAAGACCAAGGATCGCGATCTGGTCTTGGACTATGTCACGAATGCCAATCCATATCTCTACAATCAATGGCAGACACTGCGCAGGGTCGTTGACCTTGGAGCGGATAGTGGACAACGGAACGTGTATGAGTGTACGTTCTGGCTTAGCGCGACGCAGAATCAATATGACCAAAACAACACGAATAGCAGTGGCGGCGCCTGTGCCCCAGCCGCAACCTATGCCTATGACTTGGCATGTGGAGATACCTACTGTACGAGACCTGGGCCTGACGGCAAGGTCGGCACTGCTGACGATATACCGACCACCGTTAAATGCTCTACGAGTACGAACCCGGCTCTACCGACGGTCATTGGTGATGCTGGTTGTAAAGCGGCTCCTACGGGCGCACGACCTGGTACTGGTGACCCTGCGGCGGTCTGCGGGAGCACTGCTGCCGAGCCCGATACATTCTGGTGGACGAATCCTTTGTTCAAGAAGGCCAAGAGTTACTACTACTTGAATAATGATGAGATAGATACGAAGACCTGCAACGGTCAGGTAGGTAAGAAAGATGGTTGCTTGCTCTTCCTCGACATGAGCAAGCGAGACGTGAAGAATTATAGCGCCTTTGCCAGCTATGATAAGAGCGATGGTAACAATGGCGGTCTGGTGCAACCAGTGTCATGCGCTGCAGGGGACCCGAATTGCAGTAATGATAGCAATACGATACTCAAGGTGCAGCGTGATCGACAGTGCTCAGAGTGGCTCGCCTGCCGCAGCGCTACTGAAGTCTTCGACCCGGCGACCAATTCGTTTAGACAGGTCTGTGATCAGGTAGGTACCTGTACCAAGTATTCCTCAGGGAGCGACATTTTGAACTGTGCTCAGTGGGCGCAGCCATCAACCCAGCGACTCGAGTATGGTTACTATGTGAATCGTTCCATCAATTTCGACGCGGCTGATTATAGCGGATACTCTATCTATAATGATTATCCGGTCGGTAGCCTCGAGTTGGTCGATATTAGCCACATGGACACCACCTCTGGCGGAGTCACTACTGAAGGTCCTGACGCGAGGAACCCTGATTATCGCTTGGTACGTGTCGTTGACTCATGTAATAGCACGACATCCTACGGGCAGCCATGCGGGCCTATCGATCCATTGAATCCGGTCGATAAGCTTGGTAGATGCTTCGCGACGAATAAATGCGTGGTCGGCATCGACGGCAGCAATTTCAGCGCCGACTCTGATTTCGTCATCAAACGCTCGACTCGGGCCTATGCTGAGAAAGACTCACCGTTCCCTTATTCGGTCGTGGAGAGCGACCAGGGTGATACGCGTACAGTGAAGTTCGGCTTCCAGCAGGCGCATATCTGCGATACGGCGACCGCTTCATGCGAGGATCATTACTATAAGTTCCAATATGGCGCTGCTAATGCCATCACGAAGTATTTTTCAGCTGATGTGCAGCTATCAGGTGGCGCGATACCGACCTGCGTATGTCAGGGTGGTCAGCTTGATAACCAAGAATGTTCGACCAAGGATATCGAAGGAGCATTCGCGTGCAGTAGTGCGAGTGGTACGACGACTGGCTCCTGTCAGACAGATGCCGATTGTAACAAGAATGGTAATACTGGACAGCGATGCTTGCCTGCTCCTGACGGTAAGCTGTCAGCAGAAGAGCGCTGCCCCGATAATGGTAGCCCGCTGTATTTGAGGAGATCAGATAGCTTCCTGAACTGGCCTGGATTCTGTCTGGAGAAGGATAATCGGGCTAATATCAATGCGTCGCAGACCGAGCATGCCTGCCTGAACTGGTTGCCGGTAGATAATGCGCCGGTAGGCTATGATTTCTATAATCAGAATAGAGAAGCTGGCTACTCCTACAAAGCCCCTGCTTATTATTGCCTCGAAGTGGGCCTGTTCGAATTCCGTCATAAGGTGAATGTGGGATGTATGTGTTCAGGCGACTGTACTACAGGTAATTCGAACATCAATCCTGACCCGCGCTACTACCATACTGAATGGGGTCCGAATTGTGGCTCATGCCATAGCTGGCATGCGTGGGGCAATAGATATGTATGCTACATAGTCCCGAATGGCGGAGAAGGTTCATATCCCTACAATGGCGACACTATAGCGACTTGGTATGGCCAACCTCTCGAAGATAAGCCAGACAGCAGCTGTCAGGTACTGGGTATGGCAGTGGATGCCAAAGGCGAGAATGCCGCGATGACCAACTTCTTCTGGTCGGATTATAAGGGTGGCGCGGGTTATGCTATAGGCGATAATCCTATCGGTACCAGCACAGCGCCGCTCGGCTATAAACTCGGTCAAGACGATAAGCCATTCGGCTCAGCAGTACCCACGGGCTTTGGATTCGTGACCGACCAGCTGACTATGCAATCTTCGCAGAGCATACCTCGCGCTGGCAGCCCCTATGCGTGTAGCAGTACCGCAGCTTCCTGCGCGCTCTGGGATCCAATTAATAATTCGCCACTGGCAATACAAGGTTGGAAAAATCCGCCGTTCGTGGGGAATGAAGGCTATACGATCGGTGTCCGTCGCTTGAAAGAGATCTATCGTAAGATATTCAATATCTATCGATGGGGAAATGGCAATACTTGCGACAATATGATCTGCGGCCGCACTGATGATGGGCCGAATGCTAGTGGCGTCAGCCCGGAGCATGGCGGTTATTTCGGTGGACAAGCCTGTGATCCTGCTGATGCGAATTCATGTAACAATACGCCGGGCGTGACATCGTGCGCACCAATCATTCAGAAATGTGTCAACTCGGTATTCAATAATCAAACTAATCCATCGTCTTCCCTGACATCGAACTGCCAGACCTGCCGGCCAGGCGATCTTGTCGAGAGGACTCCCGATAAACGTTGTATGAGCTCGACGCTCTACACTGATGCGGCCTCCTGTGAATCTGCTACCTTATGTACTTCCGCCTATCCTGGAGGAGCCTGCGCTGTTGATCCAACCGATGCTTCAGGAAGGTATCGATGCTACAGCGCGAAGTTGGCTGGTAATGATTGTAAGATCCCAACCAATCCTGACGGTACACTCATCGCTTCGTATCTGACCTGTAATCAGACGACACCGGGGCAGCCAGGCACCTGCTTCTACAATGGTGAAGATACCCAAGTGCCGTGTAATTCGGTCAGTGATTGCACGGCGAATGATGATGGTGACCCGAACAATACTATCGGTACATTGGCGGCGACGAATAAGACAGCGTATTGCGCGGATAATAACTTAGAAGGCACCTATGATTATGGCACCGGAAGCTTCTGCCTTGGTGAGCCATTCTCATTCGGTGATAATATCGGTAACCCGAACGCCTACCTCTTCAATGGCCCGCCGGTACACTGTGAGGGCGGCGCCAATCCTGCGACATACACGAATGCGCTTGGCTATACCCTTACCGGTCCGGATATCTGTAATTTCCACGGTATGTGCTTGGCCTCATTTGAAGTCAAGAACGCCAGCGGAGCATTGATGTGCAAGCAGCAACCTGAGAAAGGCTATCTCCCGCTCTGTAACCCTGATATCGAAGATTGCACAGGCCTTGATCCGCAATGGATAATCAAGAAATCAGCTCTGCCGCTCGATATAACCGCTTCATCCAGTCTCGATGGCCTGACATCGGTACCGGCCTATGCGCCATATATCATCCCGGCGGTGTGTGATGCTTCCGGCGTGAAGTGCAAGCAGTCAACTTCGACGAGCCAATTCCAGGTACCGAATGGTCCCGCGGATCCACATAATGATAATGGCTTCAGTGTCAATGATAAACTTGGCACCGACGCGACCCCGCAGAACAATATCATCGATGGTTTCCAGAATCTGCTGACATCGCTCAAGTTCTACATGGCATCGGATAAGAACCATATGCCGATCCGCTATATTGATCTTGATTGGGGCGATGGTTTGGCGCAGACTCGCATCGGTTACTATAAGAACTATATGGACCAATGCGGCGACCCGAACGCTTTCGGACCGAAGACTCCGCCGGTCGCGCAGTCACATCTCGATTATGCGGCAACTGATCAGGCCTGTCGTGAGGCCTTCAGGAACTATCTCCACGTCTATGCCTATGATCCAGCCTATACCTGCAGCCGCTGTGATAATGATGCGAACCGTAGCTGTGGTAGAGACGAGGATTGTGCTGGTGGCGGCAAATGTGACCCGGCGAAGCGAGGTATTGATGGAGCCGTAGCATGCTATCGCCCGCGCGTCATGCTGCAGGACAATTGGGGCTGGTGTACGAATGGAGTCTATGGTCTTACTGGCATGGGCTGTAAAGATCCTAATGTAATCAACAGTGGCCTGCCTCCATCGCCGCCTTCTTCGAAATCAGCCTATGTGAATTATCCGGGTATCATCATGGTGTATAAAGACGCTAAACCCTAAGCATGCGGTCACTTACTACCAAAACAAAAAATATAAGCCGGACATTCTGGATACTGCTCATGACCGTCGCGGTCAGCGGAGTTGGTATTTTGTTAGCGCATCCGGTCTATGCTGATTGGGTGCAGGATGTGTTCGGCCCGATCATACTCTATGGTATATTCTCGCCTTTCATAATTCTTCTGAACCTCCTGACCTATGCGTTGGTGAAAGTCGCTCTGTACAATGGTTTTGCTAACGCAACCATCGTCAATATCGGCTGGCCGATCATTCGAGATGTCAGTAATATGTTCTTCGTGCTGATCTTGTTGGTTATCGCTATCGGTACGATAGTGAAATGGGACAGAATCAATTACCGGCAGAACTTACGACGCCTCATCATCATGGCTTTGCTCATCAATTTCAGCAAGACCATCGTCGTTTTTTTCATTGATATATCTCAGATTTTCACCCTAACCTTCATCAATGCGGTCAGCAGTGTGCTGCAAGTCGGTATGATCACGGCATTAGGCTTGAATAAAATAGCGAACCCGGTCACTGAAGGATTGATAGATACCTCTACTCAGGCAGGTATCGGGTTATTTACCTATATCATGGCCGGCATTATGGTCGCGATAGCTGCACTCACGGTGGCAGTTATGGTCATTATTTTCGTAGTGCGTATCATTACTCTTTGGGTTTTGATGGTGTTCGCGCCGCTGGCTTTCTTGGCCAGCACCTTACCGCAAACAAAACGTTGGTATGATGAGTGGTGGGATGCATTAGGCAAGGCGCTGGTCGTAGCGCCGGTTCTTGCCTTCATGCTCTGGCTGGTGTTCGCGGTTGTTTCTAAAGATGCAAGTTTTGCGAATGTCGGTGGTTTCACAGGAACTGATCCCGCCCCCCAAGGCGTTGCCCCGGGCGACATCATCGCCTTCGCGACAGCTATAGGGCTTCTGATCTACTCTATCAAGCTTGCGATACAAATGGGCGGTGCTGGTGGTAAATTCGCTTCTGCATTGCAGAGCAAAGCAGCGGGCGGAGCTAAGTGGCTTGCCTATGGTTCAAGCGGCAAGGGAGGATTGGTCGGCTTGGTGAAGAGCGGAGCTACCGCGGCAGTGACAAGGCCGGTACAGACTGCGGGAAATATCGCAGGAGGAGCTTATCGTTTGACGGTAGGCGGCTTAGGAGCTGGCGGGGTACAAACAGTGGGACGTATTATCGGCAGCGAACGCATACAGCGTGCTGGCGCCCGAGTTAGAGAGGATGTTGCTGCGCGTGGTCGACGCTTTGATGCTGCTACGAAAGAATCTCGCGCTACGTTCGATTCTTCTCGTAATGTATTTGCGCGTACGGCGAGATTTGGTCTGGGCGTATTGAGCCGGCAGGAAGAGGATCGTCAGAAAGCCCGTGCTGCTATATATACAGGGTCTACTGCTCGCGAAGATTTGAAGTCACGTGTCGATAATATTCAGAACCCAGTTATCTTCCCTGCCAAGAAAGCTGAGGAGGCTCGCCAGATAGTGAAGGATGGTCAGCTAGAAGAAATAGAGAAGATGAGCAAAGCAGGCCAGCTTCCAGAGGGATTTGCACAGCAAGTCTTTGACCGCTTCATCTCTGATTCTGGTTTGACTGCCCAAGAACAGCTCGAGTACAAGAAGAAAAATCTGCGTTATGTGAAGGATAGGCAGGAACGGAAAAAACTTAATAATGAGCTTGCTGATGATAAGAAACTGCCGTCTCTCGATGATCTGCGTAGTAAGAATGCTGCTGGTGAAAACGAAGTCGCAGCAAATTTCGTGGCAGACGCCTATGGTCGTCTGAGTAAGGATGATTTTGGTGATCTCATGAAAAAGATGCCGCGCGATCTGCAGGACGCTATCGCTAAAGGAATGCAGATCTCCATGCGTCGCTTATCCGATACTGCCACAGGGCGTGATCCGAAAGAAATTGATAAGGATCTCGAGCGCATACGCGGCGAGCTGATCAAGCGTGATCCTGATAATATACGCAGTACGTACTCGAAGCCAATAGAGAAGGGCCCTGATGGCCAGTATCGTTTCAATACTCTGGCTGCTTCAGATGAAGCGATCATCAGGCAGCATGTTCGCAAGCTCAAGCCGAAAGAATTCAGCAGTATGAAAGAGGACACCTTGCGCGACGTCGGTTACCATTTGGCACCGGGCGATATCGTCAAAGTTATCAACCATGAGGATATGAATCCTGAGCAGAAAGAGGCTATCATTGAGAGCGTCGGAAGCCACTTGGGGGATGAGAATATCAATGTTACCTTTAATAGCATACTCAAGAATGACCTAGTAGGAGGCGACACTCGAAAATTGGTACAAGAATCGTTGAACCCTGCTAGCCCAGACAGCATTTTCAGTAAGCTGAAAACAGCTGGTGGTGATCCTGATGCAGCAGTTGCGGCTACAGATACCGATGATGTCGCTAAGTTGAAACAGCGTCTTGCCGCGTATCGTAAAATGAAAGTTGCTATAGACGCTTATGATACATCGAAAGGCGGCGGCTCGAAGCCGAAGGATTCCGCGACGCCACCTCCTCCAGATAGCCGTACGCGTTAGACGTTTTTTGTAGCTACACCTGAAATTAACAAACAAAAAGAAACATGCCTTTTGACTCGCTGAAAACGCTGCCGCCAGCAGTCCGTGAAGAATTACTTGATGACAAGTATGTTGCCTTTTTTGATACACTCTATGCGTCATATGGTTTGACCGGTGTTCAGGTTGCTGTCTATGGGGACATTGTCCGAGATATTATATTCAAGAAGCGCCCGGTCCTTGATTTTTCTGAACTGCTAACACAAAGGATGTCTGACCCTCAGAACATTGACCTGCGTGGACTTGCACTGCAAACAGCGCTACATCGTTTCTGGCCCATTAATTACTATCTTGGTAATGTTGATCTTCTGATCCGCCGCCTCGGTGGGGTCGTGCCGGCCCCTGTGCTTCCTCGTATCGTCGAAGCTGATGATGAAAAAGGGGATGAGCCTGTGCCTGCGGACGAAGCTCCTCAAGAGGGCGGCTGGGTACAGGGCGTTGCGAAAGAGATACTGCGGCGCTACCAGTCCTATGCGGAGCTCTACCTCACCCAGAAGCCTATACGCGACAGTGAGGACCGGTTAAAAGCCCCCACCCTCAATAATTGGCTGCAGGACTATTTACATACCGTGGGAGCAGAAGGTACTGGTAGCTTGAAGCGCAGCAAGTATTTGACTCGGAGTATGAACGCGCTTGCTTTGAACGGCCCAGAAAAACAAAATCTGTTGAATTTTTTGCTTTCCTATGAGGAAGGCATGCCTATGTATTGGCATGTGGCTGAGCAGCAGTATTTGCTGATCGAGGCAGAGATGCCTACAGAACAGGCGCAGGCGAAAGCTGCGCAGCAGTCCACCGAGCAGATGTCTGGACTCGTCGAGAAATATACTTCGATACAACGTAGTTATCAGGCTCTCTTTGAAGAAAAGAAGAAAGGCCTGGAACTCGAGATCAATGGCAATAACGCAAAGATAGCTGATATCGTTTGGGATGCCCTGGGCTTAGGTGATAGCGAACGCTGTCTCGCCGCACTGGATTTGCTCATCGATCATCATTGGCTGCTGGAAACACTGAAGACCGATCATCGATTCCAGGGAATCGTCAGCAGGATCCTTGGAGTGAAGTATGGCCTTGAAGCAAAGAACACCTGGAATGGCGACCTGACGACCGGTATGATGCTTGCTCTGTTCTGGAAATTAGTGCTGGTGGATAAGCTTGGCCTGGATGAGATGACGGCAGCCATACTTGCTGATTACTATAGGAAGAAGCTCGAACTGAAGGCGAGTCCGGTCTATTTAGACCTTAAGTTAGGAACATTCTTGTTTAGAGATGTCACGTATAAAGACAGGGCATTCAGTTTTGCGTAATTGTTCGATACAGAGTATACGAAACAGCGGCGGGCCTATGGCCCGCCGCTGTTGACGTCAGAGATAGTTCTTGGTTACTCGTTCGCCCGCTCTACATATTCACCGGTTTCAGTATTGATACGGATTGATTCGCCTGGGTCGATGAAGAGCGGAACACGGATTTCGATGCCGGTCTCAAGCGTCGCGGTCTTCGTCGCAGAGCCAGAGGTGTCGCCGCGTACTCCGGGAGGAGCGCTTTTCACGAGCAGGGTTATTTTTTTCGGAAGCTCTATGATGAGCGCGTTGCCATTGTAGAGGAGTACGTCCACGGCTTGCCCTTCTTTCAGATAACCTGCTCGTTCAGCGATGATGTCGGTGTCGAATTCATACTGTTCGAAGTTCTCATTGTCCATGAAGTAGAATTTGCCACCTTCGGTATAGAGAAAATTTGCTTTTCTGCGGCCGAGATCAGCTTCTTCTACCTTATCACCGCCCGAGAAACTCTTTTCGAGCATTGATCCGGTCAGGAGATTCTTCAGTTTTGTGCGCAGGGTCGCGGCGCTTCGAGCGACTTTGATATGCTGCGTGAATACGACCACATAGGGCTGCTCATTCAGCGTCAAGACTTTGCCCAACTTGATCTCGCTCATTGCTAGGTGTGCCATAGTCTATCTGATTACCTTGGCGTATAGGGGATCAGCGCCATATAACGCGCGCGTTTGATCGCGGTCGCGAGTTTCCGTTGATGCTTCGAACAGACGCCTGATTTGCGTCGCGGCACGATCTTCGAATACGATGAGGTGTATCTCAGCAGACCCTGACCATTCTTATAATCAATGGTCTTCAGAGAGTTCACGCAGAAATCGCATGCTTTGGTTCGTGGCTTAGTAGTAGTTGTTTGCATACAAGTGCTTTAAAAAGGGATATCTTCAATATTAATCTCTTCTTCAGGGGCCGGCGCTGGCGCTGGCTGAGCAGCATCTTCGAAGGGTGTATTACTCGATGCGCCTGCAGAGCCTTGTCCGCCGGCAGCGGATCCCGCTTTGTCGAGGAGGATCATGTTGTCAGCGATGATCTCGGTTCGGTAGCGTTTGATCCCGTTCTGATCATCCCAGCTACGATTTTGTAAACGCCCTTCGAGGTAGATCTTGCTGCCTTTCTTCACATATTGTCCGACTATCTCACCGAGGCGTCTCCAGGCCACGATATTATGGAACTCGGCCTTCTTTTGCTGTTGACCGTTTTTGTCTTTCCAGACCAGGTTCGTGGCTATCGAGAACGATGCGACGGATTGGCCCGAGGGAGTGGTCCGCACTTCAGGGTCGCGGACGACATTGCCGATGAGCATAACCTTATTCAGGTCCATAGACGTAGTATTAATTGATCATCTCAGTATCAAGGAGCTCGTCGAGCTTCTTGTCGAGATCATCGAGGCTTATCTTAGCGTCCTTCTTCGATCCGGTCGTGGATTCATCAGAAGGCATCGCTGCATCTTGGCGCTTGCCAGGACGCATATCGGTTCCTTGGCCATGCGTTAATGCTCGACGGCGAGCATTCTCTTGCATCAGGACTTCTTTCGCCGAGAGTGGCTTCTTGTCCAACAGCAAATACCGCATAATGAGTTTATGCAGCCTGAGGTCTTTCTGCAATTCGGCAACATTCAAGCTCTCCAGGTCGAATTCGTTCAGGAGATAGAAACCGAACTTTTCTTTATTAATTGGGTAGGCAAGCTTCTTCCTTCCCCATGATTCTTGCTTGGTGATCGTACCACCGAGCTTCTTCACCCATCCAGAGACTTCGTTCTGTATGGTTTCTAGCTGGTTTTCAGGCACATGAGCCGAGACCAGGTAGAGTAATTCATATTGTTTCATGAACACCTTACATTACTAATTAAGTAAGGACCTTCAGCACAAGGCCGATAGGTATGGCTGATACATGATCTTATAACGATGTTACAGAGAACGTATCGGGCATTACCGTATCATAGAGTGCTCACTATGTCAAGAATAATATGATATACTATACCAATACTATTCTATGCATACGTATCTCTGTATTTTGGGCCGTACTCCAGAATTATCTACCGAGGAATTATTGGTTGTAGCCAGAAAGCTTGGGCATATCGTCGAGGTTACCCCAGGATGTGTAGTGCTGCAGGGCTCATTCGATCCGGTGGCATTACTTTCACGCCTGGGTGGCACAATAAAGATAGCTCGGGTCGAGAAGACCATCAAGAGCTGGCAAGATATGACCAAGGATACCTGGCTCGCGATCTTGAGGAGCGAACTGCATGATGTGAAGGGTAAATTCCTGTTTGGCTATAGTATCTATGATGCACAAGGTCGGGCACAGAAGCACTTCTATGCTATCGGCTTGGCGTTGAAGAAGCATTTGAAGATTGCCGGAATTTCGGCCCGATTGGTCAGCTCGAGCGAGGAGGCATTGTCATCAGTCGTGGTCAGGAAGAATAACCTCATTGGTCGTGAGCTGATTGTCGTGCAGGGAGAAAAATGTTATCTGGGCCGTACGATGGCTGTACAGGACTTTGATTCATACGGCCTACGCGATTATGGACGGCCATCGCGTAATATGGAGCGAGGATTGTTGCCACCGAAACTCGCACAGGTGCTATTGAATCTCGCTGAAGTGACTACCGCTACGAAGCTGCTGGATCCTTTCTGCGGTGGTGGCACGGTCGTGCAGGAAGCTTTGCTGATGGGTTTGCATGCGGTATGGGGGAGTGATATCGATCCGAAGGCTATCGAAGAGACGCAGAAGAATAGCACTTGGCTCTCAGAGCAGTTCAAGGTGCCGAAGCCGAAGCTTGCGGTAGCTGACGCGCTTGATCTAGCCACGAGTTACCCTGATGAACATTTTGATGCCATAGTCACCGAGCCATTCCTTGGTCCAGCACGGATACTGCGCCAGAAAAGCCTGACGCGGGCAGAGCTTACTCGGATTGTTGCCGATATTAGCCGCGTCTATAGTGACTTTTTCAGGTCTATGAGCTTGGTGTCAGCGCCTGGCGTGACAGCGGTAGTTGTGTTCCCTATCATCAGGCTTTTCGGCAATGAGTATATGGTGGGAGATCTGTCGCAGATGGCGAAACATGGGTGGAAGCTCCAGACGCCTGAAGTATCGCATCGCATGCCACAGCCGCATCTTTCTTCTCGGGGCCAACTGCTGTACTCTCGTGATGATCAGATCGTCTTGCGTGAAATTACGATATGGAAGCGTGTCTAATAGTTTGGTGTTTAGGGCTTACTATGGTATACTAGTTACTGTATATGACAGCAGTATCTCTCAAGGTTAGCTAAAAAATAAGCCTTTTCGAATAGGATGGAAGAAAATAAAAATCAAACAGGACAAGCAGGCCCGAATGGCATTGTCGTCAAAGATTATGACGGCAATTTTAAGGTATTGAGCGACGGAGAACTGAAAGATCTCGATGCATTGCTTTCGTCTACCGAGAGTAGCGGGTCCTCAGCACAGCCGATGTCAATGGCAGCTCAGCAGGATGGTGGTGTCCTTAGTTTTCCCAAGTTTACTGACCTGGCAGTCATCCCAAAGGATGAACATTTCCAGGCTCCTGAGACGAAACAGACCGGAAATAAGGTGGCTGAGTTACAGTTCCATCCTGACGATACAGCTGAGGTTGAGCGCGAACTAGAAAAGTTGAACGCAGCCTTTAATTTGAATACGCAGAAGCAGTACAGCGTTGCTAAGATCACGCAGAAGCTTATTGATAAGCACGGGCTGAAACTTTCTCAGGAGGATGTGTCAGCCTTGCATAAGGTACTCCTTTCTTATTTCCGTCAGGCACGAAGCTTGGTCGAGACGAGAGCTATGCTGACCCAGTCGAAGCAGGCTGGTGGCCTTGGGATAGCCTTGGATACCGCTGACCATATGATCGCCGTCTTGAAGCATTTGAAGCTGAAGATAGAGGAAAGCGACGGCATCGTTGTTGAGGTTGATGAGCCTTCAGCAGGTGCTGCGCCAGCATCTCCGAAAATGGTCGAAGAGAAGAAAATCCAGCCTCAACAAAGGCCAATGCCTGCTCCGGAACCTCCCAAACCTGCCCTGCCGAATCTCGCGACGTTTACGCCGCCTCCGATGGCAGCAAAAGTAGAACCAGCTCCCGTAAGGCCAATGACACCGCCACCCGCTCCTGCCCCGGAGCCTCCGCGTCCAGAGCAGCCGAAGACGCCGGAACAGCCAAGGCCTGTTGTAGCGGAGGAGACGCCGAAGATCAATCGACCGCAGATCCCTAGTTTCAAGCCCCCGATGATGGAGATTAAGCGCCCGCAGACAAATGCTGTTCTTTCTGGAAAACCGACAGGGCGTGTCGACGAACTTGCCCTCATGGACATGGCAACGTGGCGCATGCTCGATCCTGATCCACGCATCCGCGCAGGCAAGATCTTGGGCAAAATACAGAACTTGGAACAAGAGTCACTGACCAGAAAGAGCCAGGGCATTCAAGCATGGCGTTCGAACGAGGTATATCAGTACTATCTGATGATCGGGCAGATGAGCTTGGAGCAGAAGAAAGATGTCGCCGAAGTGATACAGGCTTTGACCGCGCAGGGCCAGCAGACATTGACCCTTGATGAGTTCGAGGCGATCTCGGACCTGAATAGAATGTTACGATACTAGCAATGCAAAAATTCGTGGTACCACAATTCATCGACGTCGAGAGCAAGATCCTGGGTCCTATCACGGTCCGGCAGTTCGCGACGGTCGCGGTCGGCGCGGTGTTCCTCTTCGCTGCCTATAAGCTGGCTACGTTTAATTTATTCCTGATCTGGGCGACTCTCATTCTCGGAGCTACCATGTTGCTCGCATTCTTTAAGTTCAATGGCCTTCCTTTTCACATCTTCATGCTGAATGTCGTATCCACCTATAAGCGTCCTATGCTGCGGGTATGGCTGAAAGAAGAGTATAAACCAGTGAAAGAATCCAAGAACAATAAAGATAAGGCTGAAGAGAAATTTTTCGTCCCGAAGAAGGAATTTTCATCCGAGAAGCTCTCTGAGCTTGCCCTCATAATCGATACGGGCGGTATCTATAAAGGGGAGGCGGAAGCGAATCGTATCAATAAGTCTTTGTATGAAAAGTAAGGCATTACAAGGTAATAAACCGAAGGTCTCTACGCAGCGTTTCTTGGATATCGCGGAGATCCGCGATGATATGGTCGTGATGAAGGATGGGACGGTGCGCGCGGTTCTGATGGTTTCGTCGGTTAACTTCGACCTTAAGTCTGAGGAAGAGCAGAATGCCATGGTCGGATCCTATGTGCAGTTCCTGAACTCACTGCAATTCCCTTTGCAGATCGTAGTACAGTCGCGTCCGTTGAATATCGATGAGTATATACAGCGCCTTATCATCACCGAACGCGAACATTCCAATGAGCTGCTGCGCATGCAGACCGCCGACTACCGCAATTTCGTTAATGACCTGGTACATCTTGAGAAGATCATGAGCAAGAAGTTTTTCATCGTAGTGCCGTATGCGCCAGGGCAGGATAATAAGTTGAAATTCAGCGACCGCTTCGTAAGTTTGTTCTCGACAGCCAAGGCGGTTACCGTGAGCCGTAAGAAATTTGAGAACTATTCCCGTGAACTGAATAAGCGCGCGCTCTTCATCTATTCAGGCACGACCAGTATGGGATTGACCGCTCGCCGTTTGAATACACAAGCCCTGATTGAGCTGTATTACAATAGTTATAATCCCTCCCTATCTCAGAATGAGCAGTTGGGAGACATTAATGAATTATCAATCGACGAGTAATGTTTAAACCAAAAGAAGCGCAAGCGACGAAGCAGCAAGAGGATCAGCCGATGCTCTCGTTCGAGGAGCAGAAATCGATAGGCGTAGAACGAGCGGAGACCGAAGGCGAATTACTCTTGGCGGAGAAGGCGTTCCGCGAGGGTGTCGTCTCAATCACCGATATTATAGCACCGGCTGCTTTCAAGGTAGACTCCAGCTTTGTACGCTTGGGAGAACAATTCGTGCGGACAGTATTCGTTGTCGCTTACCCGCGCTATATTACGATCGGCTGGTTCGCGCCGATCATCAATTTCAGCCTGGCGCTCGATATCGCGATGTTCTTCTATCCGGTCGACAGCGCTATAATCTTGAAAAAGTTGAAGTATAAGGTCGGAGCCATCGAAGCGCAGATAGCCGCAGACTTAGAGAAAGGTGCGCCTCGCGACCCTGTGCAGGAAACAGCGCTCAGGGACATCGAGTCTTTGCGTGACTCACTGAGCCAGGGCACTGAGAAATTTTTTAAATTCGCTCTGTATATCACGCTGTACTGCAAATCCAAAGAAGAGTTAGATTCGAATACCGATAAGATCGAGAGTACGCTTGGTGCATATTTGGTCCTTTCACGCAGGTCGCTCTGGCAAGCGGAGCAAGGCTTCAATTCGACTCTGCCTCTCGGCAATGATGAGATCGCGATCTCGAACAATATGTCATCATCGCCGGCGGCCGCATCGTTTCCCTTCATTTCATCTGAGCTCACCTCGGATAATGGCATCATGTATGGCATCAATCGGCACAATAACAGCTTGATTATTTTCGATCGTTTCAGCTTACAGAATGCGAATTCGGTCGTCTTCGCGACCTCAGGCGCGGGCAAAAGTTATACGATCAAACTCGAAGTGCTGCGCAGCATGATGTTAAATACTGATGTCATCTGTATTGATCCTGAGAAAGAGTATCTGCATCTCTCTGATGCTGTCGGCGGCACTTACATCAACTTGTCATTGAACTCAGATAGCAAACTGAATCCTTTCGACCTGCCGACGAACTTGGGTGACAGCAAGCCAGAGGATGTACTCAGGAGCGCGGTAATCACGCTGAAAGGCTTGATCAGACTCATGGTCGGTGAATTGACGCATGATGAGGACTCGATCGTCGACCGTGCCTTGCTTGAGACCTACGCGAAGAAGGATATCAGCTCGACCAGCGATTGGTCGAAAGCGGAAATGCCGCTCATGGCTGATCTTGAGCAGATACTCGCTGGTATGATCGGGGGAGAGGACCTCGCTCTGCGTATCAAGAAGTACACACAAGGAACCTTCTCTGGACTGTTCAATAGCAGGACTAATGTTGACATTACGAATCAGCTTGTTGTCTTCAGCGTCCGCGACTTGGAAGATGAGCTGCGGCCGATCGCTATTTATACTATCGTAAACTATATCTGGAACGTGGTGCGCTCACATGTGAAGAAGCGCATCCTGGTCATCGATGAAGCGTGGTGGCTCATGCAGCATGAGGATTCGGCGAAGTTCATCTATGCCTTGGTCAAGCGTTGCCGCAAATACTACCTGGGCGTCACGACCATTACGCAAGACGTGAATGACTTCCTGCGATCACCTTATGGACAGGCTATCGTTACCAACTCCAGTATGCAGATCCTGTTGAAGCAATCACCTGCATCCGTTGCGCTCATTCAGAAGACCTTCATATTGACCGAGGGTGAGAAGTATTTACTGCTCGAATCAGGAGTCGGAGAAGGCATTTTCTTCGCCGGTAACAAGCATGCCGCGATTAAAGTGCTCGCTTCCTATACTGAAGATCAGATCATCACCTCAGATCCGAAACAACTTTTGCAAATAGAGGAATCTAAGAAAGAGTTCAAGCAGGCTATGCAATTGCAGCAGGAGTCTGCCCCTGAGCCAGCAGCTTAAATACTACTCGTATGCAGCAGCAACAAGGAAAATACAATAAGAATCGATTGGCAGCACTGGGTGTATTGATACTGCTGCTCCTGTTGCTGCTCTTCCTGATATGGTGGTGGTTCATACCGCACTCGAGTGCGCCAACGGGCCCGCAGCCTACCGCGACCGCGCCTGCGCACGATACGGTGGTATTACCGCCACAGCAGGCGCCAGCGACCGATGTGCAGCCCAAAGTTGACACGCCAGCCCCTGGCGAGACTGAAGTGCGCTCTCTCGCGCGGAATTTCACTGAGCGGTATGGGAGCTGGTCGACCGATAGTAAGTTTCAGAACCTTAAGGATTTGTTCCCGAATATAACCTCACGATTGCAGGCGTCATTCCAGAAAACGATTGACACCTCATCGGCGCCGACTGATTTCAAGAGCGCTGAGACGCGGGTGGTCCAGATACAGATCGACTCGCTAACGGCGACCAAGGCCAGTGTCTTGGTCACGGCACAGCAGACGACCCGCGATGCCGCGCTGAAAGAGACGCAAGCTTTCGTGAAACTAGCGCTCACGATGGTGAATGATGGTAAGTATTGGTATGTGGACAGCGCTGAGTGGAAATAATAACTACCTATGGCTGAAGCAGTACAACAATTCCCTTACTATGACGCAGTAGCGCGCGATCAAGAAGAAGCGCGCCGCGCGCGCGAATTGCGCGCGCGGCGAGTGATGACCGGCGCCCTTCGAGCTGAACAGGGCCGTCAGAGCGCCTTCGGCCAAGTCGGTCAATCGGCCGAGGCTTTGCAGGAGATCCAGAAGAAAATAAAGAATATACGGAATGTCGTCACGCTTATCGGAGGACTGACTTCGCTCACCCTGATTGGTATTATTTGGACCATTATACAATGGAATCTACAGATGATATGGAAAGTATTTGGATTGCCAGGTGAAAATTATTTTGGCCTTTCCTGGTGGCTTGTGCCGGTGATACTATTGGTTGATTTTATCCTGTTTATACTTTTTATTGCAGTGATGCTGGTCGCGTTCTTCGTTTCAAATCCGACCCAAGCCTGTAGCATCGCTCCCGATCTGACGAAGTTAGCGCTTGGCGATGGATTCATAGGAACCTTGGGTACTTTAGGAGCTAAAGTGCTCTGTGGCATCCCTGCTCTGATCAGCCACGCTGTAGATACAATTAAGAGCGCGGTTCAATAGTATGGATAGAAAAAGAATATTACTTATCACGTTATTCATCCTGTCGGTCATTCTGTTCGGCTGGGGTTTGTATGCGATATTCTTCAGCAGTCTCTTGCCGGGCGCTCCTACCAATGGGAATACGAATCAAGTTGGCACCTTGCCAACCCCTGGCAATGGCGGTCCGGGCAGAGTCAATACCAATGCAAGCCAGACACCGGTGCTGCCCGGTTTCTCGACGACTATCGATGTGAATGCGCCCACGGATATCGCACAGGGCGGCTATACTAAAGTAGTGGATTATGGTTCAACGCAGGTTCAGGACTTCGTTTCCGGATCCCAGGGGGCTTTTTTCTACAACAAAGACTCGGGCTTATTCTATAAAATGGATGCTGGCAAGGCAGTACCGATTTCTGATCAGAAGTTTTTTGATGTAAGTACTATTACCTGGTCTGCTGATCAGAGTAAGGCTATCCTGGAGTATCCTGATGGCTCGAATATCGTCTACGATTTCAAAGCGAATAAGCAGATATCCTTGCCGAAAGAGCTGACCGATTTTTCGTTCTCGCCGCAAGGTGATTCTATAGCCGGCAAATGGATGGGCAAAACTAATGATGAGAATTGGCTCATGGTGGGAGATTCGAATGGTTCGAATTTTAAGCTGATTGAGCCGCTCGGTGATCGATACAATAATGTGCAAGTAGATTATTCTAATGACGGGCAAGTCGTGGCCCTGGTGCGAGACCCGGTCGACGCGAACACACAGAGCGTACTGCCTATCGGTTTGAATGGTGAGAATTTCCCCTCATTCAATGTGGAAGGGCTGAAATTCGAGAGCAAATGGGCCCCCAGCGGCGATCAGTTGCTCTATAATGTCTCGACCAAAGACAATAACTATGATCCTAAGCTCCTCATTACCGGTGGTAATGGTGATACGCTTGGTTCGAGCAGTCTGGATCTACAGCTGAACACCTGGGCTTCGAAATGTGCCTTCAATGCAGCCTCGACTTCGCTCTATTGTGCCGAGCCAACGAGTTTGCCGCGCGGTTCAGGTCTCTATCCTGATCTGGCGCGGGGTATTCCTGACGTGTTCTATCGTATCGACCTGCGGAGCGGACAGAAGATACCGCTGGCAGTCCCGGTCGGCAATCAATCGTCGTATAGCGCTTCATCGGTATTCCTGTCGCAGGATGAAAAGTCATTGTACTTCGTCGATGAATTGACCAATCAACTGCATTCGATACGGCTACAGTGATGAAGCGTTTTTTTATAGTGTTAGGTATTCTTCTGGTAGTTATCGGAGGCTTGGCATTGCTCATTAGCATCTATGGGACGGAGGATCAGCAAGCAGCCACTCCCGTAACAACTCCTGTGCAGCATGGGTTGCACGCTGCAGACACCGATCCTTCTCAGGGACCACGTAATGGGAAGGTGACGGTCATCACGATGAGTTCATTTACCTGTCCAGCATGTAAAAGTACGAGCGAAGAGATGGATCAGTTGCGGGCGCTCTATCCGGATCAGGTCCGTCTCGTCTGGAAGGATCTGCCTGATACCGTTGGTACTGCCTATCAGGCCGCGATAGCTGCTCGTTGCGCTCAGGAGCAAGGCAAGTTCTGGCAATTTCACGATGTTCTTTTTCAGAAACAAGATTTTCTAGCGACGCGTTCCCTGTATACCTTATGGGCTCAGGCTCTAGGTATGCTGAGCGATGTATTCGATAACTGCCTGGATAAGCAACAGACGAAGCCGCTCGTCGATGCTAATATCAACGAAGCGCTCCAGCAGGGTGTGAAACTGGTCCCTTATGTGCAAATAGGGGATATGACCTATGAAGGGCCGCAGACGCTTACGGTGTATCGGACAGCAGTCGATCAAGCTCTTGGTATGACAAAGAAGTAAGTATGTCCCCCCAAAAAACCTCCCTCATTGTAGTGACTTTGGCGCTGCTCACCCTGTGTGCCATGCCTGTGCATGCCCTGACGGGTACTGATGTCATGAAGTACACTGGCTTAACCAAAGCCGACCAGACCTGCACGTTCACGTCCATGTCAGGCCTCCTGAACAATGGTAAAGTATTCACCAGCGGCTGTACCGGAGGCGACCTCGTTGCCTTTATCAATGCCCTCGATACCTTCTTCTACCGCCTCGCCATAGTCTTAGCAGTTCTCATGATAACCATCGGGGGTATGCAGTGGCTCATGGCCATAGGCAATTCCTCCAAAATCTCCAATGCCAAAGATACTATCCAACAGGCTGTCATAGGCCTGATCCTTGCTATGACTGCCATACTACTCTTCAACCAGATAGACCCAAGCTTTACGAATTTGAAGAGTATAGATTTGAAGAAATTGGATTCGGCAACAAGCGCTTCATGCGAATCTATAACTGCGATAGCGCAATGTCTCGCTACAAAAAATTGTCGATGGACCCCAACGGATCCTACGAAAGGAGCATTGAGCGCAGGTACCTGTAGTGCTGGAGACGCGACACAGGATGGTGACTGTAGCGGAGCTAGCTCAGGAACTTGCCTCAATTACACAGGTTGTTATTTAAGCAAAGATGGGCTGTGTGCTTCGTCGCCGAATATATGTATAAAGACTGCCGCTGACTATCAATCTTTCAAAGCTCAATACTCCACGGTCAAGCCTGAGTGCTGTGTTAATAAAAGCGGGCCGACACCCGTATATGCTTGGGCTAACTTTGTACTGAATAAGAATATTGAGTGTTCTACAGTATGCGGCTCGGATGCTCTTTCTACAGAATGGCAGAAAGGCGATATAAATGACTGCATAAATAATATGCAATAGTTTTGAATTAGAAATGTTTACTAGAGCGCGTCTCTTTATCCTTGTTAGTGTCGGCCTATCACTGGTACTGTCTGTCCCGGCTCATGCCCTGACGGGTACTGATGTCATGAAGTACACTGGCTTAACCAAAGCCGACCAGACCTGCACGTTCACGTCCATGTCAGGCCTCCTGAACAATGGTAAAGTATTCACCAGCGGCTGTACCGGAGGCGACCTCGTTGCCTTTATCAATGCCCTCGATACCTTCTTCTACCGCCTCGCCATAGTCTTAGCAGTTCTCATGATAACCATCGGGGGTATGCAGTGGCTCATGGCCATAGGCAATTCCTCCAAAATCTCCAATGCCAAAGATACTATCCAACAGGCTGTCATAGGCCTGATCCTTGCTATGACTGCCATACTACTCTTCAACCAGATAGACCCAAGCTTTACGAATTTGAAAGGCCCGACGCTTGTGACGTCAACTTTCAGTTGTGAGACCATTCAAGATCCTAGTTCATGTATTGCCCAGGCAGCGGCGAATTCTTGTAAGTGGACCTGCACCGATCCATCGGAAAGTAAGAAACGGGTACTCCCGCCGAACACCAAGTGGACCTCTGATTTTCAGAACCCACTGTGCATACCTGGGAAATGCACGACGGGCGTTACGACGGCCGGAGGTGCGGCAAATGCAGCAACTTGTGATAATACGAGTGGACTCGCGGCCCAGTATGGAACGAATCCGAACCTTACAAACTCGCCTCAGTTGAATGCTTTGATACAATGTGTTAACAGTAGTCCGGCCGGAGCTCTTCTCGGGCCAGATTCGAATCAGGGAACCTGGGAAAGTGCTCAGCATAACACAAAATGTAATTTTACGCGGGGTAATCCCATCTGTGGGCCATGTGTACACGCGGTGAACTCGTGTCACTATGGTGGTAAGACTGGTAATAATGGCGCTGAGGCCGTTGACTTTAACGCGGCAGATGGATCACCTGCCGGAGAAGCAGCGTTATGCCGGGCTTTGAGAGCTGCGAGTGCTGGCTGCAACTTCGGATTCCTTAACTTCGAAGGTAATCATACTCATGTAAGCACAGCCTCATGTGATGGCGATGGCACAGGCATCGGAACAGACTGTCCGAGCTAACGGTATGGCTATACAGACGATATATGTTTGTTCCAACTGCGACGCCCAAGCTCCCAAGTGGTCTGGACGCTGTTTAGAGTGTGGTAAATGGGGGACCTTAGTTGAACAAGCAAAGCCGGTTATTGCGGCAAAGACCGCCCGAGGCAAAGCCGCGGGCGGCTCGAGGCCAGCCTTTTCTTCTGCGCCCGCAAAAGTCATTAAATTTTCTGACCTTGAACAAGGCGCGGTACAGCGCATTTCTGCCAAAGGTTTTCCCTTTGATGAGATTTTTCCAAAAGGCATAGCTTTAGGCAGCCTGACCTTGCTGACCGGCGAACCTGGTTCAGGTAAATCAACACTTGCTTTGCAGCTGATGCGGACTTTGAGTAGCGAGCATCAAGCCTTGTATGTCTCGGCAGAGGAGTCAGCGGTACAGGTGAAGGAACGTGCCAGTCGTGTAGGCACCTTTGGTCACTACTTTAGTATTACGGAAAGCACGAATCTGGAAGAAATCATCGCTACATTACATGTCCAGAAACCAAAAGTCGTGTGCATTGATTCTCTACAGGCCATAGTGAGCGCCGAAGTCACCGGTGATGCTGGATCTTTGAATCAAATCAGAGCCGTGACCGCGCAACTGTTAGAGTTAGCTCGTAAGGAACACATAGCAATTCTTCTGATCGGTCATGTGACAAAAGACGGCACCTTGGCAGGTCCGAAATCGCTGGAACATTTGGTAGATGCAGTCTATTACCTCGAAGCTGATCGTAACAGCAGTTATCGTCTCCTGCGCGTCTACAAGAATCGCTATGGCGCTTCAGGTGCAGTCCTCGTTATGCAAATGGGCGGGGGAGGCATGACAGCGGTCGCAAACCCAGCAACGATTTTCATTCATAACTTTAGCCCCAAGCCCGGCTCAGTGCTGACCGTGACTGAAATTGATGATCAGTTTTTCTTTCTGGAAGTTCAGGCTTTGGTTGCCAAAAGCGGTTTTGGCTATGCCAAGCGCACTGCGTCTGGTTTTTCTAAGTCGCGTCTTGAATTATTGCTCGCGATTGTCAAAAAACAACTACATATCGATGCCGATCTCTATGATATCTATATCAATATTGCCGGCGGCTTTTCCGTGCATGAGCCGGCGCTTGATCTTGCAGTATTGATGAGTATTCTCTCAAGCCTCAAAGAGCAATCTTTGCCTCCGAAGACAGTTGTCTTTGGCGAACTTGGCCTTTCAGGAGAGCTGCGCGTGGTGAAAGACACGGGAGCACGCTTGAAGACTATTGCTGAACATGGGTTTGCAAACGTGTATTTCCCGCCGCTTGAACAGAAAGTACAGAGTAAACTAAATCTACACTCATTCGCTTCAATTACAGAGTTTGTAAAAAAACTTGGTTGGTAAAACATATGTCTACAATCCACTTTATTCAGCATGGGTTCAAGAGACCCACTAAAGCGGCCGGCGCTCTTAAAGAGGCATTAGAGATTCGTGGAGTTGGAGTTTTATCAGAATTATATGACGGTTATAAACACATTGATTTAGCCATTCCTAGGGCAAAGATTAATATCGAGATTGATGGTATTCAACATCTGATAAACCCATATCAAATTGTCGCAGACCTTTCGCGCGGATATTATTCCAATCAATTAGGTTACAATACTATGCATATACCAAACGAAATGATACGTTTACATCTGCCTGAAATTGCCGACGCTTTAGCCGAGGCATCTAAAATTCGAGAGCAAAGAATAAGGGTTCATCTCACAAAATCCTAAATATTCAAGCTATATTGTGTAGCATTTTATTCCCAATGCAACCCCACCCGTTCATCTAGTCTGTGCGTAATTGAGTTATAGTAGTCTAGGTTTGTATCATCTTTCACAATCTGATCAACATATTTTTTCGCCTTTTCGATCAAATCAGTATCACGCAACGTAGCTATTTTGAAATTAACGATACCAGATTGTCTGGTGCCAAAGACTTCTCCTTCGCCACGGAGTTTCAGATCTGCTTCAGCAAGCTCGAAACCGTCATTACTCTTGGTCAGCAACTCAAGCCGCTGTTTCGTTGTTTCATTTTTACTTTCAGTAAAGAGCAGACAATAGGATTGCATGTCATTTCTGCCAACCCGGCCTCGGAATTGATGGAGCTGCGCAATACCGAACCTGTCGGCGCCTTCGATCACCATGACAGTGGCTTTGGGTATATCAATGCCCACTTCTATCACCGAGGTTGTAACGAGAATCGGGAAGGCGCCGCTCTTGAAATCCTCAAGTATTTTTTTCTTTTGTTCCGGCTTCAGCTTGCCATGTAAGTAACGAAGCTCCAGATCAGGGAAAATATCCTTTTGTAGCCGTTCATATTCAGAAAGCACGGATTTGCTTTCACTTTTATCATTCTCATTGATCAAGGGGCAGAGGATAAATATCTGTTGTCCTTTTTTGATAAGCCCCCGGATAAAGTCATAGGCTTTGGGTCGTTTAGTTTCATCAACGATTTTGGTAATGATCGGCTTTCTGCCTTGTGGCCGTTCTTTAATGTTTGTAACCTGGAGCTCGCCATACAATGTCAAAGCAAGCGTACGGGGGATTGGGGTTGCGGTCAGTGAAAGTAAATGCGGAACCATGCCATCGCGTCGCATCGAAGTCAATGTTTTTCGCTGTCCAACACCGAATCGATGCTGCTCGTCAACGACTGCAAGCCCCAAATTTGGAATATGCAGATCTTTCTGAATGAGACTATGTGTGCCGATGATCAGGAGTATCTGTTCACTCCCAAGCCCCTCTACTATAGTATTTCGCGAGGTCTTCTTGCCCCGGTACATGGCATGTTTGGCTGTCAGTAGGGCAATAGGCAGACTCGGTAGTAGTTTTGTGAGGGTTTCATAGTGCTGCAGTGCCAAAACCTCAGTCGGAGCCATGAGCGAGCTCTGATAGCCTGCCAAAGCAGTGCTTAACATACCCATAGCAGCGACAACGGTCTTCCCAGAGCCCACATCGCCTTGCACCAGACGGTTCATTGGCTCTGATTTCTCAATATCCTGCACAATCTGATACCCAGCTTTTTTCTGGTCATCAGTCAGTTTGAAAGGAAGTGTTTTGACCCAGTCAGCAATATCTTGCTGCTTGAATGGAATCTGCGGCGTATCATGCTGTTGATAGAAACGCTTTGCATACCCAACGCCCAACTGCAGCCAAAAAAGTTCTTCAAATTTTAAACGACGTATCGCTTTCTCTAGTTTTTCAGGATCATCAGGAAAGTGAACCTGTTTCAGAGCGTCCGCCAGCAATGGCAGCTTTTCTTTTGAAATTATGTCCTCAGGTATTTCTTCAACCGGCTGCTCGGCAGTTTTCAAGGCCGTTTGTATGAGGAAGCGCAGCTGTTTATGGCTGACTCCTTCAGTCAATGAGTAGTAGGGGATGATATGCGCCGTATGCAGTTGTTCTTCTCTGACTTTTTCATAGACCGGATTGATAAACTCCGGGCCAACCAAGGTTAGTTTTGCTTTTCCAGAAAGGTATATCTCGTCACCAACTTTCAATGTCTTACTAATATACGATTGTCCAAACCATACTGCTTTAAGCTCACCAGTATCATCTTCCATACGCAGGTCAGTAATAAACATTCTTTTTTTGAACGACCGAAATGCTTTGACTGCGATAATTTTTCCACGTACCGTTACTACCGTGTCGGCGGGTATATCGGCAACGTGAACAACAGTGCGCATATCTTCATAGCGCAGAGGCACATACCAGAGCAAGTCGGCGATGGTAGTGATACCAAGTCTGTGTAATCTCGGAGCTGTTTTGCTGCCGATATGGTGTAAGTCTTCGAGTGGGGATTCCAGGGAGAGCATATGGGTATTGTACCAGAAGAAATACAAAAGAGCTCTTTGGTAAGAGCCCTTTTGTAAACGTCTACTTATTTGTCGTGAGTATAGGTTTCCCCCAAGTATGCGCTTAAGGAATGCCTAAACCCTTTTATTAACTGGGACAAATAGGTAACTTATACAGAGTATAAGTTAGATGGAGTATAGCATATATGTGAGGAGCGCGCAATGCGTTTAGAGCAGGGGTTGTGTATAACTTGCCGCGCTCTTAATTGTCATTCCCGACTTCTATTTCCAAGTCATCTATATGCGGCTTTTTTCGCAATAATCCTTGCAGACGAGGGTTTCGAATATGCCCATTCTCTCCTGAGTCTCCAGAGGTATTCCCGTTTTGTTGACTTTCTGATTGATCGGCTATGCTCGAATCAGGCCCGATGACTGTGAACGATAGGGTGCTCGTGGGGCTTGTAGTTCCGACAGAAGCATCCTCGGCCCTCTTGAATTTGATCTGTATATGCCCCTTAAGATTAGTATGTGCATTGAGCAAGGCCTCGGCGTCTTGTACTTTGCGTTGAGCCTCTTGGAAGAGCAGGAAGGCATCTGCCGGCGCGTGAGCATCGAGAGATGCTTGACCTTGTGCCATGAGCGCATCAAGCTGCCCAAGGTATTCAGTAATTTGTGATTGTGTCGAAGCGTCGAATGACGAGAGGCCTGCGGCGAACAAGGTATGTAACTGAGCTATCTTGGCAGCCGCGTCCGCCTGCATATCGGTAGCAGCTGTATGTGATATGTCGTTGGTGCTGCTTGCGACTTCATCCGCGATAGTGTTCCCATCGTCATTCAGATCCTCTGTCTGTAGCTCAATGGTAGTAATGAGCTGGGTTGGCTGATGATCGTCATCTTGTTTTGCAGCTAACTGTGTGAGTAGGCTGTGATGTGTTTGAAGTGTTGAAGTAAACGCGGTGGTCACGTCAGCGGCCGCGGCCAACTTATCATCAGCCTGCAGGCTAGTGATACTTTCAGTAATCGCCGTCGAGTGGTCTTGTACTTGCTCGGCAAGGTCAGTGCTTATGTCATCGTTCAGAGAGCCCTGCTCGAGCATCTGCTCAGCTTCGCTCAAGCGTCGACTGACTTTCGTCACTTCCCATTGTACTTTTGCTTCAGGAGTTACGGCCACAGCGCCCCGCAACGGTTCAAGAACATCGATCTTGAGAGGATAGAGGATGGTGCCTGGCAATGATCTTTCAGCGGCATAGCTCATGCCGGTGCCGGAGATGGCTACCAGTAGCACGAGGCTTCCGATCATCAGCGATTTATGCAGCGCAAAGCGTTGCATCATTTTAGCAAAGGTATGGCCTGCTGGGGCCGGGTGTGATGCTAAGAAAGCAATCAGTTCTGCGCGCAGAGCAGCATGTTCGTTTCTCTGTAAGCGAATGTTTCGTAGCTCTTTCGTATATTTTCGGAATGACAGGTTCATAATTTAGCTTTGGGTATCTTTCTGAGGCTTTAGGAATTTTTTGATCTGGGCTTTGGCCCGGTGTATACGCACTGAAATGACATTGTCAGTTTCACCGAGTATCTCTGCTATCTCTTTTGGTTTGCAGCCGCTCACATATCGAAGCACTAATACTTCGCGGTGTTTCACATCTAATCTTCCAAGAATTTTGACCGCATCCCTTGCATCGATCTGGATATCCAATTCTTGACGACCATCGAAACCTGGATCGAACCCTTGCTCATCATGGAGCTCATCAAGCGACAGAGATTGTTTTTTCCTAGATTCATCGATTATTAAATTACGAGCGACTTGGTAGAGGAAAGCACGTAGATTCTTCACCTCTTTGCCCTCAATGAGGTACTGCCAGGTACGAGTAAAGATCTCTTGGGTGTAGTCCTGCGCTCGCTCATGGTTGAACACCCTGAAATACACATAGCGGAATACCGCAGTGGCATACTGATCATAGGCCTTGAGAAAAGCTTTTTCATCCACCATGTGTTGCATACTAGAAGACGTATATGCCCATTTTTTCTTACTCGAGAGGTGTATAGTAGCACTAACTACAGGGTAAACAAAGGGCATTGTCAAGCGCGTGTGCCATGTATTCGGATAGCTTCGCTTAGATTTCCAAGTATGCTATACTGGTAAGGTCTCTAACAAACACATAGCAAAAATACATATGCCAAAGAAGAAGAATTCCCATGCTGCGAAACCGACAAGGGTCGTCATCAATCCAGGGATGCATTATTCGATCACGCTCGCATTGTTGATTTCTAATATCACAAGCCTGGGGCTGGCTTTTCTTATGGCACAGATGCTCGGTGTGAGCATGGGTAATTTGGTCATTATTGGGGCTACGCAGAGTATCAGTAAAGCGAATGCTCAGGTGTATATGACTTCTTCTCATAGTGCAGCTCCTGCGATGCAGCCTGCGGAAGGCGTCAGCTGTGATGCTCGATGGACGGTATGCTCGAAGATCTGTGAGGATACTTACACCTCTGGTACTTTGACACCGATCGGCTGGCAGAATTGTGAACGTGATTGCGATCTGAAAGCTGCGATATGCGAGAAATCAGGACAGTGGCCTGATACGATACAATTGCGGGACTCGAAATTCAAAACGTAGTTTTCGTTAAGTCTATATACAAACCGCCGCTCCAGAAGGGAGCGGCGGTTTTGGTAGTAGTACTGTCTAGCAAAACGCGTTGAACGGCGAGTCTCGTCACTGAACGAAGCTCACTGGCGGAAGGGGCGAGATTCGAACTCGCGATACCGTTTTGCGGTATGACAGTTTTCAAGACTGTTGCCTTAAACCACTCGGCCACCCTTCCCAAGGTCCCTTCTGTATGTACCAGAAATGTTTTATTATTTCAAGTCTGATGCGTACTCTAGGGACGATCTAATGATAACCCGTTCTGTATGAAAATACTATGTATGACGTCATCTGTATATACAGGGTCGAAACCTAAGTAAGCCAATGAATATGAAGGAGGCTCTATGGGTACGTATATGTTTACCTGTTTGTGTAGCGAAGTGATGACCGTTAATGCTGACACGCGAAAAGAGGCTATTACGAAAATGAAAGAGCTCATGAGTAAAGAGAAAACGCAAGAGCATATTAAAGAAAAGCACGCGAATGACAGGGATGGAATGACTGTCGGACATATCTATGCTTTGATCGAACAGAAAATAGCTCAACCAGCATAACGATCTTCTTAAAAGAGCGCGCCATGCGGCGCGCTCTTGGACTTGGTAAGTCCGTACGTTCAGTAAGTCCGTAAGAACCCTGCTGCTAGTGCGTCTTCTTAATTGTAGAGGGAAGAAAATGTTAATAATTAACATACAACAGGCTATGAATATCTTTAATTCATTTATGAGGTCCAAAGCGACCACCAAAGCATCACTGCTTGGCGGTGTGGCAGGACTCATAGGGCTTTCAATAGCGATGGCAGCAGTTATGGTCACGAGCGGCCCATCGGTTCTTTTTGCTTCAGCGCAAACCTTGCCAGCAAATAGTCATCCGCTTGGATTGTTCGAGCTAAATCTCTCACAGGATGCGGGAGAGTCGCTCTCGTCGGTGACGGTGCACGTCAATAATGTTGCGCCTGCCGCAACCGTTGCATCGGATATCGCAAATGTTGCGGTGTATAAGGATAATGGTGACGGTAACTTCGATCCGGCAAGTGATATGTTGGCTGGTAGTCAGAGTTCGGTAGCGATTGACGGTAACACCACCATTACTACCGCTTCCAATAATAGTATTGGTACGAGTACCAGTAAGTTTTTCATTAGTCTCTCAACTGGCGGAACCTGGAGTAGCACCACGACGCCGGATATGGTTACGGTGACTTTCCCAACTGACGGTCTGGTCGTGGGTACGAGTACCCCAACAACTACGGTGCCAGTTACTGCAGCTACGACACCGATCATTCAGGCAGATAGCGTTGGTCCAGTTTTAACGAGCGCTGTGGCGATGGATACCGCAGGAACTCCTACGAAGACTGCTGGTGACACCTTGGTTTTCAACTTCAACGAAGCGACCAATAAGCCAGCGATTACGACTGCCAATGTTGACGCAACGCTTGGTGTGAATAATGGTCACTCGCTGAAAAACGGCGGTGGGGTGCTTGGCGCAGCGGTCTGGGATGGTAGCGGAACCTCGCTTACCCTGACTCTCAATGATAATGGATTCGGTGTACCAACTGTTGCTGTCGGGGATATGGTTGCTGCCATGGGTTCGGTGATAACTGATGCAGTGGGTAACCCGGCAACAGGTTCGACGACGATTACCGGTACTTTCGGAAGCCAGTTCGATGCAAGTGTCGCAACTGAAGTGAGAAATGCAAGTAATTCGA
>CAYRBH010000006.1:0-59332 GCA_964422585.1 uncultured Gammaproteobacteria bacterium
ACGTTGTACGCCATTGCCGGCTACGCAAAGTAAAGGTGGAAGACATCTAAAAGTTAGTTCATTAATAAAACACTGTGGGTTGGATGCGGAGGAAGAAAAATGAGAAAGTTACTCACAAGGATTCAGGCTTGGGAAGACCGTACGTGGGCCTATCTCGCAGTTGGTGCAGTTGCCATAGCGTTTGGCATTATCGTCTCTGCGTCTCTCTGGGGCGCAGGAGGAATCTGGAATCAGTGAGAACAGCAAGAGACAGAAGAAACAACATCCAACCTTCTGTCTCCAACCCACAGTGTTGTATCGCAGATTTCTACCTGGCCGTCAACAGCGCACAACACCGCGTGTGCGGCTTCGCGTATGGCTTCCGCTCACACCACTCTGATATAGTTCTTTTCACTTCACTGTTCAGAGAGATGAAGAAGCATGTCCTATACACTTAGCTTCTTCGTTCGCTCCAGGCCGCTTCGCCTACATCTGCGCGTGTTCTTTTGCGCTCCATTTCATTACGCGCATTGCATTTGCCCTCCGTATCCACTTCGGGCATAATGCTATCACGCGCAGACGTCGCATACGCACATACGTTAGACGCCATTCAAGGTGGGTACGTATCCTTACACAAAGCTCATGAGTAGAGCTTTCTTTTTGTTTTCAAGGGGTCTTGTCCTCTTTAGTTTAGAGTTGCTTTTGTTAGGATAGAGGCCAAGGAGGGGAACAAAAAGAAAGCGAAAGAAGGTTATTTACTTGAGAAAAGGGTCGTCTCAAGCACCTTGAACACTGCGCCAGCCCCACACCACTTCCCTTTCGTCCAGTAGTGTGGGGACGTTGCACTCTGGCTTGCCCTTCGGGGCGCCTAACACCCGACTTGCGGCTACGCTCGGGTTGCACCACTCGCTTCGCCTACATTCGCACGTGCAGCTTGCGCTCCGTATCCACTTCGCGCTAAGCTTAGCACGTGCGAACGTCGCAAGTCGGTATACGTTGTACGCCATAGTGAAAAGTAAAATAGTTTAGTATTTTAAATAATTACCGTTAAAAAATATGGCACTCAAGGCATGGTTCAAACCACCACTGAGTAAGTTTACACTGATGGTTTTTTTCTTTGTCTGCTCGGCCTTTTCTGTTTTCTACACTATAGGATGTATAGCAACATGTTCTGCGACTTTCGATAAGATTCTGGTCTCTATGTTTGTGGTCATAAGCGCTCCTGCAGCATTGATTTTGAAGTTTCCAGGCGTCTTCGGTGAGAGCACCTTGCCTTTATCCCTGTTACTGACCCCCGTTTATTGGTACTTTCTTGCCAGCCTGATTGTGTGGCTTTTTTCACAACGTAAGAAGTCAAACTAATACAAATTACTAGTTCGTTGCCATTACTTTTCACTACAGCGCACAACACCTGGTGTGCGGCTTCGCGTGTGGCTTACGCTCGCCTGTACTACAGAGGGCGAAGCTAGTTAAAGGGTTAGCTTTTAAGGAAGTAGACCTTATGTAAGGTAAGAGCTTCTTCGCTCGCTCCAGGCCGCTTCGCCTACATTGCTTGTCCGCGTGGATGCGGACTTGTAGCACTCCGTCTCCACTCCGTGCTATCATTATATCGCCCACGCGGACTGCGCAACGTCGCATACGCATATACGTTGTACGAAATTCAATAACCTTTTAAGACAATGAAAAAAATCATCTCTACTTCTAAGGCGCCAGCAGCCCCGAAGTTACTTTCGCAGGCAGTTTTGGAGGATTCGAAATATCATTTGGAAATATCAGGGCAGATTGGACTCAATCCTGAAACAGGAAAGCTCGTTGAAGGTGGAGTTGAAGCTGAAATGAAACAAGCTCTACAAAATATCGAGGCGATACTTTCTGAAGTGGGCTGGACTTTAGAAAACGTAACAAAAGTACGTTTGTTTCTGACCGATATGACAGACTACGCTAAAGTCAACGAAATCTATATGGCTAAATTCACCCAAAACTTGCCTGCGAGAATTGCCCTTGCTGTAAAAGCACTTCCTTTGTCTGCTACTATCGAGATTGAATGTGTGGCTGCTGGTGATATTGCTAAAATGTAACTCGGAGAGGTTATTGAACTTCGCACAACACCGCGTATGCGGCTCAGGTGAGCTTCTTCTTTAGACTTCATTTATTGTAGGTCGCTCACCTTCGGCCTACATTCGCTGCTGGTATCACTCCTACCGTCGTGATATTATACCAGCAGCGAACGTCGCATACGCGTATACGTTAGGTGAAATTTTTGAACCCCTAAATGGGGTTTTGTTTTTTGATCAATAGTGAAAGGGTCGCATCCTTCTTCGAGCTTAGCTCTAGGATAGGATGCGACCCCCGTGATTGCGGCTACTTGCCGTGCTTCTTCTCGAGATTCGCGAGAACGCTCTCGACCTCGTTGACCTCGATCGCGTCGCTCTTGGCCGGACGGTACCTGTTGTACTGGTCGACTGCGTCGGCGAGAACGCGGCGCGCCTCGTCGATCGAATTGACTTTGGTCGTCCTCTGGACGAGAGGCGCTGACGAATTGAGAACCGTCTTCTGAATGTCGCCGACGACGACGCTGACGTTGTAGATCGGCCCGTTCTTCGAAGGGTTCTCGATGGCGCTGACCGTATAGGAGATGTTCTTGGAGGCAATCTTCTCCTCCATAGTGTCGCTGCAGGCGACCACCAGAGCCATCAAGAGACAAGGAACCACGAACCGCATGAGCTTACCCACTGTTTCCCTTCCTTTCTCGGCATAGCCGAAGTGCGGACGTTAAGAAAATAATATAACATATTTAAAAATTTGTGTCAATATCTACCAAAAAACAAAAGCATATTTCTATAGGTTTTATTAATCCTACTAACATAAAAGCTTGTTGAGAGGGGGTTCAAAAACATCACCTAACACCGCGTATACGGTTGCGCCTTGTCTATCTCGTAGGTTGGAAACTAGATTAGTCCAAGACTTCTAGAAGACAAGGAACTAACTCATGGTTGCTCCACCTACATTCCCTTCCTCACCCCGCTGCTCTTGCCCTCCGCTCTCGCTTCGGGCATCATTATAGCAGCGGGGTTCGTCGGGAACGTCGCATACGCGTATACGTTAGGTGAAATTTATCTCCTCATAATGTCTTCTATCTCTACTAATTGGCATGTTGTAACTGGCGGGCCTTCGTCAGGAAAAACAAAGACTCTAGAGTATCTGTATGTTCTTGGGAACACAATTGTCCCTGAAATGGCGAGAATGCTCATTGAAGATGAAATGATGACAGGGAAAACATTACAGGAGATACGACAACATGAGGGGAGTTTTCAAGAGCGCGTGTTGCAAATGAAAATAGAGACCGAGAACCAATTGGACCCACAAAAACATACATTTCTTGATCGAGGCATTGGAGATAGTATTGCATACTTTCGTCTGAATTCTATGGATCCTCAACCTGTTTTTGAAGCATCAAAAAAGAGAATATATAAAACCGTATTTTTACTCGAACAACTTCCTTTTCAATCGGATGAAGCGAGAACAGAAAATGAAGACTCAGCCCGCCAGATCAGTGATTTGCTCTTTGAAGCGTACTCACAATTAAAATACAAAGTCATTAGAGTTCCCGTAATGCCTGTTCATGAGCGAGCGGTTTTTATTCTGGCGGAGATAAACATCACCTAACACCGGATTGCCGATTCGCGAGCAAAAAACTTTTATAAAAGTAGCTAGTAAATAAAGCATCGTATGTTCATATCTGCCTACATAATAATCACTATCCTCATCATAACACTTGTTTTTCTATTACGAATGACAATAAGTACATTGGATGCCGTTCGTTGGTTAAACTTTAAAATAAATGTACTCGAACGATTGATTTACGAAAAAAAATTCGAACCTACCAAGAATGAGATTGAAAGCGCAGTAGATGCAACACTTGCTAACGATGTTGAGTACGCAGCAACAGTAAAAATGCTAAATAAATTTATTAAACGTGTTTATCGTAATAACGCCAGCAGTGGTCAAAAAACATTTAGGCATATTATTGAGAAGAGGCTTGAAAACCCACAAAGCTACCAGATGGTGGCTATGGGTTTAATTAGTGCATCCGATGTCTATGAGACTACCGATATTTTTAAAGATGTGGATTTAGAGTCCGCGATCAAAAGATTTAAGGATAAATTTAAGAAGTGATTTTTTTGCTCGCTCATCCAAATTGCTTGTCCACTTAGCTGCTATTTGAGATAATTATAGCAGCACGCGGACTGCGCAACTTCGGCAATCCGCATCCGTTAGGTGAAATTTTTCAAAATCCCTTACTAATTAGGTCTTCATTAAGGTGAAAACAAGAGTAGTTGTAACCACCCTCATCGAAAAAGACGACCAGATTCTCTTCGGTAGGAAGAGGGTCAACGTTGGTCCTTATCCAAACACCTGGCATTTGATTGGGGGCGGTGTTGAGGACGGAGAACCAGTCATTGAAGCCGTCAAGCGAGAGATCAAAGAAGAAGCCGGTATAGAAGTTGATCACATCACACCACTAGGTTTCGACGAAGACTTCGAGCCGAATAAGGACGGCGAGATAACCCATTATATATTCCTAATTTTTCAGGCTCACTACGTCTCTGGTAAGTTACGACCTGATGACGACATTGAGCATCTCGAATGGATTCCTAAGAGTAAACTAGCAACACTGGAACTTAATAGGCCAACGATTAAATATTTTAAAAAGGTGGGTTATCTCGCCTCGTGACTATTCAATGGAAGGATTTTGAAAAACATCACCTAACACCGCGTATGCGGTTGCGCCTTGTCTATCTCGTAGTCTCAATTCTAGATTAGTTCAAGACTTCTAGAAGACAGGGAACTACTCATGGTGGCTCCACCTACATTCGTGCATGCAGCTTGCGCTCCGTATCCACTTCGCGCTAAGCTTAGCATGCACGAACGTCGCATACGCGTATACGTTAGGTGAAATAATAAAAAATCAAATGATTTTAGTAGAAATAATAATTTCTTTAATTTCTTCACTCGCTGCAATACTGATATCTCTTTGGATTGATAGATTGCGACTTCCTAAATTATCTATTAAGGCTAGCGAAAGTGCTAACTCTGACAATATATATCCTTCGGGTCACCCGCACGCTAACGAACGATGGAAATTTTTTAGGGTTTCTGTTTCTAATAATTCTTTTTCTGGTTTATTTCGATGGATACCCCGCCAAACAGCTGAGAACTGTAGAGCAAAAATAGAGATTTATGAATCTAAGGACTCATCGCCCCTGTTTACTTTTGATGGTCGATGGGCATCAACGCCAGAAATTCCTCACATTCCTTCACAAGCAATAGTTAAGTTATTTCACCCGGATCCAGTAACCATTGCGGTCGAGGAAAAAGAATACCTGGATGTTATTGTCAAAGCCGAAATTGATAACGATGCTTATGGCTGGAATAATGAAGCCTACATACACAACTGGAGAAACCCTAGCTATAAACTTGGCATTGGAGAATATAAAGTTAAAATAACCATTTCAACTCAAAACGGAAAATCGTTCGTTAGCGTGCTCGACTTAGCAGTTCGAAAAAAGACTGAAGACACCATACTTAAAAATAACAGCTTGTCGGCTTGATTTTTTATTACATCACCTAACACCGGATATCCGGCTTCGCCAAAAAATATAAACAATTTTATTCCAAAGATATGAAAAAAATATTAATTATTCCACTATTCATTCTCATTCTGGGCGGCTGTTCAAATCAGAACGCAAAAATTGACGAACAAAACAAAAAGATTGATGAGTTGAATAACAAAGTCACAGAATTAACTGCATCCAATAGTAAAAGTGACTTAGATCTTCAAGCTAAGTGTGCCACCCAAGCTCAAAAGGCTTTCGAAGACTTTAAAAAAAGTTACGCAGACTCACAATATTATTCGTATGCGCAAGAAAGCCACTATAACAAAACGTATGACAGGTGTTTTGTGCTAGTATCTTATTTAGTGAACTCTGGTCCTGTCTATAACGGAAAACCGTTCAGGCAAGCAACAAATGGAGAAGATCTATTGGATGCATACGGTAATAGAGATTTAGCTTCTTGCGAAATATTTGGCAACGACATACCAAACAACCAAACATGTATTGTAGAAGGAAATGGCGCAACCTATAAAGACTACACCGATTACGTCGTTCCGAGGCTAGAGTTGCCGCCCCAAAAATAGTGTTAGCAGAAAAAATAAAATTGTTTATATTTTTGGCTCGCGCAAATTGCTTGTCTGCTTAGGCGGTGGGTAGCGCTCCGTTGGGCTTCGCGCTACAATTATACCGCCACGCAGACTGCGCAACTTCGGATATCCGCCTATGTTGTACGAAATTGGCTTTCCTTAGATTATATATTAGTAAATTAACATCTTTTCTATGACACTTGCAAAAATAATAGCTCTGAGCGGGATCATCCTCTTTATAGCAGGGCAAGTATTTGCTAACGTTATTCATCCTAATACCAGTGGTGGCGCTGAATTTGCAGGACTCGTCTTCCTTGTAGCCTTTTATGGCGGCATTGCACTTTTCATTATTGGCGCGATGATAGGTGTTTACAAAAAACCACAAGGTCAGCGCAATCAAAAAAAGGAACCAACTCAACAGAACTAGAAACGAACGGAAAGCCAACTTCGCACAACACCGGATATGCGGTTGCGCGAGGCTTTGAGAGGGTGGTAGACTAGATACTGTTCTTACACTATCTAGAAGTATAGGGATTTCTCATGGGGCTCCACCTACATTTGCGGGTGGTAGCGCTCCTCCGTCGCGGGATCATACCACCCGCAAACGTCGCACATCCGTATACGTTAGGTGAAATAAGTTATTTGTTTGTTAGGCAATGAACTTAGTAGCATACAACCCAGAGTGGGAGAAAATTTTTCTGACAGAGAAGGAAACAATCGCTCAAGCTCTCGGCAATGACTGCCTCGAAATTGAACATATAGGTAGTACAGCCATTCCTGGTATTCTTTCAAAACCAATTGTTGATATAGCTGTACGCATACCCTCTCTCAAGGCCAGCGAAAAATACTTAGCCCCTCTTCAGGCTATAGGGTATACCTACTTTCCAGAACGATCATCTGTTGAGCGAATGTTCTTAGCGAAAGGAGTTCCTCCAACGCTTCACTTATCACTGACGGAGTCAGAAAAATTTTCTTATTGGAAACGACAAATACTTTTTCGAGATTACTTACGCTCACATGCAGATATTGCCAAAGAATACGAAATACTTAAAGCAAATCTTATTCAAAAATATCCGGATATTAGTCAGGGTTATTCTGATGGGAAAGGCGAATTTGTTAAAAAAGTTCTTTCTCTCACAGAAACAAACAAATAACTTACATCACCTAACACCGCGTATGCGGCGCTGATCTACTTATACATAACCAGTCCAACCGCTCCTCCATCAGCAGCAGACCCTGTCCAATCATGTATCGCACTCATTAAGGTAGCAGATGAGTACACATAATCAGCGCCGTGCTTTGTACCCGGGTCATTGGTAATGAATGTACCGTCCGCCCTATAGCCTTTGATAACCAGCATGTGATAGATAGGTCCTGGAGCCGTGAAATACGGATTGCCTAATGCACGACCAGCTGTTGGTACTATCACTGGCAAACCCTTTCGTAATTCTTGTTTGATAGCATCAATGGTCAACGGATCAATAATCTGCACTCTGTAGGGATACTGAGCGGCAGCAAGATCCTTAACTTTCGCGATCGGCAGATCATTGTGTCCGCCCCAATTCTTAATCTGCCAAGCGACCTGCGCGTCGATAGCATCTTTCATCTGCTGCGCTGAGAGTGTCGCGCCACGCAAATAATAATCGACCATGATAATGGAGGCCTCTTCACAGGCATTCTCATACGGTTCGCTCCAATCGCCGAATGGCGCCTGTGCACGGAACGGCACCGCTAAATTAATGGCGTTCGGTGCTGGTTTCTCAACCGGCGGCTTCTGCTCTGGAGTTACTGTAGCCTGAGAATTCTTGGCCGAAGGAGGGGGTACCGGAGGATTCGGCTTTGCTGGTTCTACAACGGGTACGGTTGAGGTCGCGAATGTAGCGAAAGGCTCAGGCGACGGAATAACCGCCTGGGGCATCGTAGTACAGCCGGCAAGCAGGGCAAACACCGCTACCAGTAAACTATATCGTTTCTTCATGCGACCATGATAGCAATATTCGGCATTCTCGCAAAGCATAGCGCCTGCGAGGCTTATGGCTGGACAACGAGCGTACGAAGCAGCGCAGTGAAGGCCTGCTTTGCCTGGCTTAAGACTTTGGCATCCTTGGTGATCGTCAGTAATTCGACCTCTACATGCTTAGCGCCAGCCGGAATGAGGTAGTCGACGCTCTGAGCGATAGTCTCATTCGTATCGCTATTCTTCAATGACGATTCGATAAGGACGACCTTCCTAAGTTTGCTATTGAGTGCCACATTGGCGCTCTTCTTTGAGATATCAAACTGAAAGCCGAGCGTGTCAAATGGTGTACCCAGGGACTGTATATTCTTAACATAGTAATCAAGCAAGCCCTGATTACCTTTCGCCGCGACCGATCGATCTGTCTCATGAATCCTGACCGAAATGCGGGCATCGGGGAATTTCTTTGAATCTATAAATGCCGGGTTCGAGGCATCGACGAGTTTGGAGACAGCCCAATCCTTCGATGTCGAAAGTGACATCTTCGGATCAGTTTGAGAAAAGGTGGTCACTTGCGGCAAGGGGTTCGAAGAGTTCGCAGTCGCGGTGAATGACTGGATCATCGAATTTATAGTATCGATATCTTGGTCACCGTCACCGTATTGCGCGGTTATATTAACGATATTGTTCCCAAAAACGAACACATACTTGTCGACCGTGAGCGACTGAGTTCCGTAGCTTCCTGAAAGCGTTATCTTCTTGCCGCGTATGCCATTGACCACGATATCCTTGGAAGCATCTATCGTCGCGAAGAACAAGCCGCCGGTGGTCAGGAGGTCACGCTTTACCTCAGGGATAATATTAGCAGGACTGTACGGGAACGGTGTCCGATAGTAGACGATATTGACCATACCGCCGCTATCGGATGCTCCATTCTTAATCGTGATGATATGCTCACCATCGAATGTCGCGTCCCAGCCAGCCGGCTTATCGATGGTAAAGGGTAGCACTGGCGACCCGATGCTTGACGCTGTTTCAACATCACGCATTGTCTGAGCGAGCTGCGACATACGACTACTGATGGCTTCTTGGCGCGGGTCAGTGTTAATATACTGTTGCACCCATGGTGCTATTGAGCTGGACTGTATCACATAGCCAAGGCTGCCCAGGAAATCGCTCCTGCCGGCGGTCGTCAGGCCTATCAAGGAACCATTCTTATCCAAGGCCGCCCCACCAGAGCTTCCGAATGATATGACCGCGTCGGTCTTTATCCAATTGACATCATACTTTTTCAATTTGCCGCTCACTGTTCCTTTTGTCGCTGTAATACTACCTTCACCGATAGAGGGGTAGCCGACCGCATAAAGATCGTCGCCGATCACCGTCGTATCATTGGTCATCAAAGGGATGGTATCGAAAGAGGTGGGCAGGCTCAGACCATCAATAGGCTCTATGCGGAGCAAGGCAAGGTCAAGCGTAGCCTCATACCGAATCAGGTCGGCACGATAGTTACATTTCGGCTCCTGGTCAATGTTCGTCGGTATACAGATGAGATACGTTGCCGGCTTGAATTTCCCGAACGAATCAGTCGCGTGCACGACATGCGCGTTCGTCAGCACGATCCCCCGTTGATCAATGATAACACCAGAACCAGAATCCAGGAGCGTTAAAAATCCATAGGGATTGATGACATACGTTTTGATCTCGACGATACTCTTGTAACGCTGACTCACGACTGGCGAATTCGGATCAATAGACTGCGCGACTGGTGTGCTCGTCGGGGTTGGCTGAGTCTGCGGTTGTGGGATAAGAGGCGGTTCTGTGGCGGGGCTTGCCGGGGCAGTATCTTTGGCAATATTGCTGACAGGTGTTGCCGAAGGCGCGTCCAAACAGACGCCATCGACACATCCATTCGTCTCACAATTCCTTAGGAGGTCGCTCTCATTCCCATACGGTGTGCACCCATACTCCCGAATAGTACAATCCGTACCGATACACGACTTCATCGGCGTAACCTGGCCGGTCGTACTACTATCCAGCTCACAGGTATCCTCCTTCGTGGTGACAAGACTGTCGTTCTGATAGAGCTGTATGGTCGATTTCTTGGTCCAATCAAGCCCACCGTCATTGTCCACACATCTCAGCTGTGCATCGCTGATGCAGGCTCCATTACTGCATCCCCGCTGGCAGACAATCTCGCTTTCCTGCCCAAATGGACAAGAATACTCAAGCAATGTCTGGCCATCAGGCTCGCAATAATCAGTTAATGTTTGGTTATAGCCAGAGTAGGTCATCGAACCTTGCACCATCTCATTAGTGCCACCATCCGTGTCTGTGCATGATGAAGCAGCTATCGAGACCGGCATCCCGACTGGCGCAATCATAGTATCGCCCGCCTGCTGCGCCGCGCTCGCGAAATAACCCGCGACGGTCATGTCCTCTGGCGCCAATGATACATAGCCCTTCACACTTGGTTTCTTGATCGCAGGGCCAAGTACACGGCGTATCGACTTTGATGATCCATTAAAAAAAGAGCTAAAGGATCCTACTCTACCCTGTTCACTTGATTGCATGATCACCACGAAGAAAGCGAGGATCAACGAAACAGGCAGGCCCACCGACATTAATCGAGCGAATGGTGATTTTTTCATAGATAGCATCCCAGGGAACGTTTTTAAAAACTCAAAAGACATTACTAAGTGTACCATGACTTAGATAAGAAGTTAAACCAGCATTGATAACCTACCCGAGCACAGCATGCTCAGTCTGCAGTTCGATACTGCAAGGCTTCCAGCACATCATCTTCGAGTATCCGCTCTCGACTCGCAAGGTCAGCGATGGTCCTGGCTATCTTAATAGTTTTATAGAATGACCTCGCGGAGAGCTGAAGCTTCTTCGAGGCCTGTACCAGTATCTTTTCCGTCGCGCTATCAAGAGCGGATGTTCTCTTCAACATCCTATGATCCATATCCCCATTGAGCTTCAGGGCCGAACCGAAGCGCGCTCGCTGACGCTCGCGCGCCTGTACTACGCGTTGCAAGATAACTTCCGATCTCTCAGCGCTTTCATCTCCCAGAAGTTTCTGCCTGTCGACAGGGAAAACTCGCACGCGGAGATCGATACGGTCCAACAAAGGGCCCGATACCTTGCGCTGATAACTCTTTCGCTGGAATTCACTACAGACACAGCGCTTCTCGGTGTCGCCCCAAGCGCCGCAAGGGCATGGATTTTGCGCCGCAATCAAGGTAACATGAGCCGGAAATTGAACACTGCCAGACACCCTGCTTACTGAGACGACTTTATCTTCCAGAGGCTGGCGCAATGCTTCAAGCACGCTTCGCGGGAACTCAGGGAACTCATCCATAAAAAGCACTCCCCTATGCGCCAAGGTGATCTCGCCTGGTTTCGGCCAGGTGCCGCCACCGACGATAGAAGCGACCGATGCTGAATGGTGCGGCGATCTGAATGGTCGCTCATAGATCAAAGGTTCGCCGCCCCTGAGCAGACCTGCGTAACTGTAGATCTTCGACACCTCAAGTATCTCATCTTCCACCAATGGCGGCAGAATGGACATGAAGCTTTGGGCAAGCATCGTTTTGCCGCTGCCGGGAATACCGTTCAGCAGCACATTATGCCCACCCGCTGCGGCGATCTCCAAGGCACGCTTGGCAGTAGCCTGACCTTTGATATCAGCGAAATCATAAGAACTACTACGCATTTTACCTGACGGCAAAGTACTCGCCGTAACCGGTGTGATAGGTTCAAATCCATTCAGGTGATTGATAAGATGACGCACAGTGCTGACCGGAAAGATGCTCATACCAGATACATACGAAGCTTCTTTACTATTCGCTGCAGGCACATACACGCGCGTAATACCTTGCTCTTTCAAGTAAGACATAGCCAGTAACACGCCTTTGACCGGACGCACATTGCCGCCGAGTGACAACTCTCCTAAGAATACGGCGCCCAGATCCTCTTCCGGCATATCAATACTATCCTGAGCAAGCAAAATGCTCACCGCTATCGCCAGATCATAGAGTGTTCCTTCCTTACGCACATGGGCCGGAGCTAGATTCACGGTGACCTTGCTCCTTGGAAAAGGCAAATTGCTGTTCTCGAGAGCTGACCTAACGCGCTCCTTCGCTTCCTGGATCGCGGTATCAGGTAGGCCGACGAGTAAAAATGCCGGCATATGACGTGACACATCCGCTTCGACCTCAATGATCTGACAGCGCAAACCATTCTGAGCTATAGAAAACACTTTTGATGCCATAGTATTGTCATAAAAATAAAATCGCTGTGAAAAGCGATTAGTAAAAACAATATGAAACCAAATGTGTGAGCCTCTTTTTCAAGGAGGCAATCGCTTTTCTATGACCATAGTACGGCTATCAAGAATACTTGTCAACAATATACAAAGCTCCAACAGAGAATGCATATGCCCACAGGAGCACTGGCGCCAGATGCGGCTCGACCGTATAGTCACCAGTCAGCACTTTCAAGGTAAGGTAGAGCACCGCGACAAAGAGTATAGGTTGCGTGACCAAGCGATGCCAGTCAATCGTTTCTCGACGCTTACGTACTACGTTCGAAGCATTCGTCAATGCAGCCCTATAGATAAGGAGTACCTCTACTACTACGAATATGAGAACCAGCCACCAATTTCGATAACAAATATCATAGAGTGTCGTGGTCAAATAGTTCTGCAGACCTGGCCATACCCATAATGCATGCACGAATATGACTACGGCAAGCGCGAGCACATAAAAATAAACCATTGAGTATACAATGGCGCTCAACCAGAAGATGCATCTGCGCACCAAGGTCTTGGGATATCTCTGCACACCAAACAAAGGAATACGCGACCAGAATGGAGCCTCTACTGTTGCTATGCGGCTGATCATACCTGCTCTCAGTATAGCATAGGCTGCGCTGCCTATCCTAGTGACAAGGGCTCAGTAAGTTTCTGTATTGTTTTGCGTCTTCTTATTCTGTAATCAACAGGAAACTCAATACACTCTCGGCTGATACCGGCGATGTCTGGAAATCGAGCAGCGGTTCTTAGAGAGATATCAGCCGTCATTACTTCATCAGTAGGCGTTCATTGCACCCGTTCTTTGTACCAAAAAACCTGTTCGGGAAACCGAACAGGTTTTTTGACGCATGAGATCACGCGCCGCGCGCGATACTTCGTCCGTGGAATAATTCTCGATAGAGCAGCATAATCACACCAATCGTGATGAACACATCACTCATATTGAAAGCCGGGAACCATTTTAGATCAACATAATCCAATACTCCCCCCAGTACGATGCGATCGAGCACATTACTCAGCGCGCCGATAGTGATCAACAACCACCACAATGCGTTCACGTCATGCATCCGATACAGACGGCCAGCCATGATGAAAAATCCGATGACTATCAGCGTTAGCAACAGTGTGAGAAACTGTCCGGAGAATCCTGGCAGCCGCAATGAGAACGCCACGTTCATATTCAAGACCGGATGCAAAAAACCTCCAGCTGAAGACTGGAGGGAAAACCACATGATGTTTTTTAACAATCGATCTAGTACAAAAAGAAAAACCGCTGTCGCAATACTCCGACGCATCTAGCTGATCTTTTTCTTACAATCCATATCTGCTGTCGCGGACGGAAATGCCTGCAACCGTGCTGGATCAATCATCTTGCCGCATTTCTCGCAGATGCCATAGCTGCCGTCCTCAATTTTTTTCAAAGCTTTATTCACATTAAAGAGAGAAACCTCTAAATTTTTCTCCATACTCAAATTCTCTTCGAAAGCCGCGACCTCAGCGGCATTCTCATCTTCCTTATCGCCATAGTCAGGGAAAGTCGCATCATACTCGGTCTCAGCGTGAATATTCTTCACGCCATCCATTTTCAGTTCGCGCATCAATTGCATTTTGCGCTCTTCCAAAAGCTTCCGCTGTGCTTCCAAAAATGCTTTATCAAGCTTCATAGCCTAGGGCTTTTAACAATTAGGGCCTTAAATATACGCTCATCATAGTACTACGTAGGGGGTTCTTTGTCTAGAGCTTAGGGAGCGGATCAAACATTTTGCCAAATTGAAGAGGAGCCTAGTGCTACTCGCGAAATGTAATATATTTTTCGAGGCTCAGGGCTCCCCGTACCGTTATAAACTAGTTACACCAACCGACGTGTTGAAGAGATGTAGGAAAAGAAACTGTTTCTTTGCCGGCATCTCCTCAACAGGATCATGTCAGTTAATAACATTTTATTTTAAAACGGCACTTTTTTTCGCTATCTTTCCTAACTCTGATAGCTATTACCTCCTCTTTTCCACCACTCTTAGCCGTTTATCTCCGTTTTTATGCGAGGATAAGCGATTTTGTGATTTTATTTTTATTTTACCTTGGTGGGATAGCTAGGTTATCCCTTTCGGGCAGTGAAAAAGAAAAAAATTACTCCAAAAAGTGTCTTTAGGGTAACTTTTCTAAGATCGATCAAGGTTGTGAAACCTTACTTATCTAGTATATCACAAAAATGGAGCCTGGTCAATACATTTATTTAGCCAATATTAGCTAAAAATAGACCATGCTCCTGCATAATGATTAAGACTAAGAAACAACAAATATTCACACTACACACAAGTTGTCCACATTCACAAAATCACTGTGCACAGAGCATATGCATGTGCTTATTTCCGTTCATTTTTAACGAAATATAGGCTAGATCAGCTTTCTGTGTGCTTGAGCCAGTCTCAGGGACCCCATTTACTGCCCATAACTCATCAATCGTCGAGAGATCAATAGGCCCTGCTTGATTGCATGTCTGTATCAAGGTAGTTTCTGGAAAAGCAACCGCAGTTCCTAATCCGAATTGCATGCTGAGCATATCTTTACTCGTCGACAGATACCACTTTCCATCTTTCTCAGCCGTAAATAAAGCATACGCATCATTGAGATTTGCGGTACTTGTCGCAGATATCGGCATATCCGACCATACTGACACCTTGAAAGTACCCAGGTCTTCGATACGCGGGGTCGGGATGCCGCGAACCAATTCACGATAGGAAGTACCATCAGGCAGCCTTGATACCGCTTTCTTCGGCGTATGGCTGCCAATAACTAGAGAAACGATATCCGCCACATTCGTGCTGTCGTCCCCTACCATCAGCCATTGATCTCCGGAGATGACTATCCCTTGCAACTGTACGACACTGCGCTGCAGATCTTCCGGCTTGAAGGAGAACATACTTGCTTGTGAGTTAATAAAAGTCTGTAGTGCCGTCAATAATGGATGCGTGGCGGGAGTTGTGTCGGCAAATACCTGGCGCATGTCGCCGCTGAATGCCACATCAAACTTCGCCGGAATATACAGCGGAGTGGAGGGAGTCGATGAGGCGGTCGTATCGTACCAATGCATCCGGATCAAGGGCTCTGAGATCGAAAAACCTGCTGTAACCTCATCCTGCGATGCTATAAATGCGCTCGTTCCAGGAACAGCCTGATTCGCGCCAAGCATATCCGCTATTTGCTGCCCAATATCCCGTTGCGTGTAGACTGCGATCGGATCTGCGGTGAGGAGTTGCGCTGCCGCAGATGATGGGCTTGTATAGTCCTGCGTATCCTGCACCGAAAGCAGTGCTCCTACATGATCAGTGATGCGTTCAAAATGCAGCGCATCGGTCGATGGTGGATACCAGGAGAGATCGTTGAATTGTTGACCCACGAGAGTCGTGGATATCTTGGTTGTGATAGCGTCGCTAGTGCTAAAGAGAACACTCTGCCAAAGAATACCCTTATCTTGCGTGACCGCGATCAAGAGGCTATTGATATGCAAGCCCGTTGCTGTCTCCAATTGTTGCCAGTATCCGCGAGATTGATCTTGCCAATTTTTCAACGGACTCGAGGCGGCGATTAGGTGATCCGCAGGTCCAAGCACCGAAGCGCGATCAACTCGCAGAGCGAATACCGTCGAAGCTGGCAGGTACTGAGCAAGGTTAGGCGCGGGTATATTGGTACGCGGGTACCAGAAGAATAGTCCCAGCCCGAGCGCGGCAAGGACAAAGAGAGCAAGAAGTCCCTTTCGTACATTTGATCGAGTTTGTGTTGGCTCCATGGGGGTAGAGCTTCTGCGTTAATGCCTATCTTCGGAAATCTCTCCGCGGTCCTCCATGGCCATTGCCTCCGGAACCACGAGGAGCGCTGCGATATCCATTGGCGCGGCGAGTGTCTTCGAAGCGTGGAGCATTCGGATCGAATGGCGGCGGGGTGAGCAAGGCTTTCGCTGAGAGACTAATACGTCCGCGTACCGGATCTACCTCGACGACCTTCACTTTCAGCATATCGCCGACTCGAACCACATCAGAAACCTTCCCGATGCGTTCATGGCGGAGCTGCGAGATATGAACCATACCATCTTTGCCCTTGGCAAGTTCGACGATAGCACCAATTTCCTCGCCAGAATTACGATCGGTGATGATCTGCGTGACCGGACCTTCATACACTTCTCCGACCTCTATTTCCTTCACGATGGACATGACCCAGGCTTTCGCCTTTTCAGCGCCCTCAGCGCTATGCGAGGTTATGACAACAAAACCTTCATCATCGATGTCGATAGCCTCAACGCCGCAGGTATCAATGATCTCATTGATAATCTTACCGCCAGAACCGATGACTTCGCGGATCTTGTCGACAGGGATATTGAGCGACAAAATACGCGGCGCATACTCAGAAAGCTCGGTACGAGGAGCAGCGATTGCCTGTGCCATAACCTTCAGGATCTGCAGGCGAGCGACGCGAGCCTGCTGTATGGCTTTCTGACAGATCTCAAGTGAAATACCACCCAGCTTAATATCCAATTGAATGGCCGTGATACCTGTCTCAGTGCCGGCTATTTTGAAATCCATATCACCAGCATGATCCTCGATGCCTTGAATGTCCGTCAAAATGCGATAGTCCTTTTTGTCATCCGGATTCGTGATAAGGCCCATTGCGATACCAGCGCAGGCTGCCTTGATGGGCACGCCAGCGTCCATGAGAGCCAATGAAGAGCCGCAAATCGAGGCTTGCGATGAAGAGCCGTTCGAGCCCAGCACTTCTGATACGACTCGAATAGTGTAGGGGAACTTTTCTTTCGTTGGTATCAATGGTTCCAAAGCTTTCTCAGCGAGCGCACCATGACCAATGTCGCGACGTGAGGGGCCACGCATCGCTTTCACTTCACCGACCGAGAAGGGTGGAAAGTTATAGTGATGCATGTAGCGCTTCGTACCTGACTCCTCCATGGTATCCAGTGTCTGCTCCATGCCCGGACTTCCTAATGTCACAATGGAAAGCACCTGTGTTTCGCCGCGTGCAAAGAGACCAGTACCATGCGTGCGCGGCAGAATGCCGACTTCGGCTGACAGTGAGCGTATCTCATCGAGAGCTCTGCCATCGACGCGCTTATTGGTATGTAACACCAGATCGCGAGCAGCGTCTTCCAGGGCAAGCTCTAGAAGAGCGACCCCTTTCGCACGAGCATCCTTTGATACTTCATTATCTGCTTTTAAGAGTGCGTCCAGTTCGTCTTTCAGCGCGAACGTATTACTCTTGGTCGTTTCCTTGTCATGCGTCCAGACCTTCGTGAGATCCTTGCTCGCGATGAATGCTTTCACCTTTGACTGAATGAGATCCTGCAGTTTCTGCTCATCTTCTTTCAGCGGCGGGTGTACGGATTTCGGCATCGCGCAGGCATCGATCGCTTGCGTAACGAATGTGAGTACATCCGCGATCTGTTTACTCGCGAAAGCGATAGATTCATACATCATATCCTCGGGGATCTCCTTCGCTCCTGACTCGATCATGACGACCTCATCAGCCGTGCCTGCGACGAAGAGATCCATGTCGCTCTGCATACGATGCTCATAGGTCGGATTCACGGTCATGACACCATCCTTGCGGCCGACACACACTGCCGCCAATGGTCCATTCCACGGGATCGGGGAAATGCCGAGCGCCACTGACGTCGCGAGTAATGCCGCAAAATCAGGCGTATTCTCCTGATCGATGGAGAGCACGGTGACGACGACCTGCACATCTTTACGCACCGCGTCCTTGAACAGCGGACGGATGCTGCGATCGATCAAGCGTGCAGTAAGAATAGCCTCATCAGTCGCTCGGCCTTCACGTTTGATGAAACGAGAACCCTTGATCTTACCGGCCGCGTACAGACGCTCCTCATAGTCCACCATGAGGGGGAAATAATCGACCCCTTCGCGCTCTTTCGGAGCGATGACTGCCGTTGCCAACACTACCGTGTCGCCATAGCGGACGGTGCATGAGCCATGCGCTTGCAGCGCAAGCTTACCTATCTCAATAACGAGTTTGCGTCCCGCAAATTCGCGTTCGAACCTTTTCACATTATTCATTCTGTGATTCCTTCTGGCACGATCGTGCACGTTCGTTCGAGGTGATACAGTTTTTTGAGTAGCTTATGGCTTACTGAAACCCAAAAGGGTCGTTACAGTATGCTCTAAGCTCCTCAAAGTACTCTACCACCAGCACACGCACGAATGACGATCCTGCGCTTACTTAATTAATGTAACAAAAACTTCTTTATTTGTTTTGATATGTCCAAGAAATCATCTGCCTTCTCTTTCAATTGTCCTGATGCGGTCTCGCCAAAGGCTGCCACTTCCACCAAGATGCCGTGATTCTGCAAATACTCAACTGCCGGCACATAGTCACCGTCGCCCGAAATGAGGACGACTACATCGACCGAGCGGGACATTTTAATAGCATCGATGACAATACCGACGTCCCAGTCGCCTTTCTTCGTACCGCCGGCGAACACTTGCAGATCCTTTGCTTTGATCTCATACCCCTGCTTCTCCAGGGCGGTGAAAAAGTGATCATCCTCTGACTGTGGCCCGCGAATAACATAGGCCGTCGCACGGATCAGTTTGCGACCAGCGACGACGCTGGTCAGTAGTGCGCCGAAGTTTACCTTACCTTGATACAAATTCTTCGCCGAATAGTACATATTCTGTACATCGACGAATACTCCGACTCGCTGTTCTTTGTGTTTTACTATCATATATTCTCACGAACAAACCCCGCTCTCAAGAACGGGGTCGTTATCAAGTTATATTTCTTCTGCTTCTTTCTCTTCTTCCTCTGCGGCGACCGCCAGATCTTCTTCTCCGAGCGCCTCCGGCATTTCACCTTGCTTCGGAGCTTTCAATTTCAAAGCCTTGATCAGTTTGGTAAAACTTTTCTCATTATCCTTGCGTAGATACCGCAACAACTTGCGTCGCTGTGAGACCTTACGGAGCAATCCCCTGCGTGAGGAGAAATCCTTCTTATGGTCCTTCAAGTGCTTCGAGAGATCCTTAATCTCTGCGGTCAAGATCGCGATCTGCACTTCTGCCGAACCAGTATCGTTCTTATGGGTTCGGAACTTCTCAATAACTTTCTCTTTTTGTGCCTTTGAAAGCATAGGCTGTCCTTTCGATGCCTGTCCGAGAAAACGGCCGAGATACTCCGCTCTCCAAGGCAGGTATTAATGAGTTAACGAATAGGATATTACGAAAAATGATCGATCTTGTCAAGTTTTTTAAAAAAAATAAAGACCCTGATGACAAAATACCCCGAGTGTCATAAAATATAGCCATGGCACGAAACATCGATACCGCGCTGACACAATTCTGCATCTATCTCAAACGAACAAAAAAGAGCTCGGATCTGACCATCACTCACTATCGCGAGTATTTACGGCGTTTCTTCGAATCACAAAAGATACTAACGGCGAGCAACATTACTTCCCGAAAAGTCGAACTCTTCCAGAAAGAGCTGAAAGCTGCCGGACTACAATCAACCACTCAAAATTATTATCTGATAGCATTACGCGGCTTCATCCGCTGGCTGCCGAACGATGAACGACGACTGTCTTATCGATCCATAGCTTTGACTCCGATACAGTATCGCTCCCCTGCCTCCCTGCCGAAGCACTCGATCAACGCTCTCCTGAAAGAACAGCTCAGCGCTATGAATGCAAATCCATTGAGCCTCAGAGATCGGGCTATTCTTGAGCTGCTCTGGAGCACCGGACTCAAACTCTATGAGCTTCCGCGGCTTACTATCGAAGGATTCGACCTCAAACGAAAACAGCTGAGCATCGCCGGGTCACATCCACGCACGATCAAACTTACTACTCACGCACACTACTACCTGAGTGAATATCTCAAGCTGCGGCAGGATCAGAATCCGTATCTGTTCATCAGTCATGACCGGGCTGGCACACAGCGTGGCGCAGGCACATCTATGAGCACACGTTCCATACAGCGCCTCATCACCAAACACAGCAGGCGCGCGGGTCAAGGGCGCAGCGTTACTGCCCGTACCATACAGCGCGCTCGGGCAGCAGAGCCTCTCTCCTGAGTAATTGCCCCGCGCGCATGAATACTTTACAATAATGCTATGGCCGAAAAAATATTCTCACCAGAACAAAAAGAGCGGGTGCTGACACGTGATGAGATCATCGCGCAGTATCGCGATCAGTACACCGAGCCAGAACAGCTGCCGATCAAGATTGATGAAGTAAGCCGTACGACACGGCCTCGCTTCTTCCAAGATATGATCGCACAGCGCATCATGCAGGATCGGCAACGCTACAATAGCGGCAATGCATTTCCGCTAGATATTGAACGGAAAGCCTCCTATGAGATCGGCGAGGAATATGAACTCCCGCCACTAACCTCGGAGGGCGCGGCAGAGAGCGAGCGATCGCTTTTCAAGGATAAGACCGGGCTCTGGAATGAAGAGTATTTCAAAAAATACACCGCGGAGACCATCAATGACGAACTGATCAACGCGGATCGACATACCTACACTCATATCGCGATGTTCGCCATCGATCTGAACGGACTGAAGGCTTTGAACGATTACTATAGTCGAAACGCTGGAGATGCCTACCTGCAACGTATCGCTGACTGGCTCCAGCACAGTGAAACGCTTTTTCAGCTCGCAGAGAAAGGCGTTGGTATTGGGGTGACACGGGCTCGACTCGGAGCAGGAGCTGCTGATGAATTTATGATACTAGCAAAAGGGAAGCCCTCGGATGATCACATCGACTGGGAGGCGCTTTGGAGCGAAACGTCTATTCGGCTCCAGGAAGAAATGGCAGCCTTGGACATGAGCGATATCTGGCCAGCTGAAGAAATAGAACAAGCCATCACGACACATCGTCTGCGTGAACGCATCCCTGATCTGCCCCCTAACCTGACCTTCCGAGCGACAGCTGGTTTCGGCAGAACGACGATGGAGTATGTGCTCAATGCTGGCGAAAAAAATGATGAGCGCAACCAGATCACTAAAAACGATCAGAGTAGCACGATGTTACAGAAACTATCCGGTGGCATGATCAGTGTAAGCCTGAAATATATGAAAGAGGAAAAAAATATGACCAAAGAACATCCGCTGACTCCCCAAGAGTATGGACTTGGTCAGATCATCAAATCCACTGGTAGGTAGTTAATGATCGAACGGCAGAGAGGTTACCTTGAACACAATGCTATCGGTAGCCTCGACGATCGCATTGAATGTCGATGTACCGTCGGCTAATTTAAATGCTGTCTTGTCAGGTAGTTGATAGGTCACGGCGAATGTATATGAGCCGGTTTCTAGATCCTTCCGTGCATTCGTGACCGAAAAGGAGAGACATTTTGGCGTCGAGGTTTCTTTCATGCAATAGGCCTCGAGAAGCTTCGGCAGTGACGAAGCGTCGGTGCCATACGGCACGAGTCGTGCGATAGAACCACCATAGAGCGTTGCGGCATTCTCATAATCCCCACCTTCAAGGAAGGTCAGGAACCGAACCAGCGTCAGATTTGCATCCTGCAGATCACGTCCGGTGACGTCATTGATCTTCATGACACGTACATCCGGATACTCTATCGTATAGATGAACTCGAGCTTCGAGGTTGTCTGCCCGTCACTAGCTTCTACCTCGGCTAAGTTCTGGTTCGGAAAATTAAGACTCTTGATTTGCCAGGACTTGCCGAGCGCGGGCCTATTGGGATTGACCTGAGCGTCATTGATATGATCATAGATAAAAACCGTGAACAGGCCGCGCGACTGCGCAGGAGAGACCGGAGCTGTGCCGCCCAGATCGCCGAACAGCACATAGAGGCTGAATACCACTGAAGCTGCGCTGAACAGAACGAGCAATGCTAAGAGTATATTCTTGGCTACTTTTACCTCCTTCGAATCGACCGGCGTTTTTTGCATAGGTATACCTATTGTAACACGTTGCATAGCCTTGATACAACCGAAAACCTCGATGCACATTGACAAATCAAGACCCTACGATACACTCAATTTTCAGAAGAGACTCCCCATGAAACCACTCCTCCTCATAGAAAATCTATCGGTCCGCATCGGAACGAAAAAAATCATCGACCGCTTCTCTCTGAGTATGCGTCCCGGTGAGCTGCATGTCTTGATGGGTCCGAATGGTTCTGGCAAGAGCACTGTATCACAGGCGCTTTTAGCACACCCTCAATACAAGGTTACGGCCACTAAACTGCGATTCGCTACTACAGATATTCGGAAGCTGAGCACCGATGCGCGAGCGCGCTTGGGGATTTTCCTTGGCTTTCAGTATCCGCTTTCGATCCCTGGTATCTCCCTCAGTACCATACTCCCCGCAGCTCAACGTGAAAGCGCAACAGCACAAAGCTCCAGCAAAGTCCTGCATGCGACCCTGGCATCAAAAATGGAATATGAATCGCGAGAACGGCAGACGAAGCTTCGCGCCGATCTGACGCATGCCATTACGGCGCTTGGCATGGATCCAGCGATGCTCTATCGCGGCTTGAATGATGGATTCTCCGGCGGCGAGAAGAAGAAAGCCGAAATACTGCAAATGATCGCTCTGCGGCCGAAGCTTGCCATCCTGGATGAGCCAGACTCTGGACTCGATATCGATGCGCTAAAAAAAATAGCCCACGCTATCAATGCAGCACACAAAGCTGGAATGGCGCTGCTCTTGATAACACATTATCAGCGCATACTGAAATATCTACATCCGGATCATGTGCATATACTGGCCAATGGGCATATCGTTCAGTCAGGCGGCCCTGAGCTAGCAAGAGCCATAGAAAAGAAAGGCTATGAGCAGAGCATACCAACGAAGGCACAAAAGCATGCGAAATAACATCGCTGTCAAAAAAAAATTCGAGCGGCCATACCAGTACGGCTTCCATGATCCTGAAGACTCTCTCTTTCGAAGTCCGAAGGGCGCTTCGCATGCAGTCGTCGACATCATCTCAGATCAAAAGGGCGAGCCATCATGGGTTCGAGAAAATCGGCATAAGGCACTTGATTTTTTTCTCAGTCGTCCGGTACCGCAGTGGGGCGCCGACCTATCGGCAATAAACTTTGACGATATCTACTACTATATCCGGCCGACCGAACGGAAAGGGACCAGTTGGGCCGACTTGCCCGATGCGATACAGACCACCTTCGAGAAGTTACGGATCCCCGAGTATGAACGGGAGTTTCTCGCGGGGGTCGGCGCACAATATGATTCTGAAAATGTGTATCATCATATCAATCAACGGCTGAAAAAAACCGGCGTCATCTTTACCGATGTGGAAACAGCCTGCCGGAAGTATCCAGCATTGGTAAAAAAATATTTCGGAACAGTCGTTTCGGCTAATGATAATAAGTTCGCCGCATTAAATACGGCCATGTGGTCCGGCGGCAGCTTCGTCTATGTGCCGAAAGGTGTGCATGTCGACCTGCCGCTACAAGCCTATTTCCGGATCAATGCGAAGAATATGGGACAATTCGAACGTACGCTCATCATCGCGGATGAAGGCAGCTTCGTGCACTATGTCGAGGGTTGCTCGGCGCCGGTCTATGTTTCCTCATCGCTACATAGCGCGGTCGTCGAGATAGTTGCTTTGAAAAACGCTCGCGTGCGCTATACCACGGTTCAAAATTGGTCGAAGAATGTCTATAATCTCGTGACCAAACGCGCGCATGCACATGAGAACGCGATCGTAGAATGGGTCGACTTCAATTTCGGCGCCAAAGCAACGATGAAATACCCTTCGGTCTATCTTATTGGTAAAGGAGCTCGGGCAGATATTCTATCAATGGCGTTCGCTGGTGAAAAGCAGCATCAGGACGCAGGCTCGAAGGTGATACACGTTGCTCCCAATACGAGCTCTCGGGTCATTTCTAAATCAGTGTCCGCCTATGGCGGCAGAACTTCGTATCGCGGCTTGGTGTTTGTCGGACCGAAGGCCCTTGGCGCCAAAGTTACTGTGAATTGTGATGCCCTGCTCCTCGATCCCTCATCACGTTCAGACACCTATCCTACAATGCGTATCCATACGAATGACGCGACCATCGAGCATGAGGCAACCGTTTCGAAAATCGGTGAAGAGCAGCTGTTCTATTTACAATCCCGCGGTCTCACGAAGGAGCAAGCCTCGGTCATGTTGGTGAATGGCTTCATCGAGCCGCTGGTGAAAGAGTTGCCGATGGAATATGCGGTGGAGATGAATCGATTGATCGAACTGGAAATGGAGGGCTCGGTAGGATGATGCCAGCAAAGAAGATTGGAGATGCCTGCCTGCCGGCAGGCAGGGAAGGGAGTGTCGGATACATTAGATAAAAAAGAGGGCAGGCTCGAGGAGCCTGCCCTATGACAACCACATTGGGTTATTACTCAAAACTACCGCTGCACCCCCTTCTACCCGGGGAAGACTTCCAGCCACTCCCTCCGTGCCCTAATCAGGTACGGAATACCGATGACGGCGAGCGCCCCAACCAACCAGCTGAGTGTTTTCAGCTCGCGCCAGGCAAAGGAGCGAAGAGTGGCGTTGTGGAAGCATCCTGAGATCAGGAAACAGATGCTCAAGATCACGAAAATCCAGAAGCCGAGGGCCAGCCATCCGCCGAACTCCTCGTCATCCAGCCAGTAGTACCTGAGCATGTGCCAGACCGAAGGCCGTTTCTGAATCGTGCTCGACATCGATCACCTCCTTCCCGAATTGAGTTCCAGGGCTAATCCGGCCAGCGATACGACTCTCGGGTATACCCCTTGAAGCCGAGACGCGCGGCCAGATTATTCCGGAAGGTGCTCGCGAGCAGCAGACAGTCGATCGCGAAGATCACCAAGAGAAATTTCAGCCGCCTCACGAGTTATCCTCCTAGAGTTGGGACCAGGATTCCCCGTCCTGGTTGCTGTTGCCATTGGCGCCTGACGAATGAGTCGACGAGCCTTCGATCTCGAGAATGTGACGCAGGTTGTGTCCGATCAGGAGCTGACGCAGAGTCTCCGACGGCTTCACGACCCGAAAATCGATCGGCGGGTCATACGCCATCGCTGACAGAACAGCATCCCGAAATGCCTGGAGTCCGACCTTGTCGATGTTCTGGACATGAGCCAGGCTGATCTTGACCCTGGAGACGCTGGTCTCAAACAGATCAGCCAGGATATCAGCGAAGCTGTTGACTGGGTAGCCAGCCACCAGGTCTCCATCAGGTTCGAGAACAACACCGCCATTCTCCGTGACGATCTTGAATCGCATGCACCCTCCTAGTGCTCGTAGTGTTCGCAGCCGTCCGGATTCGGGCCTTCCTGGCCGCCAGCATAGGGACTCGTGAACGGAATCTTCAGGTCGATCTGAAACTCGTTGTCGATGATCTCGAAGATCTGGTAAAGCCCCGTGGTCATGAGGATCCGACGCGGTTCACCATTGACCCTCATGAGCTTCAGCTTGATCGGAGGCTCGTGACCGGAACAAGCCGCGAGAACTCCGACCATCTCACCCACGGCCGCGGAGTCGATGAAGTTGACTCGACTGAAGTCCAGAACGATGATCCTGGGTTTCGCGGGGAATACCTGACGGACAGTATTCCGGAGGAATTTCTCACAGCCACCGACGGTAATCCCACCCTGCAGTTTGAGTACGGCGATGTCGCCGTGCTCACTGAACTCCAACCTGATCTGAAGCAAACGATCCATGACATTCTCCTTAGCTCCCTGTGGCGGAGCCAGCCCTTGTTGAGAGTGTTTACTTCCTGTCCCTTGCCCGCCTCGGACGAATGAAATACTCCGCAGCGGTCTTCGGCTCCTCGACGACGAGCGGCGGAGTAACGCGGTTGGCAAGCAACTCGATCGCCTGATTCTTGGTAAGAACCTGCCAATCCCACGAGGTTTCGTTCTTCCTCTTTTCCGAGATGCCGACAGAATTGTCGTTCTCGATGCCCGCATACCAGAAACAGTCGCCGCTCGGCATCGTGATCACCGCGCCGCTGAACTTACTCAGCACCTCTAGCTTCTCATCCTCAGTCATCGCAGCGACCACTGCCTGCGCATTTGGAAAATGCGCCCATCTGCTCATACGCCACCCCCTGGCACCTCGCCCGATCGAGCAAGATGAAAAAGTAACAGTGTTGGTACGTAACCCAGCCCTCAGTCTCTCACCATCCGCCTACCGGCGGAGATGCAGAATTATTTTGAGATAGATATCAAAGGGCAATAACGCAAAAAAAATACTATATTCTATGAGTTTTGTCAATATGCAGTAGTATAAGCTACAATATCTCTATGCGTATCAAATCTGTGCGTTCAGGAAACTTGAAGGTCACAAAGCAATCAGTGGTACTCGACTGGAAAACGAAACTGAAAAAAACGACCATTACCGTCGCTTCACATGAAGGCCTTATCTATATCATGGCACTCGGGCTTTCGAGAACAACGGAACGGACCATCCATTTCAAGCTCGGCACTGGTAGTAGCGTGATGATCCATGGCATCGTGCTTGGCGGAATGAATGATACACTGACAACCAATGTCGTCGTTGAGCATCAGGGGCCTCGTGCAACCTCACGCATCATACTCCGCGGCGTATTCGGTGGCACCGCACGAGGTATGTTGAATGGCACGATCCATATCCGGAAAACCGCGCAGCTATCAGATGCCCGCCTCGAAGAACGTGTACTACTCCTCTCTCCTGAAGCAAAGGCCGAGACCATACCGAATCTTGAGATCGAAGCCGATGACGTGAAAGCGTCGCATGCAGCGACTATAGCACGGCTTTCCGAGGAGGAGCTCTTCTATTTGCAAACACGGGGTTTCAAAAAAAACGAAGGCATCAGTCTGCTCCTTGATGCCTTCATCTTCTCACAACTTGCACATTTACCTGAGGGAAGTGAACGTGGTATCCTTGAGAGAGCTTTGAAGAAAAAACTTTCAAACATACTCAAAAACACATAGCGTATGAGTCCAACTCTCCTCTTCATCTGGATCATTGGCGTCGCGGGCTTCACGGTGCTCGGCAGCGCCTATGCACGGAAGTATGAACGGCCCGATATGCTCATCATGCTCTATGTCACCTTCACACTGATAGCACAGATCCTCGCGGTAAAGATATCCTCATTCAATTTCGGCTTCGCGACATTCATAGGACCGAGTGGCGTCATCATCTTCTCTATCACTTTCTTACTGACTGATAACGTCAATGAGAAGTTTGGTCGCGAAGAAACGCAAAGAATGATACTCCTCGCTTTCATTTCGCAAGTCGCTACATCGCTTTTTTTCTGGCTCGGCACCGAGATGCAGCCGGCGCCGTACTGGAACCTGCAGGGCGCTTGGGCCATGATCTTCTCAGCTGTTCCGCGCATTACGATAGCGAGCTGGCTCGCATTCCTGGTCTCAGAGAATGTCGATGCCTATGTCTTCGCCTGGTTCAAAAAAGTAACGCATGATAAGCATCTCTGGGCGCGCAATGTATTTAGCTCCATACCATCACTCACTATCGACAGCCTCATCTTCATCACCGTAGCCTTCGCCGGGACGATGCCATTACTGCCACTTATCATTGGACAAACCGCGGTAAAATGGGTAGTCGGTGTTATCTCCATCCCATTCATGTATCTCAATAGCTGGATGTTATTCAAAAAAGGAGAAGGTCACTCTATAGATTGACACTATGAACTCATATCGCGCTGCATTCCCCATTTTGGAAAGAATCCCCGGCAAAAAGCAATTGTCGTATTTGGACAATGCCGCGACAACACAGAAGCCGCGCTCAGTCATCCAAGCTGAATGCGACTTTTACACGACCTATAATGCGAATATCCATCGCGGGATGTATAGCCTGAGCCAGCGAGCGACCGAAAGCTGCGACGCGACGCGGGAAAAAATGCGAACACTATTGCATGCGCGCGATGCGTCGGAGATTATATTTACCTCTGGCACGACGATGGGTATCAACCTTATTGCCTACACTTGGGCTGAAAAAAATCTGAAGCGCGGCGATATGATCATGCTTACTATGATGGAACATCATGCGAATGTCGTGCCCTGGCAAGAGCTCGCGAAGCGAAAAGGTGTGAAAATATGTTATGTGCCGCTGCTGCCGACCGGGGAACTCAACTACAGAACCCTTGCCCGGATGGTGACCAAAAAAATCAGGCTTGTTGCAGTGACACATATCTCTAATGTGCTCGGCGTCTACAATGATATCGACAGGATCATCGCCATTGTGCGGAAAAAATCTAGAGCAAAAATACTTCTCGACGCCGCCCAGAGCATCGCCCATGTGCCAATCAATGTAGAGAAACTTGATGTAGATTTCCTCGTCGCCTCAGGACACAAAATGTATGGCCCGACAGGGATCGGCATACTCTATGGCAAGAAAAAAAATCTCGAAGCAATGCCGCCATTCCTTACTGGCGGAGATATGATCATCGATGTCTCGACCGAGCGAACCATTTTCCAAGGACCTCCAGCGCGCTTCGAGGCCGGCACGCCGAATATCGCCGGCATCATAGGCCTAGGCGCAGCCGCTGATTTCCTCATGGAGCATGGGATCAAAAAACTGGCACAAGCAGAGAAGGAGATCACTGATTATACCTATGGGAGGCTTTCAGCACTGAAAGAAGTGACGCTCTATGGGCCCCGCGAAAGACATGGCATCATCAGCTTCAATGTCGAAGGTGTGCATGCGCATGATGTGGCAGAAATTTGTAATCGTTTCGGCGTCTGCATCAGGTCCGGCAATCATTGCGCCATGCCACTGCATCGCTTTTTGAAAATTCCCGCTTCTGCGCGAGCATCACTCGCATGCTACAATACGAAAGCTGATGTGGATCAGCTGATCGCAGCTTTGAAAGAGGCAATCAACATATTCAAATAAATGTCTGAAGAACTGTATCGTCATAAAATATTGGACCATTACCGCTCCCCGCGGAATTTCGGCGTGTTACAAAAAGCTACTCATAGCGCCGGTCATGCGAATGTCAGTTGTGGCGATCAAGTGCAGTTCCAGGCAACCATCAAGCATGGGAAGATCGTGGATCTTGCTTTCAGCGGCGAAGGTTGCGCTGTCAGCATCGCCGCAACCTCTATGGTCAGTGAATATGCGCTCGGCAAGACACTGGCCACAGTGAAAAAAATGAATCGGAAAAATATTGAAAAACTTCTTGGCATTTCTATTTCAGGCGCGCGTGAAAAATGCGCCATGCTCGGCTTGCAAACGCTGCAGGCTATTAAAAAAATACCAAAGCATCGAGGCTAATTTGACCACCGCATCACAATGAAACTCCGGAAAAAAATACTTGGTCCTGTCTTGTATTGGGTCCTGCTTTTGGCAGCGCTGATCATCTTGCAGACTAAACACATCATTAATCAGGATGACGGCGTTATACTGGAAGGCGCGTGGAACATGATGCATGGCCGTTGGATCTATAGTGATTTTTTCGAATTCGTGACACCGGGCAGCTTTCTCCTGATCGCAGGCGTCTGGAAACTCATCGGTATTAGCTACTAGTCCGCCCGATCTGTCGGGATCCTCAGTGTTTTCATCACGTCTATCGGCGCTTTCAAAATAAGCAGACTAATCTCTCAGGGCTAGAAGACCTATGTGGTCCCATTACTCATAGTCTTCACCTCACCTCAATGGTCTATTATTAACCACAATTCTTTCTTTCTCGTATTCGCTATGTGGTCATGTTATTTTTTTATCCGAACGCTACAACCTCACGCGAAATTGTATGACAGTATCTACTCTGGCCTACTAACCGGCCTCTCCATACTCTTCCTGCAACATAAGGGTTTCGTTCTTTTTGTCGTGGCATTCACGACACTCGGTATACTCTGGCTGAAGGAGCGTACTCGTACGCAACGCGACATCTGCATCGCATATCTGTTGAGTACGCTCTTGGTGATAGCAGCCCTACTCATAGTCTGGCCTATCGCTGTCCTGTATAACAACCTGATCCTCCCCTTATTCTCATACTCAGAAAATCAGCCGATAGAGCTGTTCTACTTCATCCTATTTTCCCTCGTGATCTGTATGCCGCTAGTATTGCTCTGGAAAAAGGCGACTACCCCGGTGCGTTTCCTACTCGCATTGCAGGCGACATTATTCATAGCTGCTGAAGCAAGCATGAACTTAGTGCATATCAGCTTTATCCTGGCTCCTTTGTATATCCTCCTTCCCTTCCTCATAGACACTACATTAGCGGCACTATCTATAGCTGGCGTGACGCACCTTGTATTCTTTGGTGTCGCTTTCTTCTTCATTCTGCAAAATGCTATCGCGACAGAGATCCTATCGCCACCATTCAGCGAGATTGATACTCGACCACTGAGACTCGTCGTTGATAGATTCTGCCCAGGCGCCTATATCTACGCGGGGCCTTTCACGCCGGCGGTGTATTTTGAGGCGAGAAAACTGAACCCAACGCCCTACTATATGCTGCTTGATGATTCATTACCGTCACATCCTTTCACCGTTGCCCGAGACAATCTAATGGAGCTACAGCCAAGCTGCGCGATACTTGATTATTCGCGCGTAGGTCAATTCGGTTATGATCAAAATAATATCCTGGAACAGTATATACGGACTCATTATAAAATTCGAGGTGCTCTGGGAACCTCGATCTTCATGACGAGGATATAATTTATCATACACAAAACTCACCTTTTAGAGGTGAGTCATTGTGATGGGGCGGCTACTGGGAATCGAACCCAGGCATCTAGGACCACAACCCAGTGTTCTGCCATTAAACTATAGCCGCCATGAACTACTAGTATGGTCCCCTCGGAGGGAATCGAACCCCCATCTCAGGCTTAGAAGTCCCAAGCTCTATCCATTGAGCTACGAGGGGGTAATGTTCAAAGCACGCACTACGATACCATCTAAAAGTATACCATGTCAACGACGTGACCTGATAGAACTCTTTTGCCCGATGCGGAGCCAGCGCGGTATCTGTGCTCCATCAGCGACTAGTTGCGTTAATCCATAGTTATACCGCCTCAATACCACTGTCTATTGCAGCTTAAAATAAAACATGCTATCCTACTCCTAATGCCTGAACACCAGAGAAAAATAGATAGTCCAACTCATCGTGGAGTATAAACGTCCCGCACTGCGGGACGTTTTTTTATAAGCATTAACAAACAACGCTATGCAAGCAAAACTTGCTACAGCCCGCCTTGAGGCAGAGGTATTCAAGGCCGGCAGGAAGTATCTCGACTCGCAGGGGTTTATAGAATTGTTCCCGCCGCGGCTCGTCCGGGCATCCGGCGCCTGCGAAAATGTACATACCCTATTTGAGGTGAGCTCGAATAGGGATTTTTCTTGGTTCGGCGCTCCTGGACACAAACATCAAGCCTACCTTGCCCAGACCGGGCAGCTCTACCTGGAGGCATTTGTGCCGTATTTCGGAAAGACGTTCTGCTCAGGTCCCAGCTTCCGCGCAGAAGCCGGTAATGACAATCGTCATCTGACCGAGTTCGAGATGATGGAAATAGAGTTCAAGGGCACTTTCGATGATCTGCTGAAGTATATAGAGGGTTTCATCTACTCTATCGTCGAGGATCTTCTCGACCTGCCGCTGCAAAAACAAAAAGAGATGGGTCTGGCGAATGAGATACATCGTCTGTCAAAAGTAAAAAAAGTATTCCCGAAAATAACCTATGATGAGGCCATCAAAAAACTCGGCCTTGCCTGGGGCGATGATATCGATAGTAAGAAAGAACAGGAGCTTGTCGAGATGTATGGCGACCATCCGCTCTTCATCACGCGCTATCCTGATCCTATGCACGATCATGGCAGAGAGATAGAGGTTGAAAAATTCTTCAATATGCTTCCTGATCCAGAACATCCTGGGCGCGTACTGTCAGCTGACTTGATCCTGCCTATCGCCGGCGAATCAGTAGGATCTGCTGCACGCGTCGATGATCCTAAAACACTAGTCTACCGACTTGAACATTCGAAAATGTACAAACGGCTCGTAAGTCTCGGTGGCAGCATGGATGATTTCAAATGGTATATCGATCGTGCGAATGAAAAAATGGTTCCTCATGCCGGCTGCGGTTTCGGCATGTCACGCATCTTACGCTGGATAGCAAATACCGATGATATCAAGAAAGCTGTGACCTTCCCGAGTAATCAGGAACATATCATCTAACAATCGAAGACGCCCATGAACTGAATCACGAGCGTCTCATTTCCTCCCCTCATCCTGAGCGGTCACTGTCCTTCGCTGCAGCTTCAGCTCGCTGAACAACTCTTGCAGTGCCGCGATGCTCTGCGGCGAGGTAAAGCACTGCATGTCGGGCCGCAGCGGCTCGCAGTAGGCAGTCAGAGTCCTCCTATCGTTTCTGAGAACAGATGTCATGAACAGCACCAGGGCTGTGACCTCCGGATCAGGATTCGAGCCGGTGTTGGCCAGACCCTCTGAGAGTCCTGAGTAGTAGACGACTTGGCTGAAGTCAAACTCTGACGGTCTCTTCGAACCAGGCGCGCCAACAACGACTATGTAGGCGCCCTCGGCGATCTTATCTCTGATCGCCCGTGTCAATCCATTAAATAACGGACCCATGGCACCCTCCTTAGGGGTGGTTGAGTTAGTAGGAATGAACAAGTACCTACCTGCTTCTTAACATCCAAAAGCGACAAGGTCAAGTGGTTATTCTTCTCAGTTGCAACAGCGCTTCATTCAGCCTATACTAACCACATGTCCCTACAATTCAATAAAGTTACCTGGTACTCGAAGCTGCTCGCGTTGATCATATTCATACTGTTCCCGATTATCGCTTTTCACCTAGGCATGCAGTATCAAAAAGCGCTGGATAGCGCATACCAAGGAACACGCTCACTATCTATAACAAAATGAACGTAGCACTTGCCATCATACTAGGCGCGGTCGAAGGCTTTACCGAGTTTTTGCCTATCTCCTCGACCGGACATCTGATTCTGGTAGCGCATCTTTTTTCCTACACCGGACCGAAGGCCGATGTGTTCATCATCTTCATCCAAATCGGCACTATCTTCGCGGTCATCACTGAGTATTGGGAGAAAGTCATTAGTGTACTGCGCACATTTTCGCGCGAAGCTCAAACGCGGCGGTTCACCGGTGCTATTCTGATTGCTTTTCTCCCAGCAGCGATACTCGGTGTACTCGTACACAAGGCAATCGAACAAAAATTATTCGGCCCTATCCCTGTCGCTGCCGCCCTCATCGCTGGAGCTATCTTCATATTCATCTTAGAAGCAACAGCCCGCACTCCACGCACGACCTCCGCTCAACATGTTTCGATACGACAGGCGCTGAGCATCGGCTTAGCGCAATGCCTCTCGCTCTGGCCGGGATTCTCTCGATCAGCCGCAACAATCATGGGCGGCATGGCCGTAGGCCTGGATCGGACCTCCGCGACCGAATTTTCTTTTTTCTTAGCCATACCGACACTCGGAGCCGCGACGCTCTATAGCCTACTCAAAGATGTGCATCTACTAAGCAGAGGCGATCTCGGCTATTTGCTCATCGCCACTATCGTCAGCTTCATCGTCGCACGCTGGGCGATACGCTGGCTGCTACAGTACATTTCGACACATACCCTGAAGCCATTCGCCTGGTATCGAGTGGCGCTGGGTATACTCGTGTTACTCATTCTCTACAGATAAATGCGCCCGTCACATCACAGACCTCTTGGACTGAAACTCATTATCATCTATAAATTCGTCATGGGCACCGGCGAAGTCTTAAGCGGACTCGCGCTCACCGGCGGCGGCATCGCAGCCTTCATCACCTCACGCTTCATAGACCCGATGACGATAACACATACTCTTTCGTCACACGAACTCGCTGAGGATCCGAACGACCTCTTCGCGAAATGGATCATCTCGCAATCACCGACGCATCTATTCCATACCGCATTGAATGTCGGCCTCATCCTCCTGGCCATCGGCAGTATCAAGCTCATCGTCGCCTTCGGCTTGCTGCTCCGATCGAAGCGAGCGCACGCTTTAGCAGTTCTCTTCGTCGCACTGCTCACTATCTTCTCCACCTTGGACCTGCTGCTGCATACGACCTTTATCAGAGGTTGTGCCGTTGGTATCGAATTAGCGACGCTCTACTATCTCCTCGAGGTAATTCCGAAAGAATTCGAAAAAAGTAGCGCCCGTGCCTAATGCACGAGCGCTTTCATCACCTACATCAACAGCGTAGGTTCATTTCGTTGTTGTAACCAGCTTCTCAAGGCTCTGCCTTCCCATCGTTTCCCAGAACTGCTGAACCGTCAGACACGAACTCATCGGGCGGCCCAACTGAATACAGTTGATCCACATCTTGCGTCCGCCCTCACAATGCTCCAAAATCTCCTCACGCGCGAGTGTTGCGCGCTCATAGATTGCGCTTTGCACTCCGAGAAGTTCTGCATCAGTCAAGCGACCGAACACCTGAAGCCGATACCACTCCTTCGTGAACTCGACGGACACAGCGCCATCCTCTGCGATACAGTAGACGCCAGCCGTCATGCGATCGTCATTGTGCACCGACGGAACATAATTGATATAGCCGTATTGCAGCATGTGAACCTCCTCCGTTGAAATGAATGTACGACACAGTAAGCCCACTCTAGGGCTTCTCGGAAGCGCTGTCAACGGTAGTGGTCATTTTTGTAATTACAAAACAATTTGCTATACTCTCAGTATGAAGCCTGGCGAAGAGATCCATGATAATGTATTAGGCACGACTCGCATCGAGGCGTTAAGCGACGGGATTTTTGCCATTGTTATGACCCTGCTGGTGCTCGAAATACATGTGCCCGAACTTGGTCAAATAACGTCATCAACTGCCCTTATCCAGGCGCTTATTGCACTCGCGCCGAAATTCTTGAGCTACTGTATCAGCGTGGTTATTTTAGGATTATTCTGGATCGGACACCATTTGCAATTTTACTATATCAAACATTCGAATCGCACCTTCCTCTGGATCAATATACTCTTCTTCGCTTCGATATCGCTCATACCATTCTCGGCGGCGCTGCTCGGCAACTACCCTCATGAGCAGATCTCGGTCATCATCTATGGCATCAATCTAATCATCAGCGGCATACTGCTGGTCGCACTCTGGGTCTATGCGAATAACGGCCATCGGCTCGTGCATGATGATATCGATCACCAACTAGTACGTTCAGCGTTCATCTATATGATGATGGGGCCTATCGCCTATGCTTGCTGCATTGCAATCTCATTCTGGAGCGTAACTGCCACGCTCTATGTCTACGCGCTTATCCCGATACTCTATATACTTCCCTCGAAGCTCGATGCTTATTTACCTGGCTACGAGGAACAAAAAAAGACTAGTATTCTACGAAAGCTCTTTCAACGAAAATTTCGATAGAGTCAAAGACGTTTCCCTCGGAAGCCCTGCAATGTCAGGGCTTCTTCTTTTTGAACTAGTACTTGAGAAATTGCTGCCCGTGTTTATCTAAAGGTTTAATCACAGGTGTAAACACGAGAATAAAACATCATAAGGTTGATGCGCCAAAAATACGCACGTCATCCAAATATCCTAAAAAATTAGCGCCACTTTCACCGCCTATGTATAAAGGAAAATTTGTATTTGCAGGAGGATTGGCAAAGCTGCTCATGTCTCGATTTACAATTAATTTACCATCTATATACGCCAGAACCTTTTGTTTAACCCAGTCATTTACTTGAACAATGTAATGCCATTTTGAATCAGTGATAGTTACTGATGGTGTGTCTTGCGAGCCGCCAGTATACCCATAGTTGTGGACTAAGGAGTTTGCTGAATCAAATCTCATATGATATTCTCCAAATTTAGATATAGCATAACGTATCACTCCAGCATCGCCTCGTTTTAACCATAGCGCGATAATTTTATATTGAGCACCATTATAGCCAAGCGCGTTTGAATTCCCTGCGTTAAAATATGACGATCCATCGAAGTAAAAACAACCTCCATGAACACATGAGCTAGCGCTGATCCAGTTTTGATTACCTGTTAACGTTGCATCATTACCTGTTCCAGAACTGTCAGCAGCAGTCGTACCAGATGACTCATTAAATCTCCAGTCCCCGACAAGCTCTGAGCTATAGGATTGATTTATAGTGGCTTCGAAAGCTAGTGCACCTGCCATACGCGCTTTTTCTCGCGCAGCATTGAGATTTACCATAGCGATTGCTGCCAAAATACCGATGATGGCGATCACGACAAGTAATTCGATCAGTGTAAAACCTAAGTTTCGTTTAATTTTTTTATGCCACATTTCAAAAATATTGAAAAAACCTTATTATCGACTCAATTCACGAACTGCTGTCCCCAGATGAAGGTTACAATGTAGATCGTGGGTAACAATACGCAACTCGCATACCACGCTGCCGTGCCCCAGTGCTTATCCAGAGGCTCGATTACACGAATAAGTATCACGAATGCCAGAAACCAACCGACGAGAAGGCTGGTATGCGGCCATTCAGGATGTCCGAGCACCGCATGGTCACCCTGCTGATACCACGCAACCCACTTGTTCATATTCGTGATACCAAGATGCAGAGCGGTAAAGACTAATACTAAGCGGACGCCCCAATTCTGGAATTTCCACCAACGCTGTGGTCCGAGCTTGGCTTTTATCTTCGTACGCGAGCTGAGAAATAAAGCTGTCAGCATCAGAAGACCGGCTACTCCAAAGAGAGAAGGCCAGAATCGATCCGTGAGATAGGTTGTGATCGAAAAAGTATCTAAAAGAAAAAAGAAAGAGATCAGCGCATGAGCTACGGTTAACCAAAAGACCATTACACCCAGCTCTTTACGATACTGCACATACTTATCAAAGAGATTGAACATCCGCGATAGCGGTCCGAGAAGTAGTACGAAGCCCAACAGTATCGCAGCCGTATCAGCGAGCACCGTATTCACTGTCGCGAGGTTATATGAGCCACTGCGATAGAAGCTATACAAGGAAAAAAGGGTCGCGAAAGGAATAGCGACGAATACCGCCGTACCATACTGCTGGACCTGATACTTCCAATCAGTCGGCTTCACCGGCGGCAACGATGGAGTGTGTTGGGTCACTGCTTGTATCTGTGCTGATTCCATGACTTAGACCTCTGGTGGTTCTGCATGTTGCTCCGTATCGGGAACAACGACAGTTTTCTCGACATCCGATCGATGCAAAAGCTCTTCTTGTACTTGAGCCGCCAGGTCTTTATCAAGCACCGGTATCAGACCTTCGGATTCAACATGCGTATCTACATCCTCAGTACCTGCTGTTAAGATCACTATTTTGCTGACACCGAGCAATCGATAGAGTATACCTCGTTCGATATCGACATTTTGCATCTGGCGATAGGGTATAGCCGCGTTCTGTATATTCAGAATACCCGTGCGTATCTTCAAAGCATGCTCGTCGAGCATGAATGAAAAAGCCATATACTGGAATGCGCTCACCAAGAACGAGCCTACGAATGTGGCCCCTGAGATCAGTATCAGCAACACTAGCAACTGATTCAGCGGCGCTACCATTGCCGCTGAGATAGGCACATAGTTGCTACCGACGAGGATCAGTACAGCGAGTAGGACCGGACCGAATATGTACTGACTTTTCCTGAAAAAAATCATCCAATACGCTCTGATACCTAGACGCTGATAGACTCCTGGGGTGATAGGCATATAGGGACAGTGTAGCAAATTCCGTGATATTCGCACAGAACGCTTGTGCTAATCACTGTCAAAAATGGTATACTATGAGTATATGAAAAAGATAACTGAAATAGTAGCATTTCTGTTCCTGACATCACTAGTGTTCTTCAGTGGACTTTTCTTCATCGCGATCTCTGTCGCGCTGCGTCAACATGGCTAATCTCGAATGATCTCTGAGCGCCGCAATGGCGCGCGGGCAGCATAGATCTTATGCTCAGTATCTTCGCTTTCGAGGATACTCCCGGTAAGCGGGAAACGATGCGACAGGACTAAAGCTCCGGGCTTTAGTTCTTTTTCTAATTTCTGCACGAGACGGTCCATGGTAGTGGGCAGCAAATAGCAGGTCACTACATCATAGGCCGAGAGATCTTCTTTGAAAAAATCGCCCGAGCGTATTGTTATATCCTTGACGCCCGCGCGCAAGATCCGTAGTCGTGACCAGAGCCGCAATGGCGCGACCCGTTCAATACCGACACCTTTGATGCGAGCATATTTTGCTGCTGCAATAAGGACCCTGCCGTCCCCAGAACCAAGATCGATCCAAAAATCTCCTTCCTTCGCTTGGGCCATCTCCACTATCCTCTCAATAACCGCCCTGCTCATAGGCACATACGGCGCATCAGAATTCAGAGCACGAAGTAATCCCCACAACCAATAGAGATAGGCAGAAAAAATAATAATAAAAAGTATATCGATGACGATAGCAGTCGTGCTGTCCGTAATGAATGTCATTCTCCTAGAAAACGTTACTTCGAGAGTACGGACAAGCTGATAGGCGCGCCCTGCCTCTGTGCCAGATAATCATAGCCGGAAGTATCGACAGCACCTATAACCTTGCCGTTCCGCACTTGGATCCGCGCATCAACTTCAGGCTGACCCCAATAGTAGTACAGATCATAACAAGCACAGGGTGTGCCTTGCCTACAATCCGCCGTGCAGGCTGGCGATCCGCTCTTCAAATACTTAATAGGTACGTCGGGAAGCTTCTGAGTCTGACGTTGATGCAATAACCAGAACAAGTAGTCACGCTGAGTGTCCGTGAGATTGATATGCGGCGGGCATGCTCCCTGCGTAGCGATCGCCACGTTATGTTGCTTGGTCGCGACACAGGCATTCATGTAGGTGACGCCATCGACGCCACATACGGGATTATGTTCCTGATCACAGACGACCGCAGCAGTGTTGCCAGCTGCCACTTGCTGCTGTACTGCATGCGGGCGCTGCCATATCCAAATAACACAACCAAGAGCAATGCAGAGAGTTATGAGGATGAGTGTTCTATAGTATTTCATACCAGGATTCAAGTGTAACAAGCAAAAAAATCTTGGTCAATCCAGGAGCGTGGGCAAAGGTATCACCAAGCGCTCTAGGCTACCCAAAGGAAGTGTAACGCGTTATACTAAGTATATATGGGGTATATCTTCAATAAGACCAATTTCATCGTTATCATGGTTATGATATTCCTGATAACCATGAGTATGAATGAGGTGCTGAAATACGCGCAGAGCGTGAACCTCACTAATCAAGCTGCTTACGCGCATTGGTTCACGAGCCATAAAACAGTATTTGCAACCCAAGAGGAGTGCGAAAAAACCACCGCAGCTATCTGCGACTATGAAGAGTGCAATTATGTTCCCGTAGGCCAAACGCTCCAACAGGTATGCGGATCAGATCTCACGAAAGGCTGGCGACCGACGGTAGTGCCTATCCCTGCGGCTTACCAACACATCACTACCCTTACCCTTTCGATCGGGCCAGCTAAGGAAAAGCAGCTCGTGATCATCGATCCGAATGCGCTCACGGTACGCTATGCTCCCGCCGGTAAAGATCCTACGACAGCTCAGGCAAAACCGATCAAAGACCATGACTATACCCTACTCCTGAACAACCTGGTCTCCTATGAATTCCTTGGCACGGCCCAAGCTTTCGCAGCGAAGCAGCCAGTCGATCCGTTACTCTCTTCCTATAGTATCGCCCTCACCTCAGAGGCGACCACGACCGAGGGCAGCACTGCAAACACCTATACAGTAAGCTGTCTACCGGCTGATTGTCCGCGAACGATACTCGACTTGAAAAGTGACATCGCCGATCTCTGGGGTGAGCCGATCACTGAACCAGCAAATTAACTCATTTGTTCGTGAGCGAATGCATCACGCTCTCGAGCTTACGGAATAGGATAGTATTATCAAAATGGATCCTCGCGGGACTTTCCGCAAGTTTTTTTGTTTCATGTAGAAATGTGTTCAATACGGTGCCGGTTAGTTTCGGCGCGGAAAGTCCGAGCCCGAGCTGCGTGAGCAGCATGCTGTTCAGCTTCTGTTCGAAATGGTTCGCTATCGGGATCGAGAGTATCGGTTTCTGAAAATATAATGCTTCGGTGATGACATTGAAGCCTCCGTTGGTAATGACAGCCTTCGCAGAAGCAAGGTCAGCGATGAACGCGTCCTCATTGAATGGCTTACAGATGATATTCTTGCTGATGCTCCGATGCTGGCTGTTATACACGTGGTAATTCTGTTTCGTCTGTGCGAGCAGCGGCAATAATTTCGAATAACTGTCCGCCGTCTGATAGACCAGTATATACTCGCCCTGCGAGGGAGCTTGTCGCAGCACCTTTGAGCGCAACAGCGGCGGCACAAAAAACACCTGTTTCTTTCTATGCTTGTTCAGGAGCATTTCCGGCTCGAATGTGGTAATAAAATAAAAATCAGCATGCGGCACCATCATCTTTGCGACCAATACATTCAACTCATAATCAACAAAATCCTTGGCTTCTGTCTTGACGGTCGTATAGTTCAGCAACTGGATATTATCGATACTGATGATCGGCACCTTATACAGGCTCGACACTATCTGACCATGCATATCGAAATCAGTGATGACCAGGTCCGGTTGCGTCGTGGCAAGCGACCGGCGTATCGTCTGCATATCCTTTCGCAGATCGCTCAGATTGTTCATGAAGCGAAAAGCCGTACGCATACGGTCTACCTTATTCTCCCGATACACCATATGGAATCCCATCACCTCAGCGACGGATCCGAATTTCTCACGCAAGAAACGGACCGGCTGTACGCCGGCGCTGAAGATGGTCACCGTATGACCCTTGCTGAGCAAATAATCAATGACGACGCTGCTCCGGGAAGCATGTCCCATGCCCTCCCCGTTGATCGTGTACACTATGTTCATAGCGAAGCCCCTGGCATGGTACCGGTATAGCAGGTACGGCCATCTCGATACTGGCATTGACGATTGCGGCAGACGATCGGATTAGGAGCACCATTCGTTTCCATTACTGCGCTATCAGCGCATCCTCCGGAACAATCATTCTGCGCGGCGCCTGCTTTTTCATAGTATGCCATACTGACCGGACCCTCATAGCATGAAACCGTGCAGTCACTGTCTTGCTCGCAGAATTTAGCCTGTGAGAAATGTTGCGAGCCTTTGAGGTAATAGCACATACTCTTCAGACAAATACACGCTTCTCCGCTGCCAAGCGACGTACCTCCGGCACATACGCTTGCACAATCGCTATTCGAGCTACAGGCAACCTGTGTGTTCTCGAGATAGAAATCTTTGGCGATGGTCTTGGCGAAGCTTACCCGTAAAGTATTCCATAGATACCCATATAGACCCAGCACGCCCGAAAGAACCACGATGAACAGTATCATCGTGTATACCACTTTTAGAAATATCGGTTTCTTTTTTGGAAGCAATTCCATACATGCAGTATAACAAAAAAAGTCCTTTGCGGACACCAGAACACCGGCTCATGTCAGTGGAGCGGGTAACGGGACTCGAACCCGTCTCTCAACCTTGGGAAGGTCGCATAATACCCCTATACTATACCCGCCTGCGCTGCCTCGCGGATATACCCCGCGAGCACCTGCAATACTACACAACTCCCCACGCTTTGCCAAATAGCATGAGCAGAGCTATACTCACGACATATAAACAGTAATTACATTTCTATGGCAGACCAAGACCCGCTCTCGAAGCTCGGCCCTCAGAATCTCGGGTATGGACACAGCGGCAGTAAGCCCTTCAATGCGAACAACTCAGTGAACTACAGCGAGAATGCCCATCGCTTGATCACGAAAATACTTGCCGAGCATAGCACTGAAACATCGAACCTAACCCGAGAAAATCTTGAATGCATCATGGGACATATCGGTGACATCGTGAGCCAGAAAGTCGATAAGTACTCGCCGCTGGATCGTTATGACAAGGAACATTTCCTGCATGCGCTCGAGCAGGAGCGGCTACATGGCAAGCTGTCGCCGGATGATATCAAACACGCGTGGCAGATCTGGGATAATTTCGCAAAATGACAAATTGACACTAGGCCCGGTCCGGGCTAAGCTTGCATTTCAAAAGCGCGTACCTTCAACTCACTCAGCCTCAGGGCTGATCAAGGAGCTCCTATGGACGATGCCGCCGAGAGTCCGGAGCAGAGACTGCTCCGACAGCTGCTTGATCCCAGAAATCGCTGCCCCGGCTGCAGCAAACCGCTGCTGCGCTACTCCCGCCACTGTCCTGAATGTGGATCAGCCAACCAGAACTTTGACCTTGCCGAGTTCGTCAAAATGAACAATATCTCCCTGGAAGAAGGACTCATCCTCTGCGACTCTGGCCAGCATAGTCTGTTCGGCGAACCGGCCGAGGGCATCGCCTTTCTGCCGTACTGTGAACATTGCGGCAGGAATATGGCCAACTGAGATGAGTGAGAATGTCAGTAACCGCCCGTCACAACGATGAGGCGGTTACTTTTTTGTAGATTTTTAGGCTAACTGCGATGTGCAGTGAGGGCAACGCGTTGCCTTTACTGAGATGGTCGACTGACAAAAATTGCATTCTTTGGTCGTGGGCATAGGTTCCGGCGTCTGCTTTTTCATTTTGTTCATTGCCTTGATAACAATGAATATTGTAAAAGCAACGATCAGAAAATCGATGATATTATTGAGGAAGACGCCCCAGTTCAGAGCGACCTCTGGCTTTTTGGTAGCTATATCTGCCGCTTGCAACACCCATTTCTTATCGGCGAAATCAACACCCCCCATCAGGAATCCAAGCGGCGGCATAATGACGTCATTAACCAGCGAAGTCACTATCTTGCCGAATGCAGCGCCAATGACGACACCGATGGCCAGATCAACTACATTTCCGTGCATCGCGAACTCTTTGAATTCTTTGAGTATTTTCATAAAAATTGGCTAATTATTGAGATATTATTAATTGTATATCTTATAGAGAATATAACAATACTTTCTATTTTTGTGTAGTTATTATATTGCATCTATTTCGCTAACATTAGCTATATTAATTGACAAGTTATCGTTTTTTTGCTATAATTACTCTACTAATAGCTAATATTAGCAAAAATAAAAATGAAACATCAATATAGTTTTGGGCAGGTGCTCAGCACATCGACGCTTCTTGTCTTTGCGCTCAGCTTCAATGCCTTCAATATACAGGCCAGTGAACAAAACGCTTTCGATGGAGGCGATTTTTTATATACTAGCTCCCACACTACTATCATCAAGAATCCAATAGCAATAAACACCCTAAGGGGCTTAAAGACTGTAAAAAAGATTCAAGTGAAAGGATATGCCGTATCTGCAAGCACCACTGTCACTGATCCCAGCATTAAAAATCTCCAAGTGAGTAATCCTCCGTTAACCGATCCCCTGCCTTCTCCTGTAAACCCAACTACGACACCGACATCGACCCCGTCGATTACCATTACATCACCGAATGGCGGTGAAGCCTGGACAGTGGGCTCAACTCATACGATAACTTGGAACAGCACCGGCATTCCTGCAGATTTTAACGGAATTGTCTCACTCGACCTCTATAGAGACAATGCCCCGCTGCTCGCAATGAATGTTCAAATCCCAGGAAACCCAGGATCATACACCTTAACGCTTCTAAATTCCTTAGTCACAGGCAGCGACTATCGTATGCGAGTGACCACCTGCATGACCGGCCCTACCGATGGGTATATGTGTTATGGCAACCCTTACTATGCGACTGATGCAAGTGATCAAACATTTACGATTAACGGCGTGGAACCCAATGATCTAGCTATTACTTCTATTGAGGCAACATCGATTGGCCTTAAATTCCAATTCTGCAATAACGGGCCGCAGCTCAATTCATTCCCTGTTCGAATCTATGTCGACGGCACCTCTCGCGACTTCGACCTAGCAGACATGAAAACTGCGCATTATTGTGGCGCTCATACCTGGACCTACGGAGTGTTTGCTATGACTCCAGTGACGGGAAGCACTCACCATGTTGCTGTAGTAGTTAATGGTAATGGCACTATCAGCGAAACGAATCTTCAAAACAATCATCTCGAACAACAAGTAACCCTGCCCTCAGGAGTCACCTTGCCTGACTTCATTGTGACTGATCTAAAAATAGATCAACGCACTGGCGACACCGGTAAATATATTTACATTACTTTAAGGAATATAGGGGCCACCGATCCGGTCAACGGCCACATCTTAAGCGTAAAGGTTGAGGACCTAGATACTGGGGATGTCTATTACGCTGGTGTCACCGAGCCATATCCGAGCGGCTGGACCAAAGAAATCCCGACCGGAACCATGATTATTCCGAAGACTTCTGGTATATACCGATTAAAGGCAACGGCTGATAATGTGCAAATTATCCAGGAGGCGAACGAAAATAATAACACCTTCACAAAGACAGTCACAATCAATACGAGCAGCGCTCAATGCGCAGGCCCAGGTCTCCAGGCAGATGTGTACGGCGGGCCGAACCATGTCTGCTGCGACGGGTTAGTGTTGCAAGGCGGACTCTGTAATGTACCATCGACCACAGGCACAGCCCCGTCGACAACTGAATGCCTTGCCCCATACCATGTGCTCACTTCCGATAATCGTTGTGTCTGGTCCTGCAGCGAGGGAACTCAACCAAGCAATGTCGCTCCCTATGACTGTGTCTGCAAGCCTGGGCTTACACAAACAGGAACTGACGAATTCGGACGAGCTATCTGCACTGGTAACGAATCAGCAACCTCGACACCTCCAACCCTGCCGATCAGCGTGCATCCAACTCCGATCAATGGTAAACCCCCATCTGGTATAACGACCGTGACCGATCAAAATGTGTATATACAAAAACTGCTTGATCGTATCGCTCAGCTCGAATACCGCGTCTCTGACCTCGAAAAAAGCGTCATTGAGCGCGCGCAGCAAAGCGAGACTACCGTGAATAAAACATTAACCAAAAATTTGAAAGGGAAAATGTTACTGCAGGTAGAGCAAAATGGCGAAGTCTGGTTCATTGGCTATGATGGCAAGAAATACTACTTGGCCAACGGGGACACTGCCTATCAGATCCTCAGCGCATTCGGTACCGGCATCACTGAAACTGACTTTGCCAAGCTCAGCGAGACTACTCCTACAGCCTTCGGAAAAGAACATGTAGGTCAGATATTCCTACGCGTTCAAAGCCATGGCGAAGCATACTATATCGCACCTGATGGCACAGCTGTATATCTGAAGGATGGCGACGCGGCTTATCAGGTAATGAAAAAGTATTCCCTAGGAGCGACTGATAACACCTTATCGCAGCTCCAGACTGGAAACCTTGATACCAGCGCTACAGACTAAGCAAGAACATCCCTTGCGAACAACCGCCCCAACCATGCATCGGGGCGGTTGTTTTAGTTAGAATAAATAGATAATTTTGCTAATGTTAGATAAAATTAAAATTTACTTTTTTTATTTATTGCTAATATTAGCCCTATAATTGACTCAATCAAAAATATGTGCTATAATTATTCTATTAATAGCTATACTTAGCTAAAAAACAAAAATGAAAAATCCTCATAGTTTTGGGCAACTACTCAGCACATCGACGCTCCTTGTCTTTGCGCTTAGTTTCGCTGCATTCAACATCCAGGCAGCCGAGAAAGGCGCTGCATTTGGAACTAATTTCCAAGAACAGCCAGCGGTCAAGTCGACAGTTGCGGCAGATATACAGATCGTTCCTCTGCCAGTGAAGCTTGATTCGGCACGAGTTCTTGGTTTCGAAGTAAAGGCAGCCTCACTCCCGAATGGCGGGATCCAACCTCCGAGACTAATGGCCGGCGAAGGTGATGGCAATGAGATGGGTATGCCACCTCATATGCCGGACTCAACTTCAACACCGCCACAAGGCGATGGAGACCTACCGCCGCATGGATCCATGCCAAAACCATTCCCTGGACTCGGCGAAGACCATGGGGATCGAAATGGCACATCGACCAGCACTAATCCATTCGGTGGTGGACATGACGGGAATAACAAGCAGACCCCAACGATCGACACTACCTGTCTCATCACTGCGCTTGATACACGGGATGCTGCGATAACAACCGCCCTCAACACATACACTAGCACCATTACTACTGCCCTCGGTGCTCGGACGACCGCTCTGAACGCGGCTTGGGCCATCACGGATAAGACCCAACGACGCACTGCATTGCGACAAGCCTGGACTGACTTCCGTACAGCAGCGATGAAAGCAAGAAATGATCTGAGAAAAGCAAAGCTTGATGCTTGGAAGCAATTCATGACTGACAAGAAGGTCTGCGCTCCTAAAGGAGTCCCTGATGATATGACGAATGCATCAGTAGATGCTAATCTATAATTAAGATATCTACTCTCATGAGAGAAGCGTCCGCCCTGGCTTACAGCCAGGGCGGATCTTTTGTATCTCCCCTATTAAATAATCGCGGCACTCTAAAATCTGTCACCGCGCCTTGATTAAAAATAAGACTATGCCTATAGTTATATCATACATAGCGGAGGGGACCATGCTCTTTAACGCGGCTCGTGTAGATGTGGCTGAGGCAACAAGACCAATCACTCGCCGAGGCATCGTCCTTCAATTCCTTGGCGTGCAGGAGGAGGCACGCAGAAAACGCGAGAGAGAAGCTCGAAGACGCGGTAACCGGCACTGTTGCCAAGGGGGATTGCACCAGATCTACGCCTCGGACGGTTTCAAGTCCTGCCCCTATTGCGGGCGCTGAGCCGAACTTCACTGTTCACAACTGAAAGCCTCGACAACCGTCGGGGCTTTCTCACTATTTGTATATCTTAAAACTACTTACACCGCTTTCTGCAGACTATTGATGACAAAGCTTGAAATGGCATATGCCGCAAGGACTATGATGAGTCCGATGGCTCCTGAGGTGACTATCTTACGGCCATCGCCCATTTTGTCGGAATCACCACCAGAGGTCATCATTTTGAACCCGCCGAAGATAATGGCACAAATCACGAGAATACCCAAGAATCCAAGTATGATGCGAATAATATTTTGAATGGTTACTTTCAGATCCTGCGAACTGAAGCCTGAGAAAGAGTTCGGAAAATCGATAGAGATCTGCGCGTGAACACTCTGCGAGGCAACGAGCAATGCGAACGTTGCGAAGGAGGTGCTCAAAAAGCGTTTCATATTTTTCATGGCTTTAGTTTACTCTTTGAGCGTAAAAAAACAACCTTGTCAGCGGCACTCTGGTATGCTATACACTATGCTGTAGGCGGGTATTGTATAACGGTATTACCTCAGCTTTCCAAGCTGATGACAGGGGTTCGACTCCCCTTACCCGCTCCATCTACTTACTACTTCTTCCAACCGAACTCTCGCATATCAATATAGAAAGCTCCCAGACGTTCAGTGGCTACGACTCCTTCGGCTCGTAACAAAGCCGCCTGCTCCTCTGCCGGATGCTCGACATTCTCTATTGAGATCCTGCCGCTACTACTAATGACCCGCTGCCAAGGCACATCATCCGGGGCCTTGCGCATAGCGAAACCAACAATACGAGCTGCCCGAGGAGTTGAGATCAATGAGGCGATTTGTCCATAACTCGCGACCTTCCCTCGAGGTATGCGCCGGACCAGATCATAGACCTTGTTGAAAAAATGTAGCCCGTGGTTATCCTGATTGCTAAGCATATAGAGAGAGGTTATACTGAGTACACTCATTAACCAGCCTATAATAACATATACTATGGAACCGCAACATCAGCAGCCAGCTGGAGCAAAGAACTTCTTCTTATATTTCTTAGCCTTCGCACTCCTCTACACGGTCGCCTTCAACTTCGGTGGACTGCTCTTCGACTTCATCAACAAAACAATTCCGCTGGTCGGTGGGAGTGGCGGGACCTTTTCCGCTTCACTGCTCAGGTTCCACCTTGCTTCGCTTATCATCGGTACACCGGTCTTCCTCTGGTTAAGTAAGATGGTCTATACCCACTCGCTGAAAGACAGCGTAGTACGAAACTCCGGGATCAGACGTTGGCTCACCTATATCACAATGATACTCACCGCGCTCATCGTTATCGGCGATCTTATCGCGTTGGTGAACAATCTCTTGAGCGGCGAAACGACGATGCGTTTCATACTGAAAGCCCTGGTTGTCCTCGTCATAGCCGGGAGCATCTTCTACTACTATCTGACCGATATCAAGGATATGAAAGCGAATACCGACGCGAAAAGCGTCCTGCCGAAAATCTATTTCATCACCGCATCCACACTTATACTCGTCAGCATTATCTCTGGATTCTTCTTCATAGAATCACCGATGCAGCAGCGACTACGAAATGAAGATCAAGCTCGTCTGAATAATCTCCAGAATGTGGACAGCGCGATCTATAACTACGCACAGACTACGAATGGCAAATTACCTGCTGACCTGAGCGCGATCCAGGGCATGACCATCATGGGAGCAACCCTTGACCCGGTGACACAGCAGCCTTTTACCTACACTGTGACGAGTACGACTACCTATGAACTATGCGGGACATTCTCAACATCGAATAGAGATGCTGCCAGTGAATACTATGCTGGTCCTGATTGGGCGCATGATCAAGGAAATGCCTGCTTCAAACGATCCCTCGTCAATCAAATAGACCAGTATCCTCCGGACAAAACTGCTCCACTGACAGCGCCAGCGCCTGTGGCTCCTGCTCCCTAGTTCTCATCTTGCTCATATCTCAGTGAATGACACCCAAGCACAAAGACTGTTCTTGGGTGTATCGCTATCTAGGTATGTTATACTACTCAGCATGAAGTATCTACGCGACACACTACGACCAGCTCCGCTGCTAGCGCTACTGAGCATCATATGCATTGACATACTCTATGTGCTGCATGAGCGGCTCATAAGCACACCGGGGATACTCATACTCCTGCTCGCTACACTGTGCTATTGCGCGCTTTTTTTTCTACTCAGAAAGCTGCAGATTCGTCTACGCTACACGTGGCTCATCTTAGCAATCCTCATCGTTCTCGTGACCATCGCTTTCTTTGCAATGCTCTATCTCGGGACAGAAACCGATATAACCAGCCTGGCCTTGCTAACGCTTTCTGGGAATATCCTGCGAGGATATCTCGTCTATAGCTGGCTCACGCTTATTTCGATCTATATCGGAGCGCGACTACTGAAGACTACCCCCGACTCACAAGAAGAAGCACTTGGAAGCTATTTAAACCAGCTTGGAGTTGGACTAGCGGCTATCATGCTTCTCTATTATGTGCTGAATCTCCTACAGCTACTATGGCTAGGCCCCTGGCTGCTGAGTATACTGACCCTAGTGGCGCTATGGTCCTATAGCGGCAACATCTACCAGCAAGCGCTTGCTCCTCGCATCATTAGTCTACAAAAAAAAGCTTCACTGACGCTTTCTAACTGTATCTGGATCACCATTGGAGCGAGCGGCGTGCTGCTCATGTTCTCTACATTCACCTATCAATATTTCGATCCTGATGATATGCGGCAGTATATCAGCGTGCCATTGCTCTTCCTGCAGCATGGAGGGTATGTCCCCTTCTCGCTTGATATACTCAATCAAGTTCCACAACTGGGCACCTATCTCATCATACCCCTGCTACAACTTGGCGGAGCGGCAACAAGTATGCTGAATGGCTACTTCTTACTAGCCACGCTGCTCGTCTGGATCATGATCGGGAAACGCACGCTCTCGCCGAAATGGCTGCTCGTCTTCGCGGCACTTCTGCTAGCAGCTCCGCTGAACTTCTCTATCTATGGTATTCGTCCAGATGGGGCGCTTGTTTTTCTGATCTCACTCGCCTGCTATAACCTGCTCGGTGAATCGCGTCGATTCTTCCTCGCTGGCATATTCACCGGCATCGCTATCGGAATAAAATATAATGCCTTCCTCGCTCTTCCAGCGCTGGCGATCATCATCCTCGCCTCTACTGGTCTGCGATGGCGAAGCCTCCTGCGTGCCGGTTCACTGTTCGCGGGCGGAGCATTACTCGCTGCACTGCCATGGCTGACATTCAACCTCGTAACCTATGGCAACTTAATACATCCAGTACAGCTGTTCTCGCCCAGTATCAATGCGCTCACATCCTATGAAACGAATGTTACTCCTCGTATCACACAGTATCTAGCCGAACTGGAATTGCGAAGTTACCGTTTCAATAGATATACCCCGTTCATCGAGAAGATGCTTCGAGTCAGCGTGATCCCTGAAGGGTGGATCATCAATCATGTTGGTCCGCTACTGCTCCTAGCATTCCTTCTACTTCTCTGGGCTCGACCGACCAGACGGACCGTAATGCTTGCGGCAGCGAGTTTGGCATCATTACTCGTATGGCATTTCTTGCAGGTGAATCAGATGCATTATGTGCTGTTCTTGATGCCTGTCTTGGCCTTGATAGTAGCAAGTCAGCTCATGACTGCACGCGCGCGGCTTGCTGGTTTCATACTCCCTATCATCATGGCGGCACAATTTGTCGTCTATACTGAACTCCCCATGCGCACAGTACACGCAGCGCATGAGCTGACGAATGATCCAGTCTATGAGCAAGCTTTCGCGAATACTGGTCTTAATATACTTTCGATCGAAACAGCGACAGCCTTGAATAACCTTGAGAAAGAAGATCCAAACTATATCGCGATGCTCTTTGACCGAGCTGATGTGCCCCTGATACATGACAGCTATAGGCATATCGAGTACAATTTCGCGGCAACCAGCTGGTTCAGTATTACCGCAGATGATCCAACTGCTGCTATAATCACCGCGCGGCTGAACGCAAGACACATTGATTATCTGGTCGTGCCAAATCGGCGGCCATTATACAATGAGTCCGAATGCTACATCGACGGATGTCCTATCACTAAACATATGTATCAAGGCTTGGATGTCTATGTGGCAACCTTAGAAAAAGAATATACGGGTTCTACAGTCACTATCTACACGGTGCCAAGAGATACTCAAAACAAATCATAGCGTAGAGGCGCGGTAGTCGCCCTGAGCAATCATCATACATCGATCAAATCAGAACGCGACGCTCACTATAGCTGATAGATCGTCAAGCCGCTTTTCTCAACGATCGGGTGCAAGATAGAGCGCAGATCCTCCGATCTCCGTAAGAACTCTTTGAAGAGAGGGCAGTCTCCGCCTCGCGACTTACAAATACCGGACACATACTCCATGACGTCGGCTACATGTGGTCCATAGATTACATGTGTGATCCCGTCATGCCGCAAGGCTGCCGCTGCTGCTTCTGCGGTCGGCGCAGAGAAGAAAATGTGCGCCAGATAGAACCCCCGCGTATTATCAAAACGATGCAGATGATTATCATTCGCATAGGGAACGGTCGCGTTGATCGACATGAAGACAGCATGCGGGTTTTTCGCGATGATACTATTCACATCGTCCTCCAGGACATAGGTCTGGCGGGAAGTGATGCTCATACTTGACCGAGCGCCGGTCAGGAATGAAGCCGGCAGTAAGGCATTAAAGCTGAGGTTATAGCAAGCCAGTAGTATGACGATGCTCACGACGAGTATACGAGCGGAGCGCCCGATCGACACAATGGTCCGTGCCGCCAGCATCGCGAGCAGAGGCAGTATGAAATTCATATAGTGGGCTTCATTGCGTATGGTGATATACCACTCTATGACCACGATGCAGGTGATAACAAAGATACTTTTCTCTAAAGTACCGCATGTCGCCCAGAAAAGTACCACGAGGAAAGCGAGTAGAATGATCAATCCATAATTGAATGAAGGATGTTTGATGGCGTCAACGAAGTAATGCTGTATATTCTGCAGCACGGTGAAATGAAAGCCGAAGTTCGCATTATAGTAATCTGACTCTCGATAGAACGCGTCCATATACTGTTTTTCCTGCGGGGACGTGACAAAGACATCATACAGGCGTCCCTGGTTATACGGATAGAAAAAATTATGATGATAATAGTATGTTCGCGCTCCCCAAAAAGCAAAGCTCAACGAAAGCGCGAGCAGCAGCAGGACGAGTGAACGCACATACCTCGAACCCTTTGCATGGCGAGAGCAGAGCCCTGCTCCGAGCATAACCACTACCAGTGCCGGCACCAGGAGTATGACATTGAACTTGATCGCGATAGCAAATCCTATGAATACTCCCGCCGCTACTGTAGCTTTGGGGAAGTATCTGTCTACCGCCTCGCTTAAGAGCAGCAAGCTAGCTGTGACGAAAAAAAGCACGAGCAGGTCGATCTTCGGCGTCAAGAGCAACCAGCCAATGAGCATCGGTACAGTGGTATACAATACCAGGGTAAGCCACGATAGGCGCTCATCTGAGAACAATTTCCGAGAGCACCGATACACAAGAGGTAGACTGAGACAGAAAAAAAACAATGAGACATAATTCAAGCATTGTTGGCCGAAGTATAAGACCGGCACATAGACAAAGCTGAAAGCAAATACCGAATCACCTATCGGCCAATACGGGAAGCGCACCAGCTGATGATGCTGCAGAATAAGATCTGGCAAATTGAAATACAATGCTAAGCTATCGCCCTCAACTACCCATGGATAGGCTGTTTGGATGACGAGAATGCTGAGAATCAACGTCAAGACAAACCAGAATAAAAACTCGTATGAACGAATCGGGATCTGACGCTTCAGATATGTACGTAGTCGTGGCAGCATCCGATAATAATACGAGTATCCATTTCTGTTCAGCAGAGCTACTACAATAGGCAACAGCAGTATCGCCGGATAGATCAACGAGCATAGACTCGCGACATACAAATACATCGCGGTGAGGAGTATGCCCGTAGCGATAGCTTGCGAAGTGTAGCCTGCTATAGCTTCGCGAGATCCGAAGTAGCGGGCAAGGACCATATCCCCGATCAAAAGTGAGCCGAGAGAAAAGCCAAGAAAAAAAAGAAAGACCGAGCCAAGACTGACTACCATGTGCCACTGCGCCGTCAGCAGATGGCCCATGAGATACTGCGGGTCATAGAGGGCTGCACCGAAGTTCGTCCAAAAGAATAGCAATGCCACAAAGAGCAAGGCTAATTTCTGGATCGATAGACTTTTCACCTTCGTAGCGAAGAGGAGGGACAGGAGAATGACTACCACTCCTGCCAATGCCCAACCTATGATCGGCTGTATGACTCCATACGTGTAACCAACATAATAACAGTAAGCGAAGAACAAACTGATGCCGGCTACCAACAACGAAAAAAAGAAGCTTCGCTTCTTTCCTTTCGCCTGTGCAGACGCTGGCATATCCATGCGTAACGATAGTCTATGATTAATGTGTGGCAAGCGCTACCAACCGAATAATTTTCCCACCTCTTCCGGCACCTCGCGCTTGCGCGCGATCTTCAATTCACCATTTGCGGCTATAAGCTTCAACGGGCTGGAAAGTAAACAGTGATGCGAGGCGAGAGCATCTTGATAGGCGCCCGTGTCGAGAACCGCCACATAGAGCTCATCCGCGTCTTCAAGCTTCGGCAACATGATATGCTGCCCGCCTGCTGTATACTTATCATCACTGTCGCAGCTCGAGCCTGCAAGCCATACTTTCTGTAACTTACGAGCATTTAAATAATTCACCGGGACAATATGCCATTTCTGATGTATCGCCCACGTATCTATCAGGTCATTCATGAAACTCCCATCGATCACATACCACTTCTTGTCACTCTTGCTCTCAATGGTTTTCTCCGCGATGATACGATAGATCGTCATCTGAGCAGGAGCGGCAACATACCTCCCCCACTCGACAATAAGGTTCGGGTGCTTAATGCCAAGTTTATCCGCATGCGCCTTGGCAGCCTTGATTAAGCGCTGTATCAAACTTTTTCCGGAATAGAGTTTCTTCTTCTCATAGGGCACCGCTGCTCCGCCGCCCATATCGATCGTATCAAGACCCGGGTTCTTTGCTTTCAACTGCGCGTAGAGATCCAGGGCGCGCTTCAAAGGCTTCACCATATCATCAATGCGCTCGATCTGACTCGACACATGATAATGCAAGATCGACAATCCCTTGATCTTACCAATCTTCAAGAGTTCGCTTTCGGTAAAACCGAAACGATTGAATTTCTTGTCCCAATGTCCCTTAGTCCGAACGCTCAGATTGACCCTGATACCCACCTCACCTCTGAAACGCTTCAGCCGCTCTAATTCAGAATAATCCTCGATCACGGGTATCACGACCAGGCCTTTGGCGCGCAACTCTTCGATGAGCGCGATATACTTCTCTGTTTTCGGTCCATTGCAGGTGACGCGTATCTTCGCATTGAACTTATCCTGCTCTATCATCCGCTTCACGAGCCACAGTTCATTGGCGCTCGCGACATCGAGATTCGCTCCTTCAGCGACCGTATGCAGCACGAACTCCCGATTCTGATTCACCTTCATGGCATAGTGATAGTAGAACTTGCCCTTGTAGCCGAGTATCTTGATATACGCATTGAAGGTGTCAATGAGATCGCGGACGCGATGTTCGATAACGGTCGGGAAGAAGATCTCGGTCGAGGTCCCAAATTTCTTCACGATATCAAAAATGTTATATTGAAAATTACCCTCACGAACGAGTAATTCGCCGTCAGGGCTTATATCAAAATGGTGCGTATTATAATCTTCAACGCCTAATTTCCAAAACTTCTTGAAGCCGTTCTTTCTTTTCTTCTTTCGGGTGGGAGGCTTGTTCATCGTTATTCACAAAAGACCGTATCAGTGTAAACCTATTCATGAGGTAAAGCAACTGGTCGGGGATGCCGGACTCGAACCGGCGGCCTCCTGCTCCCAAAGCAGGCGCGCTAGCCAACTGCGCCAATCCCCGTTAAGCGTTCGTATGACTCAACTGCAGATGGTGCCGAGTGTCAGAATTGAACTGACGACGCCAGCCTCTTCAGGGCTGCGCTCTACCACTGAGCTAACTCGGCTTCACCTAGAGTCAAATGGTGGGCATGGGAGGACTCGAACCTCCGACCTCTACATTATCAGTGTAGCGCTCTAACCACCTGAGCTACATGCCCCAATATATAACAGAGCTGGGCTGTATGTGCTTGCAAAAAATCGTCGAAGCCATAGCTCTACACATCGTGCCCGCCCCGCTGCTGAGTTGCTTGCAACGAGGACCGGCACATAGTAACAAAAAGGGGCTAAATAATCAACCCCGGACCGAAGACTCAAGATATAGTATAGGCCTAAAAATGAAGATGCCCCGTCCCCCAGCCGAAGCCAGGAGACGAGGCGGGCGTAGCGCAGACATAGCTGCAGCAAAGTCCGGGAAATCCCGGGTTTCACCGTCAGCTCAGCCACCCCCCAAACAGCGTCCGCGCCACTAACCAAGGCTACCTTACTCGCGCCGAAGACGCTTGTCAACAGCAGTTCAAAAGCAGCAGCATGCAGGTTGTTGCCAGGCTGTATAAAAACTGCTAGTCTCCATTGTTTCGAATCAACGAAGAGTATAGACTTAACTCATAACAAACGCGGCATGGACGCTACACCACTCAGCATCACGATCGGAATCACGACCCGTTATGGGTCTGATGGATTGCTCGAAACAGTAGCCTCAATCAACAGATCGCGCAATCTACCGCCTTTTCGTTTGATTATTCTATCTGACGCTGCTCCACTAAGGACGGATCTGTTGAGCACATTACAGTCGCTCGGAGCTGAAGTCATAGAAAATCCAGAGCCCAGCAGCCAAGCAAAAAAACAGCGTCAGATCCTCGAGATGACCGCTTCAGACATCATCGTCTTCACTGAAGATGACGTGCTCTTCGAAGAGGACACCTTAGCGAAAGGAGTTGCCTGCTTCACAGCAGATCCGACGCTGGATTTCGTCAGCATGCGCAGTCAACCGATGGATGCCAGTACTGTATTCGAAGGCGCCATCAATATTGGCAGCGCTATCGTACACAAGGTAGCCCAGCGCTGGAATAATGGTCATAACTATCTCACCATCGATGGGCGCTGTATGCTCTTCCGCACAGAAACACTAAAAACAATCAGCATTCCGGACGATATTGTTAGCTTAGACGCCTACCTCTACCTAGCATATACAGAGCGCCATTTGAAGTATAGGTATCACATTGATGGTGCGGTGCGTTTCAGAAATCCGCAGCATCTTGATGAACATAGACGCAAGAGCAGTCGCTTCCAGCATGAGGATATGGAGATGCAGAGATACTTCCCGAACTGCGATAGCGAGTTCTCCATACCACGACTGCTATTACTGAAAGTTACCAGCGCTGAGGTGCTGAAACAACCGGCACAAGGATTACTCTATATCGTGATTACCCTCTATACGCGCCTCTTCCCTATCGCGCCGGACAAAGCGCTCAACACACTCTGGGAAGTCGACCCCTCAACCAAAAAAAGCGGGCTTCGGGACTGACATAGTACCGTACGGATCTCATCCGCTGAGCACAGCGTATTCTATGCTATACTATAATTATGCAAAAAAACGGCTTTACATTGATCGAGCTTCTGGGAGTGGTGTTCATGATAGTCATTCTTGCCAGCATGCTGATATTGTATCTTAATGGCTATCGAGATAAAGCTCTATCAACGAATGCCAAGTATGAGATGAGCCAATATGAGAACGCCATCATTATCGCCCGGCAGCAGAGCCACCTGCGGCTTCGGGATATTACTGGTTCAGTTTGGAGCGCCGGACCTTGTATCTGTAATACCGTTAACGCAACGGGCAATGATTGCAGCGATTATGAACAAGACGTTGACCTGCGTGGCCTCACCAGAGCATCTGACCCTGGAACAGCAGGAGGTGGCGCGCCAACAACCCAAAAAGGACGTTGCTGGCAATCGTTATTCAATGCCGCTCAAGCAATACAAAATGCAACCGGCGGAGTTGTAAAAGGCTTAATAAATAGTGCCGGCACCGACTTGGGACCGGTCGCGGTTGATCCGTGGAATAGTCCTTATTTGGTCGATGAAAATGAAGGAGAGGATCCGGCGCCGGATTACTGCAGAGCGGATTATGTCTATTCAAATGGACCTGACGGCAAGGACAGCAAGTCAGGTGCTGCAGGCACCGCGGCCGACGATAATATTATAACCTATATTCAACCGGTAACCTGCTCGAACCCGACCTACTAACGAGAAGTTGCGCAAAATACTATCTATGCTAAGCTCGCCTATTCAGCGGCTTTTTTCTTGTCTAACAACCCGCAATCGTTCTTCCAACTACAGCAATAGGAGCTACTACCATGAGCGGACAGCTGAACTACGTAGGGCCTGCCGTAAACTACGAGGAACTCGACCCATTCAAGATCGCGACCCAAGAAGCGGCTCGAAGTACGGCAGGTAATATCCGCCGACTCGGACTCTCAGAAGTCCCCGAGAGCCGCGGCGAGAGCGTCTACCTGATCCGTCACCCAGACCACTACGAAGCTCATGTCGAGGAGGGCCTGGGCACCAAGAACTTGGTCGCGGATGCGGTCGGCGCGCGCATCGATGACTGGCACTACTATCACCACATCGGCCAGGACACCGTCGCCATGATCGTCAACGACATGGTCACGCTCGGCGCGCTGCCAGTTTCGGTAGCCATGCATCTTGCGGTCGGCTCAGCCGACTGGTTCAAGAACCAACCGCGCTGGCGATTCTTAGTAGATGGGTGGAAATACGCCTGCGACCTCGCGGGTTGCGTATGGGGACCCGGAGAAACGCCGGCCCTCAAGGACAATGTGACGCCCGAAGGTGCCGTGATTAGCGGTTCGGCAGTCGGTATCGTTAAGCCGCTGAGCCGGCTCATCAGCGGGAACATTCATGACGGCGACGCGATCGTCCTGCTGAAGAGTTCCGGCATTCACGCGAACGGATTAACCGATGCCAGAGAAATCGCCGCGAGACTGCCGGCAGGCTACCTGACCAGACTGACTGACAACAGGACCTACGGCGAGACACTCCTCGATCCGACGATCATCTACGTTCGCTTGATCGAAGAATGTCTGAGAGCCGGCCTCGACATTCACTACACGGTGAACATCACCGGCCATGGCTGGCGGAAACTCATGCGTTCTCCGCTGCCATTCACCTACGTGATTGAGCATGTGCCGAAGTCGCTTCCGATCTTCGATTTCCTGAAGGCGCACAGCGGCCGGCGTGACCGCGCCATGTACGAGTACTTCAACATGGGCGCTGGATTCGCGATCATGCTGCCACGAAGAGAAGCGGCCGAGGTCTCACACATCGCCGCGCAGCTCAACGCAGAAGGCCACAACTACGGGCCCATTCTCGCCGGCTACGTCAAAGCAAGCAGACGACGTCGGGTTGAGATTCGGCCGAAGTACATCGTCTTCGACGAAGAAGACCTCCAGATCCGCTGATTAACGTTCGTTCATTCAATACAAAACCGCCCGTTCCTGGGACTGCCAACCAGGAACGGGTTTTGCTTTATTGCCCTTCGGGCATACACGTTCAAAAGATCAGTTTCAAGGTAAACAAAAAACTCCAGGGTCGTATATAACTCTGGAGCCTTTTGTTTGTAATACCCGACCTGGTGGTCGGATGATATGAGAAGTTTCGGCTCTCGCCGATTTATTTACATTGCCTCCGCTTCACTTCGGCTTGCATATTCAAAAGATCAGTTATCAGTATAAATGAAAAATCCCAGAATCGTATATAATTCTGGGACCTTTCATTTGTAATCAAAAGATCAGTTGAAGAAAATGTTAATCACACCTCAACAACTAACAGGTGACAGGTTGCTCAATACTCTGTTCCACCAAGATACCGACATTGAATTGCTTCAATGTGGTACACGGCATCTGTTTACGTACGTATAACAGATGCATCGACCTGTCCGACATAGCTCGCGCTAGTATCGAACTGGTTACTCCTTAGAAAGGAGGTGATCCATCCACAGCTTCCGCTACGGATG